>JBKOYZ010000050.1:0-4739 GCA_046725655.1 Actinomycetota bacterium | reverse complement strand
CGCAGGCTTTTTCGCACCTCGCTCTGATCGAGGCCGCGGCACGGATCGTCGTTCCCGAGATGCTCGCCGAGTACTGAGTCGAGACGCCGTCCCGCCCGGCCACCGGCGTCAGAGGACGGCGATCGGATTGAGCGGTGAGCCTGTGCCCCCGGCGATACGCAGGGGCGCCGCGACGAAGAAGAACTCCCAGCGCTCTCTCGGTTCGCAGACGGCGCGGAGCTCCTCGAACTGGAGATAGTCGAGCAGGTGGACGCCCATCGCGGCGAGCGCGAGAACGTGGATGGGGAAGCCGACGCCCTCGGTGCTGCTGGGAGCGGTGTCGCCGTTGGTGTCGGAGCCCAGCACGGCGACGCCCCTTTCGGCGAGCAAGGTCATGGCCGTCGGGTGAAGCCCCGCCTTGGCGGTGGCCGTCTCCCACGGGCCCAACTCGCGCAGCCGGCGGGCGTGGCCGGTTCGGACTAGCAGGATGTCGCCTTCGCGGACTGCGACGCCCTGCTGGCGCTCGGCCGCCTCGAGCTCGTCGCGAAACACGTTCTCCCCGGGCTCGAGCCACGGGACTCCTCGGAGGCGCGGAATGTCGAGCAGGACGCTGCGGCCGACCAACCCGTCCTTCAGGGCATCGACCGACTGGGCGCTGGCGCCGGCTGACGTGACGGCATCGGCAGGCGTGCCGTTGTAAAGCGACCCTTCGTAGCCGACGTGGCAGAGGGCGTCGATGTGCGTGTGCGTGTCGTTGTGGTAGTCGACCCCCACGTAGTCCTTGGCCAGGCTCAGCGGTCCGCTGCCGCCCCACGCGGTCATGCGGTGATCCGCAGGCTCCGGGTTGTCGGCGGCCTTGACGGTGTTCAGCGGATGGCTAAGCGTGACGGAGACCCCTTCGCGCACGAGCCCTGCGGCAGCGGCGACGCGTTCAGGCGTGATGTGGTTCAACGCTCCGCGGTCGTCGTCGTCGCCCCACCGCCCCCAGGCGCTCACGGTTCGAAAGAGCGCGCCGAACTGCTCGGCGCTGACATGGACGCGGTCAGTCGGAGGCTGCATCTGCAAGGGAGCATCTTGCCTCACGGATGCGCCCGGCATCATCCCGCCAGGATGAACCCGCGCTGCGCTTCACCCCGTCAGGACGATGCGCGCGCGGGACGCTCTCGGAATCGTCTACGCATCGCCGAGCCAAGAGCGGAGGGTTTGGAATGGCCGAATATGACGTGATCATCATCGGGACGGGCGCGGGCGGCGGCACGCTCGCACGGCACCTGGCATCCTCGGGCAAGAAGATCCTGCTGCTCGAGCGCGGCGACTGGCTTCCGCGCGAGCCGCAGAACTGGCTCGCGCAGGACGTGTTCGTCGACAACCGCTACGTCTCCGACGACACGTGGTACGACGGCGAGGGCAAACCCTTCCAGCCGCAGATCCACTACTTCGTCGGCGGGGCGACGAAGCTCTACGGCGCGGCGCTGTACCGGCTACGCGAGAAGGACTTCGGCGAGCTCCGGCATCACGACGGCATCTCGCCGGCCTGGCCGATCTCGTACGACGAGCTCGAGCCGTACTACACGCAGGCCGAGCATCTGTACGAGGTACACGGCGCCCGCGGCGAGGATCCAACCGAGCCCCCCGCCAGCTCGCCGTACGGGCACCCCGCCGTGTCGCACGAGCCGCGGATCCAGCAGCTCGCCGACCAGCTCGCCGCAGCGGGCTACCACCCCTTCCACGCGCCCTGCGGGATCCTTCTCGACGAGCAGAACATGCCGTACAGCACATGCGTGCGCTGCGCCAACTGCGACGGCTTTCCCTGTCCGCTGCATGCAAAGGCCGACGCCGAGGTCCTGGGTGTGCGGCCGGCGCTCGAGCACGGCAACGTGACGTTGCTGACGAACGCGAAGGCAATCAAGCTCGAGACGAACGCAGCCGGCACGGCCGTGACGGGTGTCGTGGTCGAGCGCGACGGCGCGACGGAGACCTTCGCGGGCGATCTCGTCGCCGTCGCGTGCGGCGCGGCGAACACGGCGAGGCTGCTGCTTGCCTCGGCGAACGAAAAACATCCGAACGGGCTCGCCAACGGCTCCGATCAGGTCGGCCGCAACTTCATGTTCCACGACAGCGTCGCGGTGCTCGCACTCTCGCGCGAGGAGAACCCGACCGTCTACCAGAAGACACTCGGGCTCAACGACTTTTACTTTGGCAGTGACGACTTTGATTACCCGCTCGGGAACATCCAGATGGTGGGCAAGTCGCAGTCACCGATGTTCAGGGGCGAGAAGCCGGGTGAGACCAAGCTCGCGCCCGAATGGACGCTCGAACGGGTCGCACGCCACGCGATCGACTTCTGGCTCTCGACGGAGGACCTGCCGCGGCCTGACAATCGGGTCAGCGTCGATCGCGACGGAAAGCTCACGCTCAGCTACTCGGAGACGAACGCGGAGGCGAAGAAGCAGCTGTACAAGAAGTTCCGGTCGTTGCTCGGCCGGGTGGACCTCAACCCGGATCACCTCTTCCACCGCTTCGCGTACATGAAGAACGAGATCCCGGTTGCCGGCTGCGCCCACCAGGCCGGGACCTGCCGCATGGGGGACGACCCGGCGACCTCGGCACTGAACACCGACTGCCGGGCGCACGAAGTCGACAACCTCTACGTCGTCGACACGAGCGTCTTCCCCAGCATCGGCGCGGTGAATCCCGCCCTGACGGCGATGGCCAATTCACTCCGAGTGGGCGACCACCTCCTCGAACGGATGGGCGCGAAGCACGAAGCAGCCGCGACCTCGGGCTGAAAACCTGGCATCAGGCAGCGAGGACTCCGGGTCCTCGCTCGAAGGACCTCGTCACGTGAACGCGTTGACAGCCCGGGCGACGATCAGGCCGAACAAGGCGAGCGCGACGGTCGACTGCACCAGCATCGTGTACTTCGCGCGGTACGTGAGCGGCATCACGTCGGTCGGACTGAACGCGGTCGCGTTCGTGAAGCCGAGGTGCAGGTAGTCGAGGAACACCGGCTCCAGCCGGGCGGCGCCAATTCCGGGCTCATGTGCTGCGTGAAGGCGACGTCGATCGGAGTCTCTTGCCGCGAGCGCGCGATCGGCCCGCCGCTGTCGATCAGCCACTAGAGCAGCGAGAACGAGAGGTTGTTCCCGAGCCAGACCGCGCCGCGATCCTCGGCCTCGGGTGGGTGCTCTTCCTCGGAACGGTGATCTGGCTTGCGACGTTTCCCGTGCAGCTAACCCGCTGAGGGCTCGCTCGACTGCCGCTCGTAGGTGACGTTCTGCCGCAGGTTTCCGTCATCAGCAGGGTCGAACCAGATCGAGATCATCACGGCGCCACGCGTCGCCGGTGACTCCACGAGCTCCGCGGACTCGAGAGCAGCTGCGAGGCCGCGGTCCCCGATTGCCTCCAGAGCGCGCGCGTTTCCGGCCCGCTGGGCGGCGTCCCGTGCCTTGTCCCAGCAGCGCACTTCGGCGTGGAGCTGTTCACCGTCCGCGCGCCGGATCAGGTAGTCCATCGCCCAGCCGTGCTGTGACGGCTCGGTCAAGTCCTGTGCTTCGACCACTTCGGCCATCTCATTCCTTTCCTCCGGACACGACGACCAGCTCGTCCGCGAGCTCGATCCCCTCCGGCCGGTGGGTGATGAGGAGCACGCAGCGCTCTCCGGCGGCTGCGAACACGTCCTCGATCAGGCTCCTCGCGGTCTCTGTGTCGAGATGGGCAGTCGGCTCGTCGAGCACGAGCACCGGCGCCTCGCTCAGGAGCGCACGAGCGAGCACGATTCGCTGCCGCTGGCCGCCCGAGAGCTCCCGCCCCTCTTCACCGACGAGGGTCTCCAGGCCGGCGGGAAGCGACTGGACCCAGTCCCAGATCCGAGCCGCGCGCAGCACTCGCTCCAGGTCGGCAGCCGTCGCCCCGGGCCGGCCGAGCCGGAGGTTGTCGCGAATGCTCGCCGAAAACAGGTGCGCGTCCTGGCCGGCGACGGCGATCGCGCTGCGAACGTCCTCCTGGCGGTAGCGGCGCAGGCTCTCCCCGGCGAGCGTGACCTGCCCGCTGTCGGGATCGACGAAGCGCAGCAGGAGGTTGACGACGGTCGACTTTCCCGCGCCGCTCGGACCGAGGAGGACGACCCGCTGGCCGGGGTCGAGCCTCAGGCTGAACCGGCTCAGCGCCGGGGGTTCGCCCGCCGCGTAGCGGGCGGTGACCTTCTCGAGTGCGACGCTGTAAGGCGGCGTCGGCGCTGGGAGCGGGAAAGCCGGATCCGCGACGCTGGGCTCGCGGTCGGTCAGCTCGAGAACCCGCCGTCCCGCGGCGAGAGTTGTTGCGAGCTGTCGCAGCGCCTCCGGCAGAGGCTGGACGGCCTCGAACGCCGCGAGCGTCAGCAGCGCCAGCATCGCGATCAGGACGCGATTCAAGTCTCCGGAGGTGTGAGCCGAGACGGAGACAGCGAGAACTCCGACGACCGTGAGACCAGTGGCGACGAGGCGCAACGCGTCGCCGGTGCCGTCCGCGAGCGCCGCGCGGCGTGCGATCCGCACCAGACGACCGTCGGCTACCCGCAGGCGATGAAGACGGTCGCGCTCGACTCCGTACGCGAGGAGCTCTGCGCTGCCGGCCAGAGTTTCCACCAGCTCCGCGGACAGCTCCCCGCGGGCGGCCGCCTGCCGCCGGGAGGCGCGGCGGGCAAGAGCCTGGGCAACTGCAGGCGCGACGACTCCGCCGAGCACGAGGCCGATGGCCAGCACGAGCGCCGCGCTCGGCAG
>JBKOYZ010000011.1:0-5489 GCA_046725655.1 Actinomycetota bacterium | reverse complement strand
GGTGCCGGGATCCGGGTCTGCAACGGCCGGCCTTTCAGCTCGTCGAGGGCGTGGGCCGCGATCCCGAGCGCCAAGAAGAACGCCGCCACGGTGAGGGCGACACGACCCTTCGGGAAATCCGGCGCCAGCGCCGCGCCGATGACGACGTAGCTCAGGTGCCAGAGCGTGTACGGCAGGTGCAGCAGCGTCACGTAGTCGCGCCAGCCGCCTGGCGCGAGCGCGTAGAACGCGGGCTTGGCGCTACGCGTCGTCGCCACGGCGGCCCCAGATGACGATGCCGCCGCCGAGGCTGAGCCGGCGGTGGCTGACGTCGGTGATGCCCGCATCGCGCCACAGCTCGAGCTGACGGTCGAGAGGGCACCGCCACCAGAAGTCGCGAATGCTCGCGCCGAGGAAGCGGCCGACCGCGTGCCAGCCGGGCGAGACGACGCGGCCGGCGGCGGGAAGCACCGCGCCCACGTAGACGTGCCAGAGCGCCCCGGCAAGCCCGCGCGGGACGGCGAACTCGAGGCTTGCGATCGTGCCTCCCGGGCGGACGACGCGCGCGAGCTCCCGGAGCGTCGCGCCCGGGTTGTCGACGTAGCGGAGCAGGTAGGTGAACGTGAGGGCGTCGAAGGACGCGTCTTCGAACGGGAGGCTCTCGGCCGACGCCTCGACGAGCTCGACCCCCGCCGGCAGCCGCTCGGCGGCGACCGCGAGCATCTCGGGGCTCTGGTCGACCGCGATGACGGCGCAGCGCTTCTGGCGGATCAGCTCCGCCGCCACGGCGCCCGTCCCGGTTGCGACGTCGAGGATGCGGTCGCCGGGGGCCGCGTC
Source organism: Actinomycetota bacterium (assembly GCA_046725655.1). Taxonomy (GTDB): domain Bacteria; phylum Actinomycetota; class Thermoleophilia; order Gaiellales; family Gaiellaceae; genus 13-2-20CM-68-14. The sequence continues at coordinate 4,673 of JBKOYZ010000011.1, read as the reverse complement.
GACGCAGGAGACGAGGAAGCGCCGCCACCGCGGATCCTGGCCAAGCGAGAGGACGCGGGCGTACCGGTCGTACGTCGGGCCGAGCGGCGCGAAGAGCTCGAGCGCGTGCCGCGTACGGGCGGAGACGGCCTCGGCCACGAGCGCGAGTCTAAGGCGTTGCTTGCGATGCCGACTTGGAGGCCGTGGCGGCTTTGCCGCCGCGGCCGTTTTAAGGTCGCTTGCGATGCCGACTTGGAGGCCGTGGCGGCTTTGCCGCCGCGGCCGTTTTTACCGACGGTTGCAACGCCGAGCTCGGAAGCGGAACCTGCGCGTTGCCGCCTATTCTCGTCCCGTGGCCCTGACGGACGACCTGCGCCGGATCGCCGACGCCGCCGTCCGGTTCGCGGCGCCGGGGGAGGAGCTGACCGGGATCGTTCCTGCGGAGCCCTCGTCAGGCTCGCGGGCTTATCTCTGCGCCTTTCGCGGCGACGACGGCTCGACCACGTGGCTCGTGCTCGATGCGGACGGCCACGCCGTCGACAGCCGGGCCGACGTCCGCGACGTCGTCTCGATCGCGGCGCTCTGCGAGCTTGCCGAGGAGATCGCGGGCGGCGGAGATCTCGACGACCTCCGCTCCCGGCTCGTCGCGCTCCGCCTCACCGAGAGCCCGGCCGGGATCGACGAGGCCGAGGACGCCGCGATCGCCTTGCAGGCAACGCTGGGCCGTACGCCCCGAGTCGCGACGCCAGCGCACCTGGACGCGGTCGGCGCGGCGACGCTGAAGCTCGAACAGGCGCTGGGCGGCGGTGGCGGCTCTCCGTTCGCAGCGGCGATGAAGCAAGCGACCGGGACGGTCGAGGAGCTGCTCACCGACGTGGAGGGGGCGTACAAGGTTCCGCTGACCTGAGGCCGGTGGCTACAGTGCGGCCATGGAGGGCAGCGGCGGCTCCGGATTTCCGTTCGGCGGCGATCCCGACGATCTGATGCGCGGGCTGCGCGAGTTCGCCGAGCAGCAGGCGGAGTCGGTGCAGGAGGCGCAGAGGGAACAGTTCGCCACCCTGACCTTGAACACGGCAGTCGAGCTGACCGCAGCCGCACTGCAGCAGGTGCACGTCGAGGGCGGCCCCGACCAGCAGTCGATCGCCCTCCGCGATGCGATGCGCGTGCTCTTCCCCGAGGCGGTCGCGCTTGTCTCCGCGGCTCGTCAAGGGTTCATGCGCGAGAGCTGACATATGCCGGGTCAAGACGGATCCGCTGGGCGCCAAGGGTTCATGCGCGAATCCGCGTAGGCGCAACGGCCTACAATCGCGCGGCCCTTGATCCTCGACCGTGCGATCGTCCGCGTGCTGCCGGCCGTCCCGCGGCCGCTCGTGCACAAGCTCGCGCAGCGCTACATCGCGGGCCCGACCCTCGAGGACGCCTGCCGCGTCGTCAAGACCGCGAATGCGCAGGGGAAGGTGGCGACGATCGACGTCCTCGGTGAGGAGATCGAGCGGGACGAAGAAGCGCGCGCGATCGCCCAGGAATACCGAGACGTCTTCGAGACGATCGACCGCCAGGGCCTCGACTCGAACGTCAGCGTCAAGCTGACGGCGCTCGGCCTCAAGCTCGACCACGACCTCTGCCGCGAGAACCTGGAGTCGGTCGTGCGAGACGCGGCCCGCCGCGGGAACTTCGTCCGGATCGACATGGAGGACTCGTCCACGACGGACGAGACGCTGCGGCTCTACCGCGAGCTGCGCGAGGCGGGTCACGAGAACGTCGGCGTGGTGCTGCAGGCGTATCTGCGGCGCACGCTCGACGACATCAGCTCGCTCGCCGACCTGCGGCCGAGCGTTCGGATCTGCAAGGGGATCTACATCGAGCCGCCCGAGCTGGCCTACCAAGGCTACGACGAGGTGCAGGCGAACTTCATCCGTGCGCTCGAGGCTCTGCTCGACGCCGGCTGCTACGTCGGAATCGCAACCCACGACCAGTGGCTCGTCTCGGAGGGGCGGCGGATCGTCGCGCGACGGCGGCTCGATCGTGGGGACTACGAGTTCCAGATGCTGCTCGGGGTGGCCGAGTCGCTCGGCGACAAGCTCATCGCTGAGGGGCACCGCCTCCGTATCTACGTTCCGTTCGGCGAGCACTGGTACGGCTACTCGCTGCGGCGCCTGCTGGAGAACCCGAAGCTCGCGGGGTACATCGCGGCGGACACGCTCGGCCGCCTCGTGCCGCGCCGCGACGGCTCGGCGTGAGCCTCGCGTTCCTGGGGCGTCACTGGCGGTTCGCCGCCGGAGGGGACAGTGCACGAAGCACGGCCCCGGAGAGTGGCGGGCCGCCAGCGGCGCCAGGCGGCCACGGAGGCCGGCTCCGCCGGCCGGGAGCGGCCGCCAGCCAGGAGCGCGAGGGGTGATCTGGGCCTCCGCGGAGGGGTGCCGTGTCATCGACACCGACGGCCGCGAGTACCTCGACCTCTCTGCGGGGTTCGGCGTCGCTGCCCTCGGACATCGGAATCCGCGCGTGCTGGAGGCCTGGCGCGCGCAGCGGGTCGTCCATGCGCTCGGGGATCTGGCCGACGCGGAGGTGACGGTCGAGCTGAGGCGCCGGCTGCCGAAGCCGGCGAAGCTCGGCGTCACCGGGGAGGACGCGGTCGAGATCGCGCTGAGGACGGCGCTGCTGGCGACCGGGCGGCCTGGAATCCTCGCCTTCGAGGGCGCCTACCACGGCACGGGGTTGGTCGCGCTGGCGGCGACGTCGATCGACGCCTTTCGGCTGCCGTTCCGGAGGTGGCTGCCGGGCCCCGTCTACCGGCGCCGCTACGGCGAGGATCCCGGGCCGTTGCCGGCCCGGTGCGGCTGTGTGATCGTGGAGCCCGTCCAGGCGCGTGGCGGCGCGGTCGTGCCGCCGCCGGACTTCCTGCGCGTGCTGCGGCGCCGCTGCACGGCGCGTGGCGCGCTCCTCGTCGTCGACGCTATCTATGCCGGCCTCGGGCGGGTCGGCGAGCTCTGGCCGGACGCCGAGTACGCGGACGTGCTCGTGATCGGGAAGGCGCTCGGGCACGGCCTGCCGATCTCGGCGGCGCTGTTCTGCCGCGAAGACCTCGAGCAGGCGTGGCGGCTGGGCCCCGAGGACGTCTACACGCACACGCACGTCGGCAATCCGCTCGCGGCGGCGGCCGCGCTCGTCGTTCTCGACGAGGTGCCGAAGCTGCTCGACCGCGTCCAGGCTGCCGGCGATCGGTTCGAGCGGGCCGGCTGGCACGGACGCGGGCTGCTGCGGGCGCGCGAGGGCGACGCCGCCGACGCGCTTCGGCACGGCGTCATCGTCGTGCCGGCGGGACCAGGGGGCCGGCTGATCTCGGCGACGCCGCCGCTGACGATCTCGGACGACGAGATCGACGAGGCGCTCGCGCGCCTCGGCTAAGCCTCGCGCGGCTTGTCGGCGATCAGGACGAAGTCGCCCGGGATGCGGCGGTCCCGGTGTCGCGAGGGATCGAACTCCGGGAACTCTTCGAGCGAGCGCAGCAGCAACCCGGACTGCGCGACTGCGGTGACGATCTCCCCGAGCCGCCAGAACCGCTCCACCTCGTGCTCCTCGGCCGCCGGGCCGCTGAGGTCGAAGCGCGCCCGGCCGACGTTCGGCTGCGGCTCCTCGTCGAAGTAGTCCTCGCGCCAGCGCAGCGTGATGTCGAGGCAGCTCCCGACCGGGTGGCCGTCGTACAGGAAGAAGGAGCCGCCCGGCTTCAGCGTGCCTACGATCGCGTGCAGCCAGGCGTCGAGGTCCTGCAGCCAGGTGAGGACGCCGCCGCCGGTGAAGACCAGGTCGAAGCGGCCGTGCTCCAGCTGGATCGGCAGCTGCTGCACGTCCGACTGGATGAACGCGGCCGTGGGCGCACGCTCGTGCGCGATCTTGATCGCCTCGCTGGAGATGTCGACGCCGGTGACGAGCGCGCCGAGATCGGAGAGCTCCGCGGTGGATTCCCCGGTCCCGCACTGCAGGTGCAGGACGTGCTTGCCCTCGAGGTCGGGCAGCCGCTCGCGGACCGGCGCCGGGATCCCGAGGCGCCCGCGCATCGCGCCGGTGCCGCGGCCGTGGATCTCGTCCCAGGCGCGGCGGTTGTGCTCGGTTGGCTCCATCGTCCTAAGGGTAGGGGTGCGGGCGCGCAGCGTCTGTCCGCAAAGCGGCTACGCCAGCAAGGAGTAGCCGCCGTCCACGACGAGCGTCTGGCCGCGGACCATTTCGGCCCCGGGGGAGCAGAGCCACGCGACGGCGTCCGCGACGTCGCCGGGCTCGACCATTCGGTCCGCCGGCGTTCGCTCGCGGGCCGCTCGCAGCATCGTCTCCTTGTTCGGGAAGTGGTCGAGCGCCTCGGTTTCGACGACTCCGGCGGAGACGGCGTTCACGCGGATCCCGCGCGGCGCCAGCTCGACGGCGAGGTAGCGGACCATCGACTCGAGCGCGGCCTTCGACGTCCCGACGAGCGAGTAGTTCTCGAGCACACGCACGGAGCCCAGCGAGGAGACACCGACGATCGACGAGCCGGGCTGCATCTGCGGCGCCGCCGCCTTCGTGAGCGACAGCAACGAGTAGGCATTCGCGTCCAGCGTCCAGTCCCAGTGCTTCTTCTCGGCCTCCAGCGCCGGCCGGATGACGCCCGTCGCCGCGTTGTGGACGAGCGCGTCGAGCGGGCCGAGCTCTGCGACCTCCCG
>JBKOYZ010000204.1:0-9815 GCA_046725655.1 Actinomycetota bacterium | reverse complement strand
GGTGGGCTCCCTGCTTGCGCCTGACAACCACAAGCCGGGAGCCCAAGTCGACAACGGCTATCTAATGGCCGCCAAACCAACTGCCGAGCCGCAGCATGGGCTCACACCCCATTGTTCTCTTCTCGCTCGGTGTTGTCTAATGAGCCGGCACCCTCGCGTAGCCGCGCGATGGCTGCTCCGCTACCTCGAGGAATGCACCACCGACACGCTGGTCGAGGAAGCCGCGATGGTGGCGGCCTGCCTCGCCGCGCTTGCGGGCGACCGCCGCCGGACGCGGCGCTCACGCTTCGGGCCATGGCCGAGAGGGCGACTAGCCGTTCGCAAGCCCAAGGCGTGGCGTGACGCGCGGGCGGGGTCGGCCTAGGCGCTCGGCTCGCCTCCCGGCCCCGTTGACTCTCCCGAGCAAGAGGCAGAGACTTCTTTCTGCTTCCGCAACACCAAGTCAGTCGGCAGGCGCTGACCTAAAGCTTTCGTTCGGCTTCGGCTGGGAGAGGAGCCGCCGATGAGAGATCCAGTCGCGACCGTTTCGCCGTTAGCGGCGCGCTAGAGACGATCGCGACTCTTGGCTGGGACGGGCCCGTTCCGTGGGCGCACTGCGCTTTGATCCCGGAGGAGCATTTTATGCCAATTATTTGGAACCGAAAAATCGAGACCTACGCAATCGACATTTTCGAGAGTTCTAACGTTGGTTTCGATCGCAGTATCCGGCTGGATCTCCCCGCTAGCGGCGGGGATCCGGCCCACGTTGTGAGAATCAACTTTCCTCCAATCCGGCCGCTCGATTTCGTCAACATCGATCCCAACCTCACGACTATTCAGATGGCGTCGAATCGCTTCGACGGCCTCTATCACCTCCTGGAGACCGAAAGCCCCTTGTTCTTCACCGCGTACGAGTACCCGTTTGGCCCTACGACGCTGCGTTTCGCCGGCGTGACGACCGAGTCCGAACCAACTGGGGAAGGTTTTCGTGATGCAGATACGATTGCTGGCCCTTGACCAGTTCGTGGTCGTTTCCGCAGAAGCCAGAGAACACCATTGATGGCTGTGACTCCAAGAGGGTGCCGTGGCCGAACGGACGCTCCGATCGCCCTGTAGCCCGATCCCGAAAACCTAGACGGAGAGCGTTCCAGGCCGCCTGACCCGCTAACGACGGGTTCGCTCTTCGGCCGCGAGTCCCGCTATCCGTGCACGTTAGTCGAGGGTGATAGCGCCATGACCCCCGCTAGCCGGCCCGCCATCAGGCTCAGTCTGGGGAAGGGACATGCATCTAGTCGCCGATGAGCTCGAGGCGCAGTCTGAGTCTCGGGCCGGGAGGATGGGAAGCGTCCTAGGCTTTCGGCTCGCCGCCCGGCCCCTCTGTTCCCATCGCCGGGTTAGGCAGCCTCACGTCGCTGTTCCCTCGCGATTTCGGCAAGCAGTTCGTCGGCCGCCTGTGCGTTGTTGACCCGCACGAGGCGGCGGAGGGGGCCCCGCCGTTCCCACCAAACGGCCTGCTGCGCGGCAGCGGCCAGCCGGAGTGCGCAAGAGACGCAGATCCTCACGTGGCGCTCCGTCTCTGGATTCACAATTCCATCGACGTGGCGCCGGATGTCCGCGTCGGTCAAGTGGAAGATCAGTCGCACGAATAGGTGATTCCACGTGTGTGGACACTCGACACGTTAAGCCGCTCGCGCTGGAAGCAGCAGCGCACTGACGACCGGTTGATCGCCGAGGCGCACGCTCAGGGCGAGTCGCCCAAGCTCCTAGCCGAGATCGCGGGCCTCTCCGAGTACCAGATCTTCAAGATCCTGCGCCAGCAGCGCTAGGCGTCATCTCTCCGAAGGCGCCTTCTCATCACGTTTCAGCGCCTCGAGCAGCTCGTGTAGTAGGTCAGGCGGCTCTGTGAGCGGATTGTCCTCGGACGGAGGTTCGAATCCTCCCGCCCCCACTCCCGGACGAAGTCCGGCTTCGGCTTCGCCGAAGCCATGACGACTTCGTCCGGTTCGGTTCTCCATGCGGCCGTCGTGAGCCGCGCCCGCTCAGGTCGGGCCCGGCGACCTAGCGTTCGACGTTCGCTGCCGCGCCTCGACCGGTGCCTCGGGAAACCACTCAGGAAGTCTGCGGATTTGTGCGGAGCAAGACTGCGGCGCTCTCCAAAGGTTGGTTACGCCGGCCGCGCCGATTGTCGAATCACGAGCACCTACGGAGAAGGAGCGAGACGCCATGTCTTCACACAACGCAACCCTGCATCGCCCTCGTGCATCCGAAACGAGTTCGGGTGCTTTTTGGATGGTGGCCACGATGTTGCTGGGCGGCCTCGTCGGACTCTTCGCCATCTTTGCCCTGCTGATGTGGGCCGACGCCCGCGACTCGCGCAGGTCCTCGGCGAAGGTCGCATCTAGCGCGAGCAACAGCTCGATGCCTGGCATGCCTGGCATGGCCGCCACCGACATGCCCGGGTCCGCTGCGACAAGCAAACTCGCCAGCTACGCCGGCGCCGCGCCGGCAAACGCCGACGCATTGGCGAAGGCACACAAGCCGTTCCCGGCAACGCTGCCTGCCGCGCCGGCAGGGCCGGTCGCGAACGTGAACCTCATCCTCGAGGACGTGACGATCCAGGTCGCACCCGGCGTCAGGTACGCAGCCTGGGCGTGGGCCGGCGGAGCGCCCGGCCCGGTGATCCCACGTCCGCCAGGGACAGATGGTCAAGATCACGCTCACCAACAAGGGGGCGATTCCGCACTCGGTTGATTTCCACGCCGCCAGGATCGCCCCCGACAAGGCGTTCGGCGACGTGATGCCGGGCAAGTCGGTCAGCTACACGTTCCGCGCCAACGACCCCGGCGTGTTCATGTACCACTGCGGCACGAAGCCGGTCTTGATGCACATCGCCAACGGCATGTACGGCGCGATCGTCGTCGAACCGAAGCCGGGCGTCCTGCCTAAGGCCGACAAGAATTACGTCCTCGTCGCCAGCGAGTGGTACCTCAACTCGGACGGACTGACGGAGCCGGCGCAGTTCTCGATGGACAAGGCACACGCGCGTATGCCCGACTGGATGACCTTCAACGGCTACGCCGGCCAGTACGTAACGCACCCGCTGACCGCGAAGCCGGGCCAGCTCGTCCGCTTCTGGGTCGTTGACGCCGGCCCCTCGATCGACAGTGACTTTCACATCGTCGGCACGATCCTGAACAGGGCCTATCCGTTCGCCGATATGAACCCGACGCACGCGCTGCACAACGTGCAGACGGTGACCGTTCCGGCCGGCGGCGGCGGCGTCTTCGACGTCAAGATCGACCAGCCCGGCCTCTACCCGTTCGTCTCGCACGCCTTCGCGGCGGTCGATCAGGGCCAGGTCGGACTGCTCAGGGTCGGCAACGTCCACGGGACGATGTCCCACTGATCCGCCGACCCACCGGCGGTCGTGCGCCGCTCGCATTTGTCGGGCGCGGCGTCGGGCTAGCGGCGAAATCTCCAGAGGAATCTCGACCGGTGGGCTTCGACCTCTGGCGACTCTGTGTCGCTCGCATCGGAGTTGGGCTTCGTGGGTAGGACGAGCTGGAAGCGGGCCCCGTGGGGCTCCGCACTTTCGTAGACGAGGTCGCCGTCGTGGGCTCGGGCATACGAGCGGGCAATCGCCAGGCCCAGGCCCGTGCCGCTGGTGCGCTCGCCCAGCACCCGCGTGAAGCGCTCGAAAAGGTCTGGCACGAACTGCGCCGGGACGCCCTCGCCGCGGTCCTCCACGGCGACGCGTAGGTGCCGGTCGGTTTGGCTCGCGTCGACGCTCACCGGCGGAGTCCCGTAGCGCAAAGCGTTCGTCACCAGGTTGGAGACGATCCGTTCCAGCGCCGCCGGGTCCGCCGACGCCTCCAGGTCGCGCGGCGCATCGATCTCCACGTCGTCGACGCGGTCGGCCGCGGACGCGGCGACGATCTCCTCGAGGCGCTCTCGCACGTTGAACCGCTCCGGCCGGATCTCGATTGCCTGGGCGTCCAGCCGTGAGAGGTCGAGCAACTGCTCGACGAGCTGCGCCATCCGATCGGACTGACGCTCGAGCGCGCTACGCAGCTCTGCGCGCTGCTCCTCGGAGAGCTGGGCGCCGACGCGGTTGAGGGTGGTTGCGAGCCCGTGGATCGTCGTGACGGGCGTCCGCAGCTCGTGCGACGCCAGGGCGATGAAGTTCGTCTTCACCTCGTCGGCGCGCTCGAGGGCGAGTCGCGCCTCGCGCTCGTGCTGGAAGAGCCGGACTCGGTCGAGCGCGATCCCCGTCATCGCGCCGAGCGTCTGCACGAGACGCAGCTCCTCGTTGCCGAAGAACGGCGAGTAGGGCGACGCCCGGACCATCAGGGTTCCACCCGGGATCGCGAACTCGTACATCGGCGCGTCGGCGGGCGCGGATTCTCCCTCCACGAAGCCGTGCGAGCCGATCAGGTCTCGGTCGTCGTCGTAGAGCGCGACGGCCTGCGCACCGACGATCGCGGCCATCGGACCCAGCACGCGCTCGGCCACCTCCTCACGCGTCGTTGCGAGCGTGATCAGGCCCTTGATCGCTTCCTGGACCCGTTCCTGTTCGGGACGACGCCAGAGCAGCCGGACGAGCGGCGGCGGCATGAGGCCGAGGAAGAAGGCGCCCGCGGCGACGAGGCTCAGCGCCTGGCTGACGAGCGCGAGAACCGAGTCCGTGGCGCTCGTCGCGACAACCGCGAAGAGCGCCAGCGTCAGCGTCGCCGTCGCGAAGGCGAGCAGGCGCATGCGCCGACGCGCGACGCTCGGCTGGCCGCCCCCGGCGCGCCACAGCCGAACTGACGAGACGGACGAGAGAACGGTCCAGTGGACGAGAAAGCCCACGAGGTAGGCCCAGAACCAGCCGGGCCGCGACTCCCCGGACGCCGGGATTCGCGGGAGCGCGAAAGTCCAGACGACCATCGCCAGCGTCATCAGCCCGAGCGCCCGCTCGAGGCGCGAGGTGGCCGTTCGGAAGACGGTCGTGAATCGGTGCAGCAGGTACGGGAAGAGCAGGAAGACGACGAGGTCGAGCTTCTGCGCGAACCGCTCTCCGAACCCGTGCGGATGGTCCGGGATGACCCGCGCAAGGACGACGACAACCCCGAGAGCCCCGAAGCAAACGGCCGCCCACGCGGTCGCCCGATCGCGGCGAACGCGCCACGCGTTGATCGTCGCGACGGCAAGTGCCGTGTAGGCGACGAGACCGATGTAGCTCAGAGTCTCGACCGCGGCCTTCAAAAGCAACCCCCTGGCTCTGGCGGAGGAGACTGTACGCCCAGGAGCCGCGACTTGCACGCGCGAGCCGAGGGTTCGCCCGTGAAACCAGGGCTAGAATGGCCCGCGAGCGCCCTCTTAGCTCAGTTGGTAGAGCACCTCCATGGTAAGGAGGGGGTCGACGGTTCGAGTCCGTCAGAGGGCTCTGCAAAAGCCCCGCAAAACGGGGCTTCTTCTTTCGCTTCCACTTGCACGATCCACAGCGTGCGGTAGGTATGGAGCCCTTTATGGAGCCCTCAGGTCGGAGACGAGGCGCCGTTTACGTCTTTTCTGACGCGAACCGAGCTATCGTCGGCGCGCCGGAGAACCTCGTCCGGCGACAGCTTGAAGGGTGTCAAAACGCCAGTTCGGCGAGGAATCCTAGTTTTGACACCCTTCAGGGTCAACCGACGCAACGGCTACCGCGAGCGCTACTGGAATCCGCGCGCCGGCTCGATCGAGCTCGCTGTGCCGAAGCTGCGCGAGGGCTCGTACTTCCCGGATTGGTTGTTGCAGCCGCGGCGGCGCGCCGAGCAGGCGTTCGTTTCGGTGATCGCCGACGCGTGCGCCCATGGACGTATCCGCACCGGCGACCAGGTCGGCCGAGAATCGAGCGCGACGTGCAGGGCCTCGTCCTACGCCTCGCACGCGACAACCCGGCGTGGGGCTACCGCCGGATCGTCGGCGAGCTCCGCGGGCTCGGAGTCGCGGTCTCGGCGAGCTCGGTGCGTGCGATCCTGATCCGCCACGAGCTGCCTCCGGCGCCCGAACGCGACGGCGCCAGCTGGCGACAGTTCCTGCGTCGGCAGGCGGCAACGATGCTGGCTGCGACTTCCTCACCGTTGAGAACATCTGGCTGACCCGCATCTACGTCCTCTTCTTCGTCTCGCTCGAGCGCCGACGCATCGAGTTCATCGCAAGCACGAGCAACCCAGACGGCCGCTGGACCGCGCAGCAGGCCCGCAACCTGTTGATGCAGCTCGCCGACCGCGGGCAGTCCTTCCGCTTTCAGCTTCACGACCGAGACAGCAAGTTCAGCGGCGGCTTCAACGAGATCTTCGCTAGCGAAGGCGTCGCGATCGTCCGGACGCCGATCCGAGCCCCGAACGCCAACGCCTATGCCGAGCGCTGGATCGGCACGCTGCCGCGCGAGTGCCTCGACCGGATCCTGATCATCAACCGGCGCCAGCTCGAGCAAGTGCTCCGCGTCTACACGGCCCATTACAACCGGCACAGGCCGCACCGATCACTGTCGCTCCAACCGCCCGACGAACCGACCTCAGCGCCTGGCTGCGCACCGATACGGCACATCGAGAGACACGAGCTGCTCGGCGGCCTCATCAACGAATACAAAGCCGCCGCATGAAGTCCGTCAGTGCGAGTGACGGAGTTTTCGAACGCCACGCGCATCGTGCGCTCGAACTCCGGCGACCCGCCCATGGCAAGCGACCAGAAAGCTCGCCCGTGGGCGAGATCCGCCGCCGCGACCGACTCGGTGGCTTAATCCACGAGTACTACCGAGCCACCGCTTGAAGACGCGATACGAATAATGGCGCCCTTCGCGGCCAGGCTTAGAACCAGCCGCGACGCTTGAAGAAGAGGAGGAGCACGGCAAGTACGAGTAGCTCGGAGCCGACTCCTAGGCCGATGAACGTTTCCCAGCGGCCGATGTGTCTGACCATGAAGCCGAAGTTCTGACCGAAAAACCCGGTTAGCCAGCTCAGCGGCAGGAAGACTGTCGCGATGACCGTGAGTTGTTTCGTGACGGAGTTGAGGCGATTCGAGACGGTGGACAGGTAGACGTCCATCGCACCCGTGAGGAGGTCGCGGTAGCTGTCGATGAGGTCGCTGATTCGGATCAGGTGGTCGTAGATGTCGCGGAAGTAGCGCTCGTCTTCTGCCGCGAGGCCCGGCAGCTGGGCGATCCCGCCCATCAGCCGGGCGAACGTGTCGCGCTGCGGGCTCACCGCTTTCCGCATGCCGACCAGCAGACGCTTCATCTGAAAGATCTCTTGCAATTGCTTGTCGTCGGCCTTGCGGAAGATCGCGTCCTCGAGCTCGTCGATGCGGTCGTCGAAGGCGGCGAGCACCGGGAAGAAGCTGTCGACCAGCCCATCGATGACCCGGTACAGCAGCAGCGACGGCTGTTCAATCTTCGTCTCGCGTTGCTGATAGCGGCGGCGGATCTCGGCGAAGGCGGGGCAGTCGTCGCGGTGGACGGTGATGAGGAAGCGCTCGGAGTAGAAGCTATGCACCTCGACGAGCCGGTCGTCGTCTGGTGCAGCGCCATAGACGACCACAAAGACGAAGTCGTCGTACTCGTCGAGCTTGGCGCGCTGGTCGAACTGCTCCGAGTCTTCGATCGCGAGCGGATGAAACTTGAACACATCGCGGAGGATCTGGAAGTCCTCCTCGCTCGGTTGATCGAGGTCGAGCCAAAAGAAGTCGCCGGCCGCCAGCAGCCGCTCGACCGTGTCACGATCGAAGTGGATCTCGCGGCTGCCTTGATCGTGGACGACGTAGCAGACCGAGGGGCCCGTGCGGTCAGCTGTCACGCTGGCACTAGCCCGTTGCCGCGCCTCGCCGCTCGCGGTCGAACTTTCGCCAGTCGGCAAGCCGCCTTCCACAGAATCGATGCTACTTCGAGCTAGCGACCGACCACCCCTCGGTGGCTCCTGATCATGCTTTCTCGCGGGCGGGATAGTCGTGTGCGAGCGCGTAGTCGATGCCCCCAAGGATGGCGTCGAGGCGGTGGCGTGCCAAAATTCGGTGTGCGCTCCGAGAAATAGCGATTACGGGCCTCGTGGCGGCGCTCGCCGCGGCCGGGCTCGGACTGAGTGGATCGCTTCTTCTCTCGTTCCGCGAGCGCCGCGTGTTCGCCGCCCCGATCCCGGCTTCAGTGCAGGCGGAGAGATCGACCGGCGGCAGCGCTCGTGGCTCGCCCTCCACACTCAGCTCGACCGGCAGACCCTCTGGGGCGCGTAAACCCATCCGTCACGCTGCTGCGGTGTATTCGTGGATGAGTCCGCCGAGGCGATCGCGCCGGCGGACGCGCTCGGGGGAAGCGGGGCTGACAAGGCCTAGCCTCCGCTCTGGTGTTGGTGGTGTCAGACCGGGCGCTCGATGCGGCCTATGGCTGTTGTAAATGGTCGACATAGACACGGAGCACCTGCTCGAGCTGTCGCCGGCTGACGATCAGGATCCAGTCGAGGCAGTCGCGCCGGACGGTGCCGACCCAGCGCTCGGCAAACGCGTTCGCGGGCTCAGGCGGCGCCTCTGCCTTAACCTTACGCGGGGCCAGGCTTAAAGCGGAGGGAGATGTTCTGCGCGCGGCCTACTGTGGGTCGGTTGCTAGCCTGGCCGGCTTCGAGCGGAACCAACCAGGAAGGAGGTGAGCGCGCTGCTCGCACTCACCGATAGCGCGGTTGAGGCCGTGAAGGACATCGTCTCATCTTCGGATGAGGCCGCCGAGACAGGCGGTCTGCGCATGGTCGCCGAGCGGGCAGGGATGCAGGCGAACTTCCAGCTCAGCGTCGTCCGACTGCCCGCCGAGGATGACGAGGTGATCGAAGAGCAAGGGGTCCGTGTCTTCCTCGAACCGGAGGCGGCCTCCCTCCTCGACGACAAGGTTCTCGACGCAAGCGTCGAGCAGAACCAGGTCGCCTTCACGATCGCGGACCGGGCCGAGGAGTAGACGGATTTCTGGGTGGCGCGGAGACGTCGCCGGCGTGAGCCGGATCGACCTCTCCGCGCCCGCCCACGAGGAAGCCGAGCCTCCACCCAACGAAGACGCTGACGCCTTGGGTGGCGTCTACCACGGGCTGTTGACGAGATACGCGCGGACGTTTTCGCCTGCCGAAGCGCGCCGTGTCGCCTTTCGGAGCTTGTGGGGTGCGAAAACTCGGTTCTGCCTGCCAATCGGCTTATTCAGAAGCTCGATTCGAATTTTGGCACCCGTAGGGTTCGTAAACTCGATCTTCCTGCAAATCCGTTAGATCGACGCGCCGGCCGAGTTTGCGCACCCTACGGGTTCACAAACTCTGTCGCGCCTCTTCGATTCCTCGGATTTGCAGCGGGATCGAATTAACGAACCCTACGCGCCGAGTCACTCATCGAGGTCCCCCGCGCAACAAGGCGCAGGTCGGTAGCTGGCGAGGAGTGGATCCGTACGCGTCTCGGCGGGGCGCCGGTAACGTGTTCCGAAAGGAGGTGGCCGTGCCGGATGCGGGTACGGGATCCGCTCCTCCGTTGGTCGCTGTTTCCAATCGGCTGCCGGTCGAGCGGGGCAGGGCGGGCTGGCGGCCGACTGCTGGCGGCCTGGTGAGCGCGCTTCGCCCCGCGCTCGAGGCGCGTGGGGGAGCCTGGGTTGGCTGGGACGGCGGTGTGTCCGGGCTGCCGCGGCGGGTCGAGGGCTTGGAGGTGGAGTTGTGTCCGCTCGAGCTCGACCGGCCGACCCTGGGCGGCTACTACCACGGCTTCTCGAACAGGACGCTCTGGCCGCTCCTGCACGGGCTGGTCGAGCAGTCGCTCTTCGAGCGTCGCTGGTGGGATGCCTACAGCAGCGCGAACGAGCG
>JBKOYZ010000166.1:0-5383 GCA_046725655.1 Actinomycetota bacterium | reverse complement strand
CCAGCCCTCGCGCATCCAGAGCCAGCGATACCCCTCCCAGAGCCCCCAGAGCGCGGCGAGCACGAAGACGAACAGCGCCACGCGGCCAACCACTCTCTTCGCGACGACGGTGCGTCGCTCGACTGGTGACACCGCGGCCATGGTCGCCACGGCTATCTCTTACCACACCGTTTACGATCGCCCCGTGCTCGATCCCGCTCGCACCGTCGCCGACCTTCGCGAGCTACGGGACCTGACCGGCGACGAGAACGGCGCCCAGCGGGTCGCCTGGACGGATACGTGGCAGCAGGCGCGCGAGTGGCTGCGCGGGAAGCTCGAGGCGATGGGCGAGGAAACGATCGACGCCGCCGGGAACCAGTGGTTCACGCTCCGCGGCGGGTCGGACGGCGCGCTTCTGATCGGCGGCCACATCGACTCCGTCCCGAACGGCGGCTGGCTCGACGGGGCGCTGAACGTGATGGCGGGCGTCGAGGTGCTCCGCCGACTGGCGGAGGACGGGACGCCCCCGGTCACCGTGCGGCTCGTCAACTGGGCCGACGAGGAGGGCGCGCGCTTCGGCCGCTCGTTGTTCGGCTCGAGTGCCGCGGCGGGGTCGATGGACGATCAGGACGAGCTGCGGCGGCGGCACGATGCCGATGGCGTCGCCCTGCCGGATGCGGTCGCGCGCTTCGACGTCGACCTCGACCGCGCGCTGGACGCGCGATCCGAGCTCGAGAACGCGGGCGCCTACCTCGAGCTGCACATCGAGCAGGGGCCGGTGCTGGAATCGCTCGACCTGCCGCTCGGGGTCGTGCTCGGTACGTTCGGCGTCGAGCGCCACCAGGTCACGTTCAAGGGGCAGGCCGCACATGCGGGATCGACGCCGATGGACAAGCGCCGCGACGCGCTCGCCGGCGCTGCGAAGCTCGAGCTCGAGATCCGCGAGATCGCCGAACGCACCGGTGACGGCGCCGTCTGCACGATGGGCGGCGTCGTCACGAAGCCGGGAATCGTCACCTCGGTCGTCGAGACCGCCGAGTGCCTGCTCGATCAGCGTCACCTGGACGCGACGAAGCTGGCCGAGATGCTGAGCAATGCGGAGGCCGCCTCGAGGCGCTTCGCCCAGGAGGAGGACGTCGAGGTCGAGTGGGAGCGGATCTGGAACATCGAGCCGATCCTGTTCGACCAGCGCCTGATCGAGCTCGCGGACGAGTCGATCATGGAGGTCGCCGGCACGTCGCACCGCCTTCCGAGCGGGCCGTTGCACGACGCTGCGGAGGTCGCGCGCGCGGGCGTGCCGACGGTGATGCTCTTCGTGCAGAGCCTCCGCGGCCTCTCGCACACGAAGCTCGAGGACACGAAGCCGGTGCACCTGGAGCTCAGCGTGCAGGCGCTTGATCGCCTCACCGACAAGGTGATTTCATTCCTTGCAAGTGGCGCTTAGCTTCGGAATAACCGCGCTCCCGGATCCGCCCTATACGGAGCTGATCTCCGTCATGCAGGAAGCCGAGCGGCAGGGCTTCGGCTACGGGTGGACGTACGACTCGCACATCCTCTGGCAGGAGTCGTACGCGACGCTGCCGCTCGTCGGGGCCGCCACCGAGAAGCTCAAGCTCGGCCACTGCGTCACCAACCCCGGCATCCGCGACCCGACGATCGCGGCGAGCTGGTACGCGACGATGCAGGACCTGACGAACGGCCGGATGGTGATGGGGATCGGACGCGGAGACTCCTCGCGCCGTGTCGTCGGCCTCAAGCCGGTCAAGGTCGCCGAGTTCGAAGCGGCGCTGCGGATGATCAAGGACCTGATGAACGGGCGGCGCGTCGAGTGGAACGGCAAAGACCTGAAGCTCGAATGGGTCCGCGAGGAGCTACCGGACATCCCCATGTACGTGGCCGGCTACGGGCCGCGCGCGCTCGGCGTCGCCGGCCGGGTCGGCGACGGCGTGATCATCCAGCTCGCCGACCCGCAGATCATCCAGTGGATCATGGACACGGCCCGCAAGGCGGCCGAGGAGGACGGCCGTGACCCGGACGCGATCGAGTGCATCGTCTGCGCCCCGAGCCACATCTCGGACGACATCGCGGATGCACGCGAGCAGGTTCGGTGGTTCCCCGCGATGGTCTCCAACCACGTCATGGACCTGATCGAGCGCTACGGCGAGAACTCGGACGAGATCCCCGCAGCGCTGACGGACTACGTCAAGGCGCGGAAGTTCTACGACTACAAGGAGCACAGCCGTGTCGGGGCCAAGCACGGCGAGTTCGTCACCGACGAGATCTGCGACCGCTTCTGCGTCCTCGGCACGGCCGACCAGGCGGCGGAGAAGCTGAGGGAGCTGGAGTCGATCGGCGTCGACCAGTTCAACATCTACCTGATGACGAAGGGCCAGCAGGAGACGCTGGACGCGTACGGGAAGCAGATCATCCCGCAGTTCTCGGGTGTAGCCGCGTAGACCGCGACTCGGGTGTAGCCGCGTAGACGGCGACTCGGGCTCCCAGACCGATCCGTTGTCCGAAGCCTAGTAACAGTCTGTTACAAGCTCGGTATGGCCCGGCGCTTCGGTTCTTCGGCCGGGCGCTTCGTTCGTCGAGCC
Source organism: Actinomycetota bacterium (assembly GCA_046725655.1). Classification (GTDB taxonomy): domain Bacteria; phylum Actinomycetota; class Thermoleophilia; order Gaiellales; family Gaiellaceae; genus 13-2-20CM-68-14. The sequence continues at coordinate 2,807 of JBKOYZ010000166.1, read as the reverse complement.
GGTCCCGGCACCAGCGGCCGTGTCGAACTTTGCAACAGACTGTTACTTGGGCTCGCGCCAGCTGCCGATCGGTCCGTTCTCGAGGAAGAGCTTCAGCCCGTAGGCGGGGGCGCTGTCGTCCTCCGGGTCGGCGGTCACACCCGCGGCTCGGACGTAGCGGTCCCAGGCGAGCGCGCGGGCGATCGTGCCAGTGCGGTAGGCAAGGTCGGCGGCTTCTGCCGGAGCGCCGAACGGCTCGAGGTACGCGTCGCGCAGGCGCCGGAGCTCGGCGCCGCCCGGTTCGAGGTCGAGCTTCGCCGCCGTGGCTCGCAAGGTGACCGTCAGCGAGTGGAACGGGTGCGAGACACAGCTGTCGCCCCAGTCGAAGAAGACGTAGCTGCCGTCGCGGACGAAGACCTGACGGTCGTGGAGGTCGTCGTGCTGGATCGTCTCCGGGATACCGTAAGCGGCCAGCTCGCTGCACATCGCCTCGATCTCGGGCAGCGCGGCGAGCACTCGCTCGCGCAGCTCAGCATCGAGCCGCGCCTCCGGTCTGCCGAGAAGCTCGCCCAGCTGGTGGGGCAGCGTCGAGAGCCGGACGTCGGGAACGTCGACGGCCAGGAGCTCGCCCGCGAGCGGCGCTGCTGCGATCTGAAGCTCGGCGTACCGCGGAAGCGCTTCCTCCCAGTGGTGCAGGTCGGCCGGACGACGGACGAGATCGCCGAGCTGCTCGCCTGCGTCGCGCATCAGCATCCAGCCCCGGGCAGCGTCGACGGCGACGAGCTCGGTCATCCGGTCGGGCGCGAGCTCGGCGAGCGTCGCGGTCAGCGGCGGCTCGAACTCGAACCCGCGGCCGACGGCCTTGAAGTAGAGGTCGCCGCCCGCGGCCGGCACGCGGATGACCGTGGACCACCACCGGACGTGGAACTGGTCGAGCTCGCCGGTCACGTCGGTGCATTCTTCGATCCAGGCGCGCGCTCCGGCCAGCCAGGTCGGATCGAGCCACCGGACTGCGGCGTCCGTCAGCGCCTCACGAACCCGTGCCCCGAATCTCGATCGAGCGCAGGCCGCTGAGGTTCAGCCATGTCCGGTCGGGCGCGCGCACGATCGTCACCTGGACGGCCTTGCAGTGCGTGCAGCGGACGACGACGCCCGGAGCGTCGAGATAGACCTCCGTCTGCGCCATCAGGTCGACGGCCCCACACGAGGCGCAGATCCCTGTCGCAGTCGTCATCTCGACCCCGAAGAGCTCGAGCAGCAGCCCGCCGATCGCGTTGCCGTCGAGGCGCCGCTCGTCAGCCACCGGTCGCTCCGAAGCGCTCGGTCTTGACCCACTGCGCGTCGTAGCCGAGGCGCAGCAGGCCGTCCGCGGCGGCGTCGACGAAGCGGGTCGAGCCGCAGACGAAGACGTGCGGCCGCTCTTCCGCCGTCCAGGCGACCTCGCGCAGAATCTGGTCGTCGATCCGGCGCGCATAGCCGGACCATCCTTCCGGCTGTTCGCGCGTCAGCGTGTGGAAGACCTCGACTCCGCCGTTCGCTCGGCGCTCCAGCTCCTCGCGGTAGATGATGTCCTGGAAGGTCCGCGACGAGTAGAGCAGCCGGATCGGCGTCGAGCCGCTCGAGGAGCGGATCATCGACATCAGCGGCACGACGCCGGAGCCGCCGCCGACGAGCAGGACGGGCCGGCCGTCGTCCTCCCAGACGAAGTACCCGCCGATCGGCCCTCTGACCTCGAACTGGTCGCCTTCACGCGCGTCGTCGACGAGGTAGGGCGAGACCTCGCCGTCCTCGAGTCGCTCGACTGTGATGGCAAGCGATTCGCCGGGCGCCGACGCGATCGAGTAGCTCCGTTCGGCCTCGTAGCCGTCCTCGGCCGTCAGCCTCACGTCCAGGTGCTGTCCGGCCCGATGGCCCGGCCAGCCGTCCGCGTGGAGCAGCAGCGTCCGCACCCGTGGTGTCTCGTCGACCGCGCCTTCCACGGTCGTGACGAGCCACGTCAGTCGCCCCAGTACCGCTGCTCCAGCCACGGGTCGCCGAGGATGTGGTACCCGTTCAACTCCCAGAACCCCGGCTCGTTCTCGTCCTGGAGCCGGATGCCCCGAACCCACTTCGCGCTCTTCCAGAAGTAGAGGTGCGGCACGAGGAGCCGCGCGGGGCCGCCGTGCTCGGGCTCGAGCGGCTCGCCGCCGTAGTTGTAGGCGACCCAGGCTTTGCCGTCCGTCACATGTTCCAGCGGGAGGTTCGTCGTGTAGCCGCCGTCGCAGAACGCGATCAGGTACGCGGCGTCGTGCTCGACCTGGCCGAGGAGCGTGTCGAGCGAAACGCCCTCCCAGACCGTGTCGACCTTCGACCACTTGGTCACGCAATGGATGTCGACGGTGACCTCCTCGCTTGGCAGGGCGCGGAACTCGTCCCACGTCCAGCGCACGGGCTCTGCGACGCCTTCGATCGCGAACGTCCACTCCTCGAGCGCGGTGTGCGGCGTCGGCCCTGCCGAGAGCACCGGGAAGTCGTCGACCCAATGCTGCCCCGGCGGAAGCCGGTCGGGCGGTCCCTCGCTACGGCGGCCGCGAAAGCCACGTGAGATCAACGGCATCGTGCGACCCTCTCAGCTTGACGCGGGCCCTGCAACTGCCGACACGGCGCCAGGGGTAACCGCATGTCTTACAGGCCCGTAACGTTGCCGTCACGGCGGGTGCCGACGGCGTCTACCGTGCCGGGGTGCGCCGCTTCGCGCTCGTCCTTGCCGTCACGGGAGCGCTGCTGCTGCCAGCCGCAGCCGTCGGCGCTCCGGGGATCCAGTTCGGCATCCAGGACGACATGTGGCT
>JBKOYZ010000027.1:0-3760 GCA_046725655.1 Actinomycetota bacterium | reverse complement strand
GAACGACTCCCAGCTGCCGATGCTTCTGACCAGGTAGCCGAAGTTCTGGCCGAAGAAGCCCGTGAGCCAGGCCAAGGGCAGGAAGATCGTCGCGATCACCGCCAGCTGCTTCATCACGGCGTTGAGGCGATTCGAGACCGTCGAGAGGTAGACGTCCATCGCGCTCGTCAGCAGGTCGCGGTAGCTATCGATCAGGTCGCTGATCCGGATCAGGTGGTCGTAGACGTCGCGAAAGTAGCGCTCGTCCCCGTCGGCCAGCCCAGGCAACTCGGCGACTCCGCCGATCAGACCCGCGAACGCGTCGCGCTGGGGGCTGACTGCCTTGCGCATGCCGACGAGCAGGCGCTTCATCCGGAAGATCTCCTGCAGCTGCCGATCGTCGGCATGCAGGAAGATCGCGTTCTCGAGCTCGTCGATGCGGTCGTCGAAGTCAGCGAGGATCGGAAAGAAGCTGTCGACCAGCCCGTCGACGATCCTGTAGAGCAGCAGCGAGGGACGATCAATCGCCTCGTCGCGCTTCTGGTAGCGCCGGCGGATCTCGGCGAACGCGGGGCAGTCGTCTCGGTGAACGGTGACGAGGAAGCGCTCGGAGTAGAAGCAGTGCACCTCGACGAGGCGGTCCTCATCAGGTGAGGCGCCGTAGACGACGAGGAAGACGAAGTCGTCGTAATCATCGATCTTCGCCCGCTGGTCGAAGTGCTCGGAGTCCTCAACCGCGAGCGGGTGGAACCCGAAGACCTCGCGCAGGATCGAGAAATCGTCCTTGTCCGGTTCGTCGAGGTCGAGCCAGAAGAAGCCACCGCTCGCGAGCAACTGGACGACCTTCTCCCGACTGAAATCCATCTGGGCGCTGCCGCGATCGTGGACGACGACGCAGGTCCTAGGAGCGCTGCGCTGTGAGGGCGGAGCCTCCGCCTCAGGCTTCTCGCCCACGAGTGTCGCCTCGCGGGGGTCGCCCGTCGGCGAGTCCTCAGCCACCACCCGATCGTACTCCTGACCCCACATTACGCAGCCGGCAGGAAGCTGAGCTCAGACCGATGGACTGGTCGGCGACGCGCTCGCTCAGCGCCGCCGACAGGCGCCGGAGGATGTGGGGTCCGGCATCCCCAGCGTAGAATCAGAAGACGGTCCATTGACTGGCGCGTGATCCCGAAGGGAGAGGGCCGTAAATACAGCCCCGACCCCACTCCCGCCGGGCGCTCGCCTCCCGCGGGACCCCCTGGCGGCGATCGCGGCCCCGCTTGCGCCGATCGTGCTCGAGGGCAGGTACCGCCTGCTGGTTGGAGGGCTCTGGCGCCTCGGTCGGTCACAGAGGGGCCAGTGGGTGCTCACCGCTGGGTCGGGAGCCCTTGTGCTCGCCCTGGCGCTGTTGGCCGCTCGCCATTTCGCGACGACCTCCTGGCCGCTCGCAAGCGGAAACCCCGCTTTGCTTGTGGCGGCAGGGCTGCTCATTCTCCTCAGCCAGGCCGTCAAGGCATATGGGTGGGGGCGGCTGTTCATGCCGGACGAGCGGCCAAAGGTGCTTGCGCTCGCGGCCGCCAACGGCGGCGCCGCCCTGCTCGGAGTCGTGCTTCCGGGCCGCTTCGACGACGCGATGCGGGTCGCCGTCGTCCGCCGCTACCCGGGCTGTCCTGCAGGCGTTCGCGCACTCTGCCTTTCTCTTGTGATGCTCGGCCTGATCGACAGCGTCGCCCTGGCGCCGCTCGCCCTTGCCGCAGCTGCGTTCCCGGGTGCGGGGATGGGCGTGCGCGTCGGACTCGCCGTGGTCGCTGCCGCCGGAGTCGGGGCAGCCGCGGTGATCCTCACCTTGCCGCGCCTGGCCGCGAGTAGGCGAGCGCTGCGGTTCCGTCTCGGGCGCTGGCTGAACCCGCGCACGACCTCGCGACGGGCAGCATCGGAAGCGTTGGGGCTCGTGTCCGCCTGCTGGCTGCTCCGGGCGATCGCACTCTTCCTGCTCCTGGGCACGCTCGGGGTCGGATTCTCTTTCCCGCTCGCGCTCCTTTTTCTCTGCGCCGGCGCGGCGGGAGCGGCCCTGCCGATCGGTCCCGCGGGAGCAGCCGCGCAGGTCGGCGCCAGCGGCGCGGCTCTCATCGCTTCGGGTGTCGAGGCCTCGCAGGCGCTTGCGGTCGCTCTCTCCGTCGCAGCCCTCGGAATCCTCTCCGGAGGCGCGATCCTGCTTTTCGCGGTCGCGTGGTGCACCGGCCTGTCGCTGGTGCCGGCTCGGGCTGCCGCCTGAGCGGACCGCGCTTCTTACGCGCGGAACTCGCCACGACGAGCGCGCCGATTCCGTTCCGCGTCAGCGCGCCGAATTCCTACGTCGCGTCCGGACTCGGAAGATCACCCTCGTCCCAATTCCCAGCAGCCATCCGAGAATGGCCGTGACGAGAATGATCCAGACGAGTGACTGGCGCGACGAGAGCGATCAGGATCACTAGGAGAGCAATTAGAGCGACGGCCCACGTATAGAGCCAGGTGCGCCGCCCGTGGCGGCGAAGACTGTCTCGCCGAGACTCTCGCGTTGCCTGCTGCTCAGGCCCGCTGACCGGATCCATGTCTCTCGTTCGTAGCTCCGCCTCGCGGAAACGAAACGTCACCGCGTCCGCAAAGCTCATCCTTGCCGCGCCGGGAAGCTCGATGTCGCCGGCCGCCGACCGTGCGACTTACTTCGGGTAGCGCCGCCGGCCTTGGATCAGGGCGTGGTTGAGCATCGCTGAGTCGTCGTCCTCGCGCGCGACGACGACGACCTTGTTCCAGACGCCCGGATAGATGACCCGCTCGCTGTATATCTGAGTGCGGAAGCGTTCCTTGTAGACGCCGGGAAGAGCGTCGCCGGCGCCGTACATGCGCCGGCCCCCGTCGCTCCCGCGGATGACCGCGACAAGCTCGCGCGTCTCCTCGTAGTCGTCGGCCGCGACAAACTCGGCCAACGGTTGCTGCGGGGGTCCACTGCTCAGGAAGGCGACGACGTACTTTCGGTCGCGCCCCCACTTGTTCTTGCGAATCGCTTCGCCAAGTGCGATGTGAACGGCGCCTTCGGCGCGCGTCGTGCCGATGAAGACGCGGTAGCGCGCGTAGTGCTCGCGCGTATCGGGCCACTGATAAGACTGCCCGTCCCGCTCCCGCACCAGCCGCCAAGCCTCCGGGAGATCGGCCGTCCGCCCGCCAGCTGGAGCGGCCGCGTTGGTGGAGGCACCATCGCCATCGACGGGCTTGATGATCGGATTGTGAAAGCCTGCCTGCGCGAGCTGAAGCAGAAGTGGGCCGAGCTCCCGATCCGGAACGTGCTGCAAGGTCACCGAGAACGGCACATCGCTGCCTCCTACATCGATAACGTATGGAAACGTAGTTCCGTAAATACACGTTGTCAAGAAGTCTGCTACAGTACGTCGTGCGCGAAGTCCCACACGGAAGCCGTCGAGGCTCCGAGATTCCCTCTTCGACTGTCAGACCGGGCCTTAGTGCACCAGGAGGACTAAAGAGCCGGCTCTCCACCTGAACTGTGACAGTGAGGAGCACCAGATGCATGCCACCGTTAGACGCTACGAGGGTGTCGACCGGAGTCGCACCGAAGAGCTAACCAAGAAGCTCGACGAGAGCTTGCTGCCCCGCCTGAGCAAGCTGCCGGGCTTCGAGGGTTACTACCTCATCGAGGCCGGCAACGGCGTCATGAGTTCGATCGACTTCTTCGACACTTCGGCGCAGGCCGAGGAGTCGACTCGCGTCGCAGCCACCTGGATGCGCGAGGAGAACCTGGAAACGG
>JBKOYZ010000155.1:0-18617 GCA_046725655.1 Actinomycetota bacterium | reverse complement strand
GGGGACGGCCGCCTCGCGCGATCTCCTTCCCGACCTCGTCACGCGGAGGCCGGCCAAGATCTTCCTACAGGTAACGAGGGACGGGCATCGACTCGTTCGCTTCTCTAACGAGGTCGTCAACGTCGGGATCGGCCCGCTCGAGCTGCGCCCGCGCGTTGACGACTGCAACCGCAACGGCAACCTCCGCGACGATCGAACGTCGTACCAGCGCATCTATCGCGACTCGAACGGGGACGGGACCTTTACGCGGGGCACCGACGTCCGTTTCCGCACGAGGCCGGCGGGGTGCACGCGGTTCCACCCGGCCCACAACCACTGGCATTTCGACGCGCTCGCGGAGTACGGCCTTCACCTCCGGGCGGCTGGGCCGCTCGGCCGGCCGGTCATCGTGGGAAAGAAGGTGAGCGCGTGCGTGCTCGATACGAAACGGCGGCTGCCGAGTGCGCCCGGATCTCCACGCCGGAAGTACTACGGAAGCTGCCGACGCGACTCCATCGGCGGCATCTCTATTGGATGGGGCGATATCTACGGTGCGCGCGTCAGCGGCCAGGCGCTGGATGTCACCACGCTCCGCGACGGCGTCTACTGCCTCGTTGCTCGCGCCGATCCCGAGAACCGACTCCTCGAGGCGAACGAGCGCAACAACGCTCGCTCCACTCGCATCGTTCTCCGCGGCGAGGCGCTCGACTGGCAGCCCTCTCCGCGCTGCTGAGCCGGAGCTCGAGAATCGGACACGCACGCCCGTCCGCGCAGTTAGCCAGCGTCGCGTTCGGCGCGGCGAAGGTAACGGTCGATCAGCGCACGAGAGAGCTGCTGTTGGCGTCCCTGAGCTCGAGCCGGTTCGGCTCGAGCTCGTCGCGGCACGCGTGGCGCCAGCGGCGGCGGGGGTGCGCGGCCAGCAGAAAGCCTGACTGCAGCTGGGTTTCTGGCGCGGTTCAGAACTCGACGAGACCACGAGCCGGCGGCGCCGCCAGTTATCGGACGGCCCTCGACTTGTGCATGACCCAGCCCAGGCCTGCGCCGGGTTGACTCGGGAGGGCACGCATGTCAGCCAGCCCGGCGCGCAACTCCTCCTCGGCGGCGCCGGGAAGTTGCTTGAGCGCGCCGAACGTGCTCTCCATCACGTCGGCCGCATAGCGCGCCTGGGCAGCCAGGTCGTCGCCCTGCCACCAAACCGTCCGCTCACCCTCGTCCACTTCACGGAAACCGGCTTCGCGCAGCCAGCCCGGAAGGCGGGTGCCGGCATCGCTCCAGCCCGACGCCGCCATGCCCTCGACCACCGCGTTGAACAGCGCCTCGATCGCGGGCGTGGACGGCTCGGCGCGGCAGGTCGAGTAGTCGACCTCGATCGCGGTGATGACGCCGCCCGCAACGAGGACGCGGCGGGCTTCGCGGAGCACCGCACGCGGATCGACGACGTGCTCGAGGAACCACATCATCCAGACGTGGTCGAACGACTCGTCTGCGAACGGGAGCTCGAGCGCATCGGCCTTCACCAACGTTGCTTCGACCCCGGCCCGCGCGAGGTGGCTGCGGGCGAAGTCGAGCTGCTTGGCCTCGATGTCCACCCCGACGAGGCGCACGCCGGGGAACTCCTGTCCGAGGACCGCCAGCACGGCGCCTACACCGCAGCCGACCTCGAGCAACCGTATCCCGGGCTCGAGTTGTGTGCCGTCGCTGATCAACCGGTGCCGCCAATGCTCCGCCTGCTCCACGAGCCGCTGCTGCTCCGGCGTGCCGTAACCGTGAACGTACGTACTCACGGAAGCCAGCATAGGCCGGGCAGGGCCTCCGAACTCGGGCTCGTTCCGGCGCGGGCGTTAGCATCGTGAATAGACCGGTGGCGGTGTCGGCCGGCGATCACGATGTCTCTACCTCACGCGCTGCTCGGACTGATCGCCGCTCGCCCGAGCACCGGCTACGAGCTGACGAAGACGTTCGAGCGCTCGCTCGCACATGCCTGGTCGGCTCGGCACAGCCAGATCTATCCCGCGCTGAGGAAGCTGCGCGAGCAGGGGTTTATCGCGCAACGCGCCGAGGGGCCCCGGGGGAGGAAGGTCTACGAGATCACCAACGCCGGTCTCGCGGAGATGCGGCGCTGGTTGATCGAGACGGAGCCCGAACGGTCGAATCGCAATCAGGCGATCCTGCGCGCGTTCTTCCTCTGGCTGGTGCCCCCCGAGGAGGCAGAGGCCTACCTTCGTCGCGAAGCCGCCTACCACCGGCAACAGCTGGCGCTGTTCGAGGAGATCAAGGAGACCGGGTCCTTCGTCACGCCGTCGACCCCGCTCGTCCTCGACTGGGGGATTCGGTACGAGGAAGCACTCGCCGACTGGGCGGAGCGCGCAGCCGAGGCGGTCGCGCCGAAGCGGCGGCGGAGGGCTAGAGGCCGGCGCGCGACTTGATGAAGCCGAGGACGAGCCCTCGGACGCCCGCGCCGGCTCGGCCGCGAACCAGAAACGTCCCGTGCTGGTATCCGGAGACGATCTTCAGTTGCTTGTCCGTTTCCGACGTCTCGTCGTAGAGCTTCTTCGCGTCGGTCGCAAAGTCCGGGTCTCCTACGGCGGCGACGAAGAGGACCGGGACGTGCAGGCGCTGCACCGCAGACTCCGCGTCGAGCGCGCCGTACGACGCCGGGCCGGAGAGGCTGATCACACCCGCAACCGGCGGCGCCACCCGTGCTCCCGCCACGAGGGCGGCCGTCCCTCCCATCGAAGCGCCGGCGAGGAAGACCCGCTTCGCGCCGGTCCGCCGCAGGAGCGCGGTGGCTCCGAAGATGTCCGAGTCGTATCTGGACGTGCGGCTGCCCCGAGCCAGCGCCGAAGAGCCGCTGCCGCGGAAATCGAAGGCCAGCGCGCGGTATCCGTTTTGAGCGAGCACGCGCGCGAACGGCAGCCAGCTGCAGAGACTGCCGTCGCTCTCGTGCGCGAGCGCGACGGCGACCGGCCCCTTTCCCATCGAGACGCCCAGGAGCCGCACCCGGTCGCCGGCGCGGAAACGAACGACGCGGGCGTGGTCGGCCTTGCGAACGCAGCGCTCGACGAGCTTGAGCGGCCGCTGGCCGGACGAGGATCCGACCGCGACGGTCGTCGCAGCGAGCCCTGCGGCGACGGCGACTGCGCCCGCGAGAACGAAGAGCCGCGGCCGGTGAAACGAACGAGCCTCGGGCGAAGACCGTCGCCACATGTCTATCTGAACATGTACCACAAAACATGCGGCGATTTCACGAGGGGCGAGAGGCGCTCGTTCGAGCGCCTCTCGCCGGTGCAGCGGACCGGCGCCGTGCGGCTAGGGCCGAGCCGTGAATGCAACGAGCGTCCCAGTTGTCTTCTCCAGCGCTTGTCCCGTGATGCGCCCCGACTCGTTGATGTCGTTGGCGGTGGTCAGCGTGTCCTCGTAGCCCGACGCGACGAGCGGGTTGAGGTCGGCGATCACGCCCTTGCGCCAGATCACGGCGCGGCAGTTGAAGTCGGCGTCGCAGGACGTGCCGACGATCTCGCGCCGGTCGTTGATTCCCAGTGCCTGGCTGGTGCTGTCGCCCGGAAGCGTGCCGAGGTCGCGCATGCCGTCTCGGCGCGTCCACAGGAAGGCGTGGACGTCGAAGCTGCCGCCCGCAGCCGCGGACGCGTTCGCGAACCCGACGACGTCGCCGCGCTCGTCGATCGACATCGGCGTGTTCCACGCGACGCCGCCGAGACTCCCGAGGTCGATCGGCTCGCCGTCCTGCCAGAGCACGGCGTGGATGGCGCTGAACCGGCCCACTGCCCGGTCGCAGATCCCGGAGATGCCGACGATCTGTCCGCGATCGTTGAGCGCCGTCGCGGCGCTGACGGTGTCGCCGGTGAGCGGGGGAAGCTCCCGGATCTCGCCCGGCGCGGGGCCCCAGACGACGGCCCGGAACTGCAGGACCTGCGGTGCGACGCAGGTCGGGTCGTGCACGGTGTTCTCCGCCCAGCCGACGATCTCGCCCCTGTTGTTCGCGCCGGTGGCGAAGCCGTTGGTGCCGCCGAGCGTCGGCAACGGCTTCATCACACCGTCTTTCCAGACGAAGCCGAGACACTGGTGGCCGACGGCAGTCGCGGCGGGGAAGAAGGCGGAGCAGCTCCACCGCTCACCGAGTGGATCGGGCTCGGCGGTCTGCGAGATCCCGGCGATGATGCCGCGGTCGTTCTTAACGGGCCAGAGCACACCGCTGTTCGGGCCGCCGAGCGTGCCGAGATCGGTGACGGAGCCGTCCCTCCAGAGGGCCGCGTGCTGTACCTGATCGCCCGCCAGATTCGAGCTGCCGGCGACCCAGCCCCGGTTGTTGATGCTGCTCCCCGCGCCGGCCGCCCCGCCGAGCGAGGCGAGATTTGTCACGTGGTAGCCCGCCCGGTCGGCGTGTATGCCGGTCCCGCCGCCGGCGCCCTGGGCGCCGGCCGTGAGCAGCAGCGCCGCCGCCGAGGCAGCGATGAGACGTTTCACGATGAGCCTCCTTGATGCAGTCGACGTCTTGTCGCCTGCGGTATGCCGAAGCGGAGCTGGGCTTGCTCGCCGAATCCGGACAGGCGCAGAAGTCGCTCAGGCGACGCCGGCGACCGTGCCTCGTGGAGCGGGCGACCGCTCCTGCGACGCATCGGCGAACCAGAGGTGGGTGGCGGCAAGAGCCCGCCACGGCCGCCAGCGCTCCGGGGTCTCGTCGGGCGCGGCGGCCGCAGCAGGGGCGTGTCGGGGGAGGGCACGCCGCAGGGCCAGATCGGTGGCGGGGTAGGCGTCGGTCTCGCCCAGCCGTAGGGCGATGTATTGCGCGGTCCACGGGCCGAGACCCTTGATTGCGGTCAGCGAGCCGATCAGGTCGTCGAGGCCGACGCTGCGGTCGAGGCGTACGGCATCGTCGAGAACCGCCTGGGCGAACGCGCGAACGGCGACTGCCCGTGAGGGTGTGAGCCCAAGGCCGTCGAGGTTCACGTCGGCGAGCGCAGTCGGCGTGGGTAACGTGTGCGTCAGGCCGAGCTCGGCAAGGCCGCGCACTGGCGTCCCGAGCTTCGCGACGAGCCGGCCCGCGATCGTGTTCGCGCCGGCAACCGATACCTGCTGTCCGATGATCGCGCGGACACCGGTCTCGAAAGGATCCCAGGTTCCGGGCGGCCGCAGACCGGGTCGGACGCGCACGAGCCGGCCGATCGCAGGGTCGTTCGCGAGCCGACGCGTCGCCGCTTCGAGCTCGAAATCGAGGTTCGCGATCCGGCGCGCGCGCTGCACCAGATGGACGAGCTCGTCCCAGTGCGGCAGGTGGGCGCGGAGCAGCAGGTGGTCGGCACCACCCCAGCTCAGCTCGAGAACACCGGGATCGCCGTCGACGACGATCGTGCGCCGATACGCGTCCGGCGAGACCTGCTCCACGCCCGGAATCGCCCGAGCAGCGAGGTACGCGAGCAGTGCGTCCCAGTCGAGCGGTCCGCAGAAAGGGAGCCGCAGGAGCAGGCCACCATCGGCAACGAGACGGTCGGCCTTGCGGCGGCGCGCGCGCAGCATCCGGGGCGACTCGCGGAAGGTCTCTTGGCAGGCGCGGTTCAACTGGCGAACGCTGCCGAAGCCGGTCGCGAAGGCAATCTCGGTGATCGTCAGGTCAGTGTCATCGAGCAGCCGGCGGGCGAAGTGCACCCGCGCCGAGCGCGCGAGGCCGTCTGGTGTCACGCCCAAGTGGGTGGTGAAGAGGCGGCGCAGGTGGCGTGCCGACACGCCCAGCCGCGCGCCGAGGTCGGCCTCCGTCCCGTCGTCGAGGGCGCCGTCGAGGATGAGGCGAACCGCTCGGCAGACGAGCTCGGGCGCGTTCCAGCTCAGGGATTGCGGCCAGCGATACGGGCGGCAGCGGAGGCAGGCGCGGTAGCCGGCGGCCTCGGCCGCCGCCGCGAGCTGGAACGTCCGGACATTCTCTGCGCGCGGTCGTGCCGAGCAGCCGGGCCGGCAGTAGATCCCGGTCGTGACGACCGCGCCGTAGGTGTCCACATGCCCAGGTATAGCGGCCCCGTGCACAGACAACCGGACGGATTCGGACGACGGCCGCAAGGCGTGCGGAGCGTGGCCGACCCCGGGGCTGCAGTAGCGTCAGCGCATGCCGTTGGCGTCTCCGACGCAGTTCCTCGAGATGCTGGACGCAGCCGAGAGCGGCGGGTACGCCTATCCCGCGGTCAATGTCACCTCGTCGGAGACTCTGAACGCGGCGCTACGGGGATTTGCCGAGGCAGCCTCCGACGGGATCGTCCAGATGACGCCGTCGGGAGCGGCCTTCGCGTCCGGTAGCGCGCTAGGCGACGCGGTCGCGGGGGCTCGGGCGCTCGCCGAGTTCGCCCACGTCATCGCCGAGCGTCACCCGGTGCTGGTCGCCCTCCATACCGACCACTGTCCGCCGGAGCGGGTCGACGACTTCCTTCGGCCGCTGTTCGCCGAGACGAGGGCGCGGCAACGGCAGGGCCGACCGCCGCTCTTCAACTCGCACATGTTCGACGGCTCGTCCTTGCTGCTGTCCGACAACCTGGCCCGAGCGCAGGAGCTCCTCGCCGAGGCGGCGCAGCTCGGGCTGGTGCTCGAGGTCGAGATCGGCGTCGTCGGCGGCGAGGAGGACGGGCTCGACGCGACTCGCGAGCCGCGCGAACGGCTTTACACGACCGTGGAGGACGGGCTCGCGGTTGCGGACACGCTCGGGACGGGCGATCGCGGTCGGTACCTCCTCGCGGCGACCTTTGGCAATGTGCACGGCATCTATGCGCCCGGCGCCGTCAAGCTCCGCCCGGCGATCCTCAAGAATCTGCAAGACGCGCTTGCCGACCGTTACGACGGCTCGGCCTTTCAGTTCGTCTTTCACGGCGGAAGCGGCTCTTCACCGTCCGAGATCGCCGAGGCCGTCTCGTACGGCGTCGTGAAGATGAACGTCGACACCGACACCCAGCACGCATTCACGACCGCCGTAGCGGGCCACGTCGCAACGTCGGACCTCGCCGACAAAAAGGCGTTCGATCCGCGTTCCTGGGGACACAACGCGGAGGCAGCGATGGCGAGGCGCGTGGCGCAGGCCTGCGACGAGCTCGGCTCCGCGGGGCGCTCGCTTAGAAGGTAGACGCCCGACGGCGCGGCGGGCCCCAGAAGCTACGTCACCTCACGCAGCCGGCCGCTCTCGACCTCGTAGACAAAGCCGCGAACGTTGTCCTTCCTTGGAATGAACGGGCTCGCCTTGATCCGCGCGATCGACTGACGAACGTCGCCCTCGACATCGTCGAAGGCCTCCGCCGCCCACTCGGGCTTGATCCCGGTGTCGCGCTCGACCTGACGGCGGAACTCGTCGTCACTGAAGGTGAGCATGCCGCAGTCGGTGTGGTGGATCAGCATGATCTCCTCCGTCCCCAGGAGCCGCTGTGAGATCGACAGCGATCGGATCTCGTCGTCGGTGATCACGCCGCCCGCGTTGCGGATCACGTGTGCGTCACCCTCGCGGAGCCCAAGCAACGCGTGCGGATTCAAGCGGGCGTCCATGCACGCGACGATGGCCACGCGCTTCGCAGGGGGCAGCGGCAGCTCACCGCTCTCGAAGGATTCGCTGTAGGAGCCTGAGTTGCGCAACAACTCGTCGATCGTGCTCATCGTGCCGCCTCCTTCGCTTTGGTTTTTGAAGCGACCGTCACTATACGAAATGAAGCGACGCCGCCGCAGCTGTTCGGTCACGGCTTCACGGCGCGTCTCGGCCCCTTCGCCGCGGACGCCGGCCGGCCGGGGAGAGAGTGCCGCCGGACGCAGAACAACAGCGCGTCCCCGAAACAAAGCGAAAGGACGTGGTCGTGATGGACGCTGCAGAACGGCTCGAGGCCGACGCGCGGGCAGGCGCGGGGTCAGGGTGGATCAGCTTCGCGGGCGTGATGCTGATCACGGTCGGTTTTTTCAACGTGATCGACGGGATTGCCGCGATCGCCAACTCGGACTACCTGGCGAACCAGCTCCTGTTCGCGAACCTGGATGCGTGGGGCTGGTTCTTCCTGATCTGGGGGATCGTCCAGATCCTCGCCGGCTTCGCGATCTTCGGCGGCGCGACCTGGGCCTCGATCGTCGGCATCGTTGCGGCGTTCTTCACCTCATTGCCCAGCTGTCTTGGGCGCGCGCGTATCCCGTCTGGGCGTTGTGCGCGATGACCCTCGACGTGCTCGTGATCTACGCGCTGGTGGTCCACGGCGGCCGCGAAAGGGAGATCGTCTGATCGAGATCGCCTGACAAGCGGCACGCGGCGCAGCCGCGTCCCAGGAGGAGGAGGTAGTCACGGCAGAGGACGCAACCGCGCGTGACGAGCTGCCGCTAGGTCGCCTGGAAGCGTTCAGCGACGGCGTGTTCGCGATCGCGATTACGCTGCTCGTCCTCGAGCTCAGCGTTTCGGGCGACGCCCGCGAGCACCTGCTGCGCTCGATTCTCCACGAGTGGCCCTCGCTGCTCGCATACGTGACGAGCTTCCTGACGATCGGCGGCGTCTGGCTGCAGCACGCCGCGATCACCGCCGCGCTGCGCACAGCGGACGCGACGCTCTACCGCCTCAACCTGCTCGTGCTCTTGCTCGCGTCGTTCTTGCCTTTTCCGACGAAGCTCGTCGCCGAGTTCATCCGTGAGGAAGGTCCCGAGCGCGTCGCCGTCGTCTTTTACGGGCTGACTCTGCTGGCGCTCGCTCTCGCGCTCACCGCGTTCGTACGCTACGCGGCCGAGCACCGCCGCCTGGTGCGAGACGAGGTCGAGGCCGACGCCGTCGAGGCGGCGCTCGCGCACCAGCCGAGCTTCCTCCTCTACGGGATCGGGATCGGCATCGGCTTCCTGTTCCCGGCGATCGCGGTTGGGCTGTACCTCTTCACTGCGCTCTACCTCGGCATCCCAGCCCGGACGCTCCATCGGCTCTTGCGCTTCCGGCCGGGCGCGCGCGGTTGACGTTGGGGGTCAGGTCTTGCGTTGCAACATCTGTTCTTCCCGCTGGAGTTGCCTGCTGACGGTGGAGTAATGGCAGTCGAGGTGGTCTCCGATCTCCCTGAGCGTGTAGCCATGCCGCCGATAGGCAGCCGCAACCGGTAGGGCCTCGCTGAGGAAGATCTCGCCGAGCTCCCGGCGGAGTGGCTCGACCTGCTCGCGTGGGATCTCGGGCAACGGTGGCTTGTAGCCGAAGGTGTCCTGGAGGAAGCTCCGGCCGCCGAGGCGTTCACCGCGGACGCGAAGCGCTTCGGCGACCCCTTCCTCGACGTAGGCGCGCCAACGAGCTTGCGCCACCACGCGGCGGCCGTCGAAGTGCCCGAGGACACGGGCGACGGTCAGGAAGTCCGGCGGGTTAGCGAGGCCGGCTGTCGCTCGATAGCTGCTCCACCGGTAGTCGGCCGGGCTCACCGAAATGCCGGCGCGAACGGGGTTGAGCACGACGTAGCGGCAGACGTTGAGCAGATGCTCGTCGTTCTCGATCAGGATCGACCGGTAGCGGCTCTGGAAGACATGCCCACAGCGGTCGTACCGATCGTTGAAATGGCGCGCATAGAGACCGTTGAGCTGGCGCATCGCGACCGGCAGGTTGGGACGCGGCGTCTCGACGACGAGGTGGTAGTGGTTCCCGAGCAGGCAGTACGCGTGACAGCGCCAGCCGTAGCGGTCGACCGTCCGCGCCAGTAGCTGTAGGTGGCACTCCCGGTCGAGATCATCGGCGTAGATCGACTGGCGCGCGTTGCCGCGGGTGATCAGGTGGTAAGACGCGCCGGCGAAGACGATGCGGAGCGGCCGTGCCACGCGACCGAGACTACGTCGGAGACAGACGCGTGGAGCGCTCCGGCGAGCGAATCGTCACGGTTCCGGCACGGAGGCGTCACGCTCGCGCTGTTGCAATGCAAGACCTGACCCCACTCGAACTGCGGGGCGGTCTACTGGCAACATCGCGCGATGGCATCGCCGGCAACCGAGCAGCTTGCTGCCCTGGCTGAGGTCGAGGAGCTGCTCGACCGGAACGCACTTGAGCACTGGTTGTTCGGCGGCTGGGCCGTCGACTTCCACGCCGGCTCGATCACGCGAGCGCACGACGACATCGACCTCGCGGTCTGGGCGAACGAGCTCGAACGGATCGCGGCGTTGCTCAGGGCGGACGGCTGGAAGCACGCTCCCGAGGAGGACGAGGACGGCTTCACCGGCTTCGAACGCGGGGGCGTCCGGCTCGAGCTCGCCTTCCTCGCCCGCGATGAGAACGGGCGGGTCTACACGCCGCTGCGTGAAGGCAGGGGTTCCTGGCCGGAGGACGCTTTCGGCGACGAGGTCGCAGAGCTCGGCGGGGTGCGTGCAAGGGTCGTCGGCCTCCGTGCGCTCAGAGCCGACAAGTCCGAGGCCCGCGATGACCCGCGAGCAGCGGCGAAGGATCGTGCCGACGTCAGCAGCCTGTCCCGGCTCCGGTAGCCCTATGTCAGCGGAGCCAGGGCGCGAGGAACTTCTCGATCTCGCGGCAGCCCTGCGGATTCGGGAGCCGACCGCGCACGCGCTGGTTCTCGACGACGACGAGCGTCGGGAGCGTCTCCACCTTGAATCGCTCGACGAGGTCGGCCTGGCTTTCGGCGTCGACTCGGTAGATGTGGAACGTCTCGTGGTTCGAGCGTCGTTGGAGGACCTGGGCGAGGAAGCCTTCGACGCGCCGTGAGCGGCCCGACACGCTCGAGTGGAAGAACACGAGGCGCGGCCGCTGCACTTCCGGCGCCGCGGTCAACCGGCTGCTCCGCAATCGCATGGCACCAAGGCGTCGCCGGCGGGGACGTTTTCCCGGTACGACCTCTGCAGCGTTCCCAAGACGCTCGCCTCAGGCGACGCCGGGCAGAACGTTTTCTGCCTCGGGGAGGTGTGCTCTCAGGGCGTCGTGGAGGGTCGCGTGCCGGCACAGGGCGCGGTCGAGCCCTGTCACCTCCAGCACACGCAAGGTGCGCGGGTCGTTGGTTACGAGGACGAGAGAGAGCCCGCGACCCTCCAGACGCTTCGACTCCTGGACGATCACCCCGAGCGCGGTCGAGTCGATGAAGGCTACGCCGGACAGGTCCAAGAAGACCGTGTCCGCCCCCACGGAATGAGCCTCCCCGATCGCTTGCTGTAGCCGCTCGCTCGTGTACAGGTCGAGTTCACCGGATACCGAGACGAGAGCGACCGAGCCTGTGAGACTCGCGACGGTGGCATGAAATTCGTCCAGGACCACGCGCCCACAGTAGAACGGCCGGTCTTCGGCGCGAATCCGCGTTTTGTAGGCGTTTGCCTACACGGGCTGGAGCTTGTAACCCGCGCCGCGGACGGTGACGAGCCGCTCGGGGTTGGCCGGATCGCGCTCGATCTTCCGCCTGATGTTCGAGACGTGCAGGTCGCAGGCCCGCTCGTCGCCGACGTAGTCGCTCGCCCAGAGGTGGCGCATGATCTCGCGCCGCGAGAAGACCCGGCCGGGCTCGCTTGCGAGTAGCGCCAGCAGCTTCAGCTCGAACGCGGTCAGCGCCACCGTCGCCCCGTCGACGACCGCCTCGTGCTTGACCAGATCGAGCGAGAGCCCCCCGGCCGCGAGCTTCGCTCCGTGTCCGCGGAGATCGAGCTCCCTCCGGCGCAGCACGGCGCGGACGCGGGCCATTAGCTCCGGCATCGAAAACGGCTTCGTCACATAGTCGTCGGCGCCGATCTCGAGCCCGAGGACACGGTCGACCTCCGCGTCCTTCGCCGTCACCATCAGGATCGGGACGGCGCTCTCGCTGCGCAGGCGCCGGCACACCTCGAGCCCGGAGAGGCCTGGCAGCATCAGGTCGAGCACGAGCAGGTCGTAGCTACGTTCGCGCGCTGCCTCGAGCGCCGCCTCGCCGTCGGCCAGCGCGTCGACGTCGAAGCCCTCCGCCTCCAGGGCATATTCGACGGCCTCGGCGATTGCCGGCTCGTCCTCGACTAGCAGGATCCGCTCGCCCATCAGCCGACGAGCTTCGCGCTGGGCAAGGTGATGCGCGCGCGCGTGCCGACCTTCGGGACGGAGTCGAGCTCGATCGCACCGCCGAGCGCCCGCACAGCCTCGTCGGCGATGGCCAGCCCCAGGCCGAAGCCCTCGTTCTCGGGGCGGGCCGCCTGGTGGAAGCGGTCGAAGGCATGCAGCGCGTCGTCCTGCTCCATCCCCGGGCCGGTGTCCGTGACCGCGATCTCGACGCTGCGTCCGAGGTCGCGCGCCTCGAGGACGATGTGGCCGTCGCGCGTGTGCTTGATCGCGTTCGCGGCCACGTTCTCGAGCGCCTGATAGAGCAGATCGCGGTCGCCGAGGACGGCGACGTCCTCCGGCGCGCTGACTTCGACGGTGACCCTCGGCGCAGGCACGAGCCCGGCCGCGAGCTCCTGCAGCAGCGGCTCCACCGGCACGAGCTCGAGACGGGCACGTTCCTGCCCGGTCTGGATCCGCGCGAGGACGAGGAGCGAGATCGCCAGCCGCGAGAGCCGCGCGCTTTGTTCGCGGATGTGGGCGAGGAAACGGTCGCGCGTCTCCGGAACCTCTTTGGCGCCGCCCTCGAGAGCGTCGATGACGCTGACGATCGCGGCCAGCGGGGTGCGCAGCTCGTGCGCGGCGTTCTCGATGAAGCGGCGCTCGCTCCGGCGCGCTCGTTCGCGTTCTGTCACGTCGTCGAGCAAGAGCGTCGCCGTCGGCGCGTCCGCGGCCGCGAGGCCTTCGACACAGATCACGCCGTTGCCGTCCTCCACGAGGTGGGCGCCGGCCGCCGGATCCCGCGTGAAGAGGCTCGCGGCGAGCTCGCGCAGCGAGAAGCTCGGCCAGGAATCGGGCAACGGGTCTCCAGGCCGCCCCCCGTGGTCGGCGCCGATCAGCCTCCGGCCCGCCGGATTCACGTAGACCAGCCGCAGCTCCCGGTCGACAACGACGATGCCGTGAGGCAAGCGGGTCAGAATCTGCTGGAAGAGTCGTTCGGACTCTGTCGCGCCGTCGGAGGCGCCCGCGGCGACGGCGTCATGCCCGGCTCCGATTCCCTCTCCAGGCACGTCGGCTCCTCTCCTCGCTCGGACCCGGTCGCGCTCGATGATAGACCGGTGCGTCACGCGGCCGCCGGGCCGAGGGCATTCCTACACTGAGGCAATGAAGCAGATGCGGGCGGCGCCTCGGACCCGGAGGCTGACCGGCGTCCTGTTCAGCGTCGCGGCGGTCGCCGTCGTGACGGGAGCCGTGTACGCGCTGCGGCCGATCGCGCCGGTGCTGAGCCTGGGCGTGCTCTACGTGTTCGCGGTTGTCGCGGTCGCGCTGGTCTACGGCCTGGCCTATGCGATTCCCGTCTCGGTCGCCTCGATGCTGACGTTCAACTTCCTCTTTCTGCCGCCCCTGCACACATTCGCCCTGCGCGACTCGGCGAACTGGGTCGCGCTCGCCGTCTACATCGTCACGGCGGTGGTCGTGAGCGAGCTGGCGACCCGCTCGCGGCGGCTTGCCCGCCAGGCGGTCGAGGCGGAGACGCTGCGGCAGAGCGATGCCGTGAAGACAGCGATCCTGCACGCGGTCAGCCACGACCTGCGCTCGCCGCTCACCGCGATCCGCGCCGCGAGCGAGGGGCTCGAGAGCCCGGCGCTCGATCTGACCGGCACCGACCGCGAGGGGCTCCTGGAGACGATCCGAATCGAGGTCCGGCGGCTCGAGCGGCTGGTCGAGAACCTCCTCGACCTCTCGCGGCTCGAGGCGGGGCCGACGGTGCGCCGCCCGGAGCTCTGGACGATGGACGCGCTGCTCGCGCGCGCGCTCGATCAGCTCGGTCGCGACGCCGACCGCGTCCGGGCCACGCTCGAGCCCGGCCTGCCGCCGACCCGCGTCGACGCCGCCCACATCGAACGCGTGCTGGTGAACCTGCTCGAGAACGCGCTCAAGTTTTCCTCGCCGAGCGACCTCGTCGACGTATCGGCCGCCCTCGAGTCGGGTCAGATGGTGGTCCGCGTGCGGGACCGCGGTCCGGGAGTGGCGCCGGACGACCGGGAGCGAATCTTCGAGCCGTTCGAGCGCGGAGGCCTCGGCCGGGGAAGTGGTCTCGGCCTCGCGATCGCTCGTGGCTTCGCCGAGGCGAACGGCGGGCGCGTGAGGCTCGAAGCGCTGGGCGAAGGCGGCGGGTCGGTCTTCGTGCTCGAGCTTCCGGCCGCCGCACAGACCGCCGTTATGGCTCCGTGAGCGCCGGCCGCATCCTCGTTGTCGACGACGAGCCGCAGATCCTGCGCGCACTGCGGACGAGCCTCCACGGCGCAGGCTACGAGGTCGAGGCCGCAGCGACGGCGGCCGAGGCGCTGAGCGCGGCCGCCGCGCGCCCGCCGAACGGCGTCATCCTCGACCTCGTCCTGCCGGACGGAAGCGGCATCGAGGTCGCTCGCGAGCTCCGTCGCTGGACGGACGCGCCGATCGTCGTCCTCTCGGCAGTTGGCGACGAGCGGGAGAAGGTGGCCGCGCTCGACGCCGGCGCCGACGACTACGTCACGAAGCCGTTCGGCATCGACGAGCTGCTCGCGCGCCTGCGCGCCGTGCTCAGGCGCGCCGACGCCCCGGCCGAGCCGGTGATCGAGCTCGGCGACCTCGTGGTCGATCTCGACCGGCGGCTGGTGACGCTGCGCGGCGAGCCGGTCCCGCTGACGCCGACGGAGTTCGAGCTCCTGCGTCTGTTCGTCCGCAACGAGGGAAAGCTGCTCACGCACCCGACCATCCTGCGCGAGGTCTGGGGGCCGGCGTACGGCGACGAGTCGCACTACCTGCACGTGTACGTCTCGCAGCTCCGCCATAAGATCGAGCCCGACCCGACTCGCCCTCGCATCCTGCTGACGGAGCCTGGTGCGGGCTATCGGCTCGTGCGGCCGTCCTGAGCAAATCTTGAGCCGGACGGAGGCAATCTTGAGACGGCGCTGACGAGCGTGGGCGTACGTTGGCCGGGTGACCCGCCTCGCGCCTTTGCTCTCCCGTCGAGCCCTCGCTGAGGGCCGGCGGTCGCTCCGCCGGACGGCGCAGCGCCTCGCGGGTCGCCACCGCCTCGTCATCGTTCCGCTGCTCGAGCCGGAGCACACGCGGCACGCGCTCGAGCTCGCCTGCCGGCTCGCCGCCGACCGCGGCTCGCGCGTACTCCTGCTCGCGCCGCTCTACGTCGACTGGGAGCTACCGCTCGACGCCCATTTCAAGGCCGAGGAGGCGGCGCTCCGGCTGGAGCTCACGGGCGAGCGCGCGCTCGCCGAGAGCTACGGCGTTGCCGCCGAAGGACGGATCGTCCGAGCGCGGCCCGGTGAGCTGGGCCGGGGCGTCGCCGAGATCGCCGAGGACCGGCGCGCCTCGCTGATCGTCGTGGGAGCGGCCGTCGAGTCCCAGCGCGGCTTCCGGCGGCCGTTCTCGCGCGACGTCTGGTCGGTGCTCAACGACGCGCCCTGCCCGGTGATGATCGCCACCGGAAACGGCGCGGTTGCCGAGCGCACTGCCGCGTGAGCGCGACGCTCGAGCGTGTGCCGGCGCGACCGCTGAAGCGGGCGCTCGTCGGGCGGCCGATGGCGACCGGCGAGCTCGAGGAAACGCTGCTGCCGAAAACACTGGCGCTGCCGATCTTCGCGTCGGACCCGCTCTCGTCGGTTGCATACGCGACCGAGTCGGCCCTCGTCGTCCTCGTGGCAGCGTCGGCGGCGGCGGCCTACCTCGTCTTCCCGATCTCGATCGCGATCGCAGCGCTGCTCGCCGTTGTCGTCGCTTCGTACCGGCAGACGGTGCGTGCATACGAGACGAGCGGCGGGGCGTATGTGGTCGCAAAGGACAACCTCGGGACGCTGCCGAGCCTCGTGGGCGCGGCGGCGCTGCTCACCGACTACGTGCTGACCGTCGCAGTCTCGATCGCTGCCGGAATTTTCGCCGTTACCTCCTTGGCGCCGTCGCTCGGGCCGCACAAGGTCGTGCTCTCGCTCGCGTGCCTCGGAGTGATCGTGTTCGTGAACCTCCGCGGCGTGCGTGAGTCGGGGCTCGCCTTCGCGCTGCCGACCTACGCCTTCGTGGCGGCGATGTTCGTGCTGGTCGGTGTCGGACTTGCGAAGACGTTCTTCGGCGAGACGCCGCATGCCACCGTCCCCGACCCGGTCGCGGCCGGCGCGGGCGGGGTGACCTTGTTCGTCGTCCTGCGCGCCTTCTCGTCCGGCTCGACCGCCCTCACCGGTGTCGAGGCGATCGCCAACGGCGTCAACGCCTTCCGCCGCCCGCAGGGGAAGAACGCCGCCGCGACGCTCGCGATCCTCGGCGCGATCGCGATCACGCTCTTCCTCGGGGTCTCCTACCTCGCCGTGCACGAGCATGCGCGCCCGAGCGAGACGGCGTCCGTCGTCTCCCAGATCGCGCGGGCGACGTTCCCGAGCGGCTCGGCGGCAGGGTTCATGTACTACGCCGTGCAGGCGACGACGCTCCTGATCCTCGTCCTCGCCGCGAACACGTCGTTCCAGGGCTTCCCGCGACTCGCGGCGCTGCTCGCACGCGACAGCTTCGCGCCGCGGCAGTTCACGAACCTCGGCGACCGGCTCGTGTTCTCGAACGGGATGCTCGTCCTCGCGACTCTCGCGGGGTTGCTGATCTGGATCTACCGCGCGAACGTCAATTCGCTCATCCACCTCTACGTCATCGGCGTCTTCACCGCGTTCACGCTCTCGCAGGCCGGGATGATCCGGTACTGGAGGCGCGTCCGGGAGCCTGGTTGGCACTACCGCGCGCTCGTCAACGGCGTCGGCGCGAGCGCGACCGGCCTCGTCACGGCGATCGTGATCGTGACCAAGTTCGCCGCCGGCGCGTGGCTCGTCACAGTGGCGATCCCGCTGCTCGTGCTCGCGTTCTACGGTGTCCGTCGCCATTACCGCGGGGTCGGGCGGCGGCTGCGCGCCGGCGCGGAGGCGGTGATCGCGGCGTCGCCCGCGAGCAACTCGACGCTGCTGCTCGTGGAGTCGATCGACGAGGCGACGCCCGACGCGCTCTGGTTCGCTGAGACGACGAGCAACGGCGGGTTCCGCGCGATCCACGTTCCGACGCGCGACACCGACCCGGGGATCAAGCCGCGTTGGTTCAGGTTCTCTGACGAGCGGTCGCACCTCGAGGTGCTCGACGGCTCGCTCGGCGTCACCGACGCCGTGCTCGAGCAGGTGTGGCGGCTGCCGCGCGGCGAGTCGAGCTTCGTCACCGTCGTCGTCCCGGAGCTGTTCCAGCGGCCGTCCCTCGTCGAAGCCTTCAAACGGCCGCGCGCGCTGCTGCTGAAGCTTCGGCTGCTCGCGGAGCCGGGCGTCGTCCTCGCTGACGTGCCTGCGCTGGCCGGGTCGAATGAGTGGCCGCCTGAAACGGCGGTCGTGCGCGTGCTCGTGTCTGGCGTCAACGCCGCGTCGATGCGCGCCGTCAACTACGCGCGGACGCTCGGGCTCAGGGACACGCGCGCGATCAACTTCGCCTTCAGCGCGGAGGAGGCGGAGACGATCCGCCGAGAGTGGCTCGCCCACGAGCCTCACATACCGCTCGACGTCGACGAGGCCCCTTACCGGGACATCGGGACGCCGCTTCTCTCTTACCTGCATGGCCTGACCGGCGACGGCCACACCGAGGCGATCGTCGTCATGCCCGAGCTCGTCGTCCGGGGCTTCCGCCGCGTCCTGCACAACCAGCGCGCGCTCTACCTCAAACGCTTGCTTCTCTTCGAGCCGCGCGTGATCCTCGCCTCGGTGCCGTACCAGCTGCTGCGCTAGCGGATGTCGTAGGCGCGGACTGCCACTCGGCCGATCCGCCGCCCGAGCGCGAGGCCGACCTCGTTGTCGCTCCGGAAGTGGATGCCGCCGTACAGGCGCGACATCGCGGTGTCACCAGAGCGTTGCGCGAGGTCGTTGCGCGTTCGGTGAGCGGCGATGGCCTCGGCGTGAGGGCGGTAGCGATAATCGGTGGATGGCCGAGGAGTCGAAGATGCTCGACGCTTCCGGATCAGGCCACGAGGCTGAGCGTGAGCGAACTCTCCTCCCGTTGCAGACTGAGATCGAGGAAGTGGAGGCCCCTCGATGGCGGTTACGCGCCCTCGGAGATCGGCTGGAGCGGTTCGAGAAGAGCGCCCCCGGAAGGTTTTGGGCTCATCTGTCGACTGCCGATTTCATGAACAGCTCGTTTGCCTTCGCGGCGCTGGCTGTGCTTTCCGTCTTTCCGCTCCTTGCGGTTAGCTCAGCCGTCATTGGAGGAGACATCAGAGAAGCGATCGTTGCCCGGATGGGATTGAACGCCCAAGCGACACGGGATGTGGAGGCGCTGATCGCTAGGGGCAATCAAGCGGTTGACACGCTGACCTGGGTCAGCGTCATCGTGCTCGTGCTCGGGGGGATCGGGATGGCATCCACCCTCTCGACGTGGTACCACCGAATCTACGAACGAACTCCCCCGAAGGGCCTTCTCAGGCACCTCGTCTATCAGGCCGCAGGGGTCGTAGCATTCGTTCTCTACATCTCGGCCGAGGTGTGGCTTTTCGACGAAGTCCGCCCTATAGGCGGCCGCGGCCTCATCTTCCTGCTCACGTTCGTTTTCGCCGTGCTCTTCTGGTGGTTGTCGACCTACATGCTGTTGTATCGCCAAGTCCCGCTGCGAC
>JBKOYZ010000054.1:0-7357 GCA_046725655.1 Actinomycetota bacterium | reverse complement strand
CCTAGTACGAGAGGACCGGGACGAACGGACCTCTGGTGTATCAGTCGTCGTGCCAACGGCGCTGCTGATTAGCCACGTCCGGATGGGATAACCGCTGAAAGCATCTAAGCGGGAAGCCCACCTCGAGATGAGGCTTCCCATTCCCTCGAGGAAGTAAGGGCCGTGGGAGACCACCACGTTGATAGGCGGGACGTGCAAGCGCAGCAATGCGTTCAGCGGACCCGTACTAATTGCCCGAGGTCTTGATCTGAACACACCGAAGTCGCTATGGAGTTTTGAGGGTGCGCGACACGCGCTTTGAAAATTGCACGCCGGAGCCAGCTGTTTGCACGCCGGAGCCAGACTGAAGTCAGGCACCGGACAACGATCGAAAGGCGCCGGATTGCGCCAAAGTTTCGGCGGTCATAGCGGCGGGGCTACACCTCTTCCCATTCCGAACAGAGAAGTTAAGCCCGCCAGCGCCGATGGTACTCGGAGGGAAACCTCCCGGGAGAGTAGGTCGCCGCCGAATTAACTTCGCTAGAGCCGGCCTTCGGGCCGGCTCTCGCTCGTTTCGGAGCAAATGCTCCGCATTTTGCTCCGACGACCTCAGTCCCAGGTCGCGCCTCTGCCGGCCGGCGGTAGGCGGCGACGCGGCACAGCCGCGCCTAGTTCGTACGTTCCGTCATTGCGGCGCCGTGAAGGTTGTCCAGCTGCGCATTCGAGGTTTCTTTCGCCGCTAGGCCGCGCGGAGCTTCTCGCGCCAGCTCGGGTCTAGCGCCCTCAGGTGCGTAACACGCTCGCTCACCGGCGGATGCGTCACGAACAGCGCCGCCAGGCCCTCCTCGGCGAACGGGTTGATCGTGTACAGCGGCTCGGTCGCGGGGCTCGCCTGGAACTCGACCAGCTCACTCGTCTGCTCGAGGCGGATCAGCGCATCCGCGAGCCCGTGTGGCGAGTCACAGAGCTGGGCGGCTGCCTCGTCGGCGAGAAACTCGCGTTTGGGCGACAGGAAGAGGTGCATGAACGCGGCGGCGAGCGGCCCGAGCACGAAGAGCAGCGTCCGCTGCAGGAAGCCGCCGATACGGCTCGTCTCGACAATCGCACCGGCGACGACGGCGACCGCGCTCTGGATCAGCACGTCGCGGTCGCGGATGTGGGCCAGCTCGTGGGCGAGGACGCCCTCGAGCTCCGCTGGCGTCGCTGCGCCGAGCAGCCCGCGACTGACGGCGATCGCGGCGCCGCGCGGCCCGCGACCCGCGCTCATCGCCCTCGGATACCCGTCCCGAAGCAGGTAGAGCCGCGGCTTCGGCACGCCGGCACGCGCTGCGATCCGCTCCACGGTGGAATGAAGGACAGGAGCCTCGCCGCGCGGAAGCTCGCGCGCGCCGACCATTCCGAGCGCGATCCGGTCGGCATAGAAGTAGGCGGCTCCGACCAGCAACAGCGCGCAGAAAAGGAACACGGAAAGCAGGCGGTAATTGCCGGTGAGGAGCGGGACGATTCCGAGGACTGCGCACAGACCGACGACCATCACCCACGCTTTGAGGACGTTGCGCGTCCGCAGGAGCGTGCGTCCCATCGGAACTAGGATTCGTCGCTGCCGTCGTCCTCGGCGAGGCCGCGGGGCGGCCAATCCGGCTCGGGCGCATCGCAGCGGCTGGAGCAGTGGAGCGAGGCGATGTTCTGGAGTGGAATCAGGATGTGGCCGTTCAGCTCGATGTGGGCGACGTCCTCGACGAAGCAGTACGCCGTCAACACCCCGTCCTGATAGTCGCCGCCGAAGAGCGCGACCTCGACCTGTTCACCTTTGTACTTGTTGGTGTAATCCTCCACTCGCCGCCAGTCTACTGACGGTCATCCGGCGGGCGTGGGCGGCCTCGAGGCGGCCGCGCGGCGCTCTTGCTGGTCGCGCGCGAGCAGCTCGTCGATGCCGCTCGCGGGACAGAGCTCGGTCAGCTTCCCGGCCTCGACGCAGACTGCCGAGAGGCGCGCGTTTGGCTCCACCGGACGAATTTTCCGGTACGCCTCGACCTGCAGACCGAGCGCCGCGGCGTGGATTGCGCGGATCGGCCCTCCATGCGTGACGATCAGCACGCGGCCACCGTCGTGCCGGTCGGCGATCTCGTAGACAGCGGTGAGGATGCGCGTGCTCATCTCTCCATAGCTCTCGCCGTCGTCCCAGCCGGTGCCGCCGGCCCGCCAGCGTCGGAAGCCCTTCGGGTACCGCCGCTCCGCATCTTCGCGCGTCAGCCCCGACCAGGAGCCGACGTCGACCTCCCGCAGGGCGGGGAGCTGCGTCACCTCGACGCCTTGGCTGCGGGCGACGACCTTCGCGGTCTCGCGTGCGCGCTCGAGGTCGCTCGAGTAGATCGCGTCGAGCGGGATCTCACGGAGCCGTTTCGCGAGATCGGCCGCCTGCGCCCGGCCGCGCTCGGTGAGAGGTCGGTCTGCATGCCCCTGCCAGCGGTGGGCTCGATTCCAGTCACTTTCGCCGTGGCGGGCGAGCAGGAGCGTCGTCACGTCGTCATCCTGCCGCGCGCGCCGCGGTCGGAAACGTAGGCTTCCGCCTCCGTGGACCTAGGGCTGCGTGACCGTGTCTGCGTCATCACCGGCTCGACCGGCGGAATCGGGCTTGCGACGGCGCGCCTCCTCGCGCAGGAGGGTGCTCGGGTCGTCGTCTGCGGCCGCGACCGTGCGCGAGTCGAGCGGGCGCGGCGCGATTCGGGAGCCGCCCTGGGCGTCGTAGCCGATTTCGGTGAGCCCGGCGGGCCTGCCGAGGTGATCGAGCGCGCCGCGGAAGCTCTGGAACGCGTCGACTGCCTCGTCAACAACGTCGGCATTGCGTACCAGACGGCGTTCGAGGAGCTCTCGGATGCCCAATGGGACGAGATGTGGCAGTTGAACGTCATGAGCTACGTCCGCGCCGTGCGCGCCGTCCTGCCGTCCATGCGCGAGCGCGAGCAGGGAGTGATCGTCAACGTTTCGTCGACGTCGGGCAAGCGCCCCTCGACCGGGATGCCGAACTACTCGGTGACCAAGGCGGCTGTCCTCTCGTTGTCGCGCCTCATTGCCGACCTGTACGCGAAGGACGGGATCCGCTGCAACGCCGTGACGCCCGGGCCGACTGCCACTGCTGCCTGGCTCGGCAACGGCGGCCTGGCCGACCAGCAGGCGCAGCGGTCGGAGAAGACCCGCGAGGAGGTGCTCGCCTCGGTGGGAGCCGGCCGGCCGCTCGGCCGGCTCGCGGAGCCCGAGGAGATCGCGGCGGTGATCGCGTTTCTGTGCTCCGAGCGTGCGAGCTACGTGACCGGGGCCGCGTGGAGCGCTGACGGCGGCACCGTGCCGATCATCATCTGAGCGAGCCGGCGAACGGTTGCGCTTTCGTCACGGCCGCGGCACACACGCGTCCGACGATGCTCGATAGCGTGACTTCAGGGGCGCTTTTGCGCCCCCCAACCGGGGTGGACCAGCGGTCCCACCAGTCATGGATTCGTCTGTTTCGAGGAGCGCCGGGGCCGCCCGTCTCCGGTGCCTCGCATCGCTGCCGTGGCCGCCGGGCGAGCGGCTAGAGTCGGTCTCGTGCCCGAGCTCGCCGGGAAAGTCGCCGACGCCTTCGAAGCGCGACTCCGGGAGCACGAGGAATCGTGGCTCTCGCCGCTCGCGGTGCGCTCGTACGAGACGCGGGGGCGGCTGCACGAGGAAGCGGAGTGTCGCCTGCGGACACCGTTCCAGCGCGACCGGGACAGGATCGTCCACTCCAAGTCCTTCCGGCGCCTCAAGCACAAGACGCAGGTCTTCATCGACCCGAACGGCGACCACTACCGCACGCGCCTGACGCACACGCTCGAGACGACGGGGATCTCCCGGGGCGTGGCCCGGGCGCTGCGGCTGAACGAGGACCTCGTCGAGGCGATCGGCCTCGGACACGACCTCGGGCACCCAGCCTTCGGCCACGCGGGGGAGGAGGCGCTCGACTCGGCGCTGCGCGAACGATTTGGGCTCGGCTTCCGGCACAACGAGCACTCCCTCCGCGTCGTCGACGTGCTCGAGCGTGACCGCCGCGGCCTCAACCTCACCGCCGAGGTGCGCGAGGGGATCGTCAGGCACACCGGGCCCGACGAGCCGGAGACACTGGAGGGCAAGATCGTCCGGCTCGTCGACCGCGTCGCGTACATCAATCACGACATCGACGATGCCGTCCGCGCCGGCGTCCTGACGACCGAGGAGCTGCCGACGGACGAGATCGAGCTGCTCGGCCCGACCGGGCCGCGGCGCATCGACACGCTCGTCCATGACCTCGTCGAGACGTCCGAGCGCGCGGGCGACATCGAGCAGAGCGACGAGGTCGGCGAAGCGATGCTGGCGCTCCGCTCGTTCATGTTCGAGCGCGTGTACCTCGCCGAGGCCGCGAAGCCGAACCAGCAGCGCGCGCACGCGATCATTCACCGGATCTTCGACCACCTCATCGACGAAGGCCGCTCGCCGCAGGACGCGACCGACTACGTCGCCGGGATGACCGACCGCTTCGCGCTCGCGTACGCGGCGAAGCTCGAGGGTAAGTGACTCACCGGGCAAGTCGCTAGTGGCCCGCATCAAGGACGCGTCGGTCGACGCCGTCAAGGCAGCCGCCGACCTCGTCGAGGTGATCGCCGGCCGGACACAGCTGCGGCGGTCCGGCGCGCGCTTCACCGGGCTGTGCCCGTTCCACAACGAGCGGACGCCGTCGTTCTCCGTCAGCCCCGAGAAGGGGACGTACCACTGCTTCGGTTGCCGGCGAGGCGGGGATGTCATCACGTTCGTCGAGGACACGGAGGGAGTCGACTTCGTCGGCGCGATCGAGTGGCTCGCGCAACGGTTCAACGTCCCGCTCGAGTACGAAGAGGCGTCGCCGGAACAGGATGCGAGGCGGCGCAGGCGCGATCGGCTGCACGCGGCGCTCGATGCAGCCTCGTCGTTCTACGAGCGCTTCCTCTGGGAGTCGCAGGCGGGCGAAGCGGCACGGGCATATCTCACGACCCGCGGGCTCGGTGAGGACATCTGCCGCGAGTATCGTCTGGGCCTTGCGCCGCCAGGGTCCGTCCTGGCCCGCAAGGCCGCCGAGCGCGGCTTCACACGCCAAGAGCTCGCGGGCGCAGGACTTGTCAACCGCCGCGGGAACGACTACTTCCAGGGCCGTCTGCTCTTTCCCATCGCGGATGCTCGTGGTCGGGTGGTCGGCTTCCAGGCCCGGAAGCTGCGCGAGGACGACCCGCTCCAGGCGAAGTACGTCAACTCACCGGAGGGTGACCTCTTTCGCAAAGGCGACCTCCTGTATGGGCTCGACCGGGCACGAACCGCGATTGCACGCGAGGAGCGTGCGCTGGTCGTCGAGGGCAACACGGACGTGCTCGCCCTCCGGCAGGCGGGCCTCGGCCCGGTCGTCGCTTCTATGGGCACGGCGCTGACGGAGCGGCACCTGAAGGAGCTCGGCCGCCTGACCCGCAAGCTCTACCTCTGCTTCGACGCCGACGCGGCCGGAGAGGCGGCGACGCTGCGCGGGATGGATCTTGCGTCGGCGGAGGGATTCGAGGTCCGGGTCGTCGCGCTCCCGCCGGGTACTGATCCCGCCGATGCGGCCGACGGATTCGAGCACCAGCTCGGCCAGGCCGAGGGCTACGTCGTCTATCGCGTCCGGCTCGAGCTCGACCGCGCCGCCGACCGCCAGGAGGCTTTCGTGCACGCGCGTGAGGTGCTGTCGCGGTTCGAGGAGTCACCCGAGCGCCAGGAGGCGCTGCGCCTCGTCGCCGACCGGCTCGACCTTCCCCGCGAGACGCAGGCCGGGCTCGCGCCCCGCCGGGGGGCGCCGGCGCGGCTCGCGTCGCCTTCGGTGTCCCCGCGGCTGCTCGAGGCCGGAACGCGTAAGGAGCGCGACGCCCTTGCTGGAGTGGCGACGCACCCGCACCTGCGCGACCTGCTGGCCGAGCTTTCGCCCGACCACTTCGACGACGAGTTGCACCGCCGCGCGCGCGAGCACCTGCTCGACCCGCACGAGCCGGACCGCGACCTGCTGCAGCTGCTCGCCGAGCTCGATGCGCGCGCCGCCGCCGAGGGAATCGACGAGCCGACGACGAAGGAGCTCCTGCTCAACCTCCACGAACGAAAGCTGCGGCGGGAGCTCCAGCACGCCGATCTCGAGCGCACGAAGCAGCTCCAGGAAGAGCTCGAACGGCTGCGGAGCGCCGCAACTAACCTCGTCTAGCGGCCGCTACAATCGCCCCGCCGAGCACCGTTCCCCGGTAGCTCAATTGGCAGAGCATCCGGCTGTTAACCGGAGGGTTGTTGGTTCGAGTCCAACCCGGGGAGCTCCGAAAAAGCCTCGCGTGAGCGGGACTTTCTTTTGAAGCGATCCGGGCTGCTCCAGCTGGGGCGGCCCGATCTCAGCGGAATCGGTGCTCCGCTACCCGCACTCGGTGACTCTAGGACCCAGCGCAGCCGAACTAGCGAGCGGCAGCCGGGACGTCGGACTGGGCTCGATACTGGTGCGAGAGGACCGGTGACGGCCTGAATCCCTTGAAGGTGAGCCAGAGGCCGAGCCCGAGCTCCCAAAAAACTCAGGAACGGTCGCGATGCCCTGCCCCGTACCGCCTTGGTCGAAGACGCCAAACATCACGGCGACTTCCGAAATGCAGATCAGAGGACCTCCGATGAGCCCCAGCACGGCCAGTGGCCTGGGAACCAAGCCGGATCGGTACATCAGGTAGCCGAGCAAGAGCCCGTTCCCGACGCCGACCACGAAGCCCGGCCCGAGGACGACGTCCAATCCTTGAGGGCGGGGAGCGCGTAGCTGATTGCGCCCGCATCCACGCCCGAAGTTTCCTGCCCCAAGGTCACGATCGTGAGCACGGCGAGGATGCCGACGGCTATGAAGTTGCATTCGACGATACGGGCCGCGACCCAGCCGAGAGCGAGGGTTTCGTTCTGCCGCCTCAGGATCGGCAACAGCACGACTGCGGTGCCGATGTTCGCGATGATGAGAGCAGCTCCAGGAACGCTCCGAAGAAGATGCGGTTGTCGGAGACGCTACCGGCGACGTAGCCGACTTGGTCGTCGAGAACAGGTTGGAAGAGAGCAAGCGCTGCGATCGAAGTGACGAAGGTCGAGGAGGAAAACACCCCGGCAGCCAGCGAAGTCCATCGATTGGAGTCCAAGCTCGAGCCTCCTTCCCGCGTGGGCCTCTGGGCGTCCCCGGCGTGGGTCGATGCAAACCACGGCGCCGAACGACCCCCGAGGCTCGTCTGTTAACCGGAGGGTTATTGGTTCGCCGGACGGTGGTTGGTTCGCGTCCAACCGGGGAGCTTTCGCCTGGCGGCAGCCGGTAACCGCACCCAAGGAGGAG
>JBKOYZ010000064.1:0-14580 GCA_046725655.1 Actinomycetota bacterium | reverse complement strand
CGAGATCGAGGCGATCGCGACCCTCTGAGCAACGCTCTTCCCGGAGGCTGAAGCCGAGGCGTTGCCGATGACCCCGCCGCGCTAGCCCAAGCAACAGACTGTTACAAGGTTCGACACGTCCCGAACCGCGAACGCGCGGCCTGGTTCAGCCGCTTTCGGCAAGTACAGACTGTTGCTTAGTCTGAACGCTTCGGGCTCGACCCGGCCTTAGGGCCACAATGCACTCGAACTGCCATGCGTGCCGAAGAAGTCATCGCAACCCACGGGAACACCGATTTCGACGCGTTCGCGGCGATGCTGGCCGCGCGCAGGCTCTATCCCGACGCCGCCGTCTGCGTCTCGGGCTCGCTGAACCGCAACGTACGCGAGTTCTACCGCCTGCATGCCGACGAGCTGGGCTTCGTGGTTGACGCGTCTCGGCTAGAGCTGGACGCGATCCGGCGCCTGATCGTCGTCGAGACCGTGCACGCGGGCAGGCTCGGCGAGCTCGAGCCGGTCGCGCTCGACCCCGAGGTCGACAAGGTCGTGTTCGACCACCACGCCGGCGAGACGCCCAGGTGGGCGGCGCCCGAGAACGTCGTCGTCTCCGAGGACGGCGCTCTGACTACCACCCTGGTCGGCGTTCTCGCCGAGCGCGAGCTCGAGGTGACGCCGCTCGAGGCGACCGTCTTCGCGCTGGGGATCCACGAGGACACCGGCTCGCTCACCTACGCGAGCACCGGGCAGCGCGACGCCGAGGCGCTCGGGTGGTGCCTCCGTCACGGCGCCCGCCAGGAGCTCGTGGCGCGGTTCCTGCACACGCCGCTGGCGGAGGGGGAGCGGGAGCTGCTCGCGAGGCTGCTCGACTCGCTGGAGCCGCACGACGCTGCGGGCGTCGAGGTACTCGTGGCCGCAGCCGAGTGGCCCGAGTACGTCGAGGGTGTCTCCAACCTCGCGCACAAGCTCGTCGACGTCACTGACTGCTCGGCGCTCGCGCTGCTCGTCGAGATGGACGAGCGTGTTTTCGTCGTCACGCGCAGCCGTGTCGCCGACCTGGACGCGGCCGCCCTTGCCGCCGCGCTCGGCGGCGGAGGACATGCGCAGGCGGCGTCGGCGATCTATCGCGGGAGCCTCGACGAGGCGCGCGCGCAGCTGCTCGAGCACGTCGGCGACGCCGTGCGCGAACCGGCGCGCGCTCGAGATGTGATGTCCAAGCCGGCGCGCACCGTCGGGCCGGACGAGACCGTCGCGAGGGCGATGGTCGCCTGTCAGCGCTTTGGCCAGAGCGGAATCCTCGTCGCCGAGGGCGACGACGTTCGCGGCGCGGTCGACCGGGAGGATCTCGACAAGGCGATCTCGCACGGGCTGTCGCACGCCCCGGTGAAGGGGATCATGAGCTCCCGCGTCGCGACGTGCGACGAGGGGACGCCGCTCAGCGAGCTGCAGCGGCTCCTTGCCGCCGGCGACGGCCGCGTGGCCGTCCTCCGCAACGGCCGCCTCGCCGGAGTCGTCACCCGCAGCGACGTCCTGCGCGCGCTTGGCGAGCGAGTCGCGGCGCCGCGGCGGCCGGTGACGTCGCTTTCGGACGAGCTCGCGCAGCTCGAGCGGCTTACGCCGGTGTTCGAAGCGGTCGCCGCGCTCAGCGAGCCGTACGACGGCGTCTACCTCGTGGGCGGAACCGTCCGCGACATCCTCCTCGGGGAGGAGAGCTTCGACGTCGACATCGCCGTCGAGGGAGATGCGATCGCGCTTGCGCAGGCCGTGGCCGACGCGCTGGGCGGGCGCGTCCGCGCGCACGAGAAGTTCGGCACGGCTGTCGTCCTCTATGGCGACGGCGATCGGGTCGACGTCGTCACCGCCCGGACGGAGTTCTACGACGCGCCCGCGGCGCTGCCGTCGGTCGAGCATGCGTCGATCCGCGAGGACCTCTTTCGCCGCGACTTCACCATCAACGCGATGGCGGTCTCGCTGAAGGGGGACGACTTCGGGCGCCTCGTGGATCCGTTCGGCGGCCGCGCCGACCTCGCCGAAGGACGCATCCGCGTGCTGCACAACCTCTCGTTTATCGACGACCCGACGCGGATCTTCCGCGCCGTCCGTTACGAGAACCGGTACGGGTTCCGGATGGACGAGCACACGCTCGGCCTTGCGCGCGGATGCATCGAGATGGGGCTGGTCGGCGATCTCTCGTCGGCCCGCCTGCGCGACGAGCTGGTTGCGCTGCTCGAGGAAGGCGAGGTGGAGCATTCGATCCTGCGGCTCGGCGAGCTCGGCGCCGATCGCGCCATCCATCCGCACCTGGCGGCCGATGACGAGGCGGTCCGGCTGCTCGCCCGCATGCGCGCCCTCGCCCGCGAGTACGGCGTCGACGTCCCCGTCTGGCGGCTGGGGCTGATCGCACTGGCGCGAAAGCTCCCACCCGACGAGGTCTACGGGTGGCTGCAGCGGCTGAAGGTGCGCCGCCGGGACGCCGAGCAGATCGCCGCCGCCGTCACGGTCGGGCCGCGCCTCGTCGAACGGCTCGCCGATCGGACGGTCGAGCCTGCCGAGGTCGTTGCCCTGGCCGACCGCTACGCACCCGACGCGCCGCTCCATGCGCTCGCCCTCGCCGATCTCGAGCCCTTGCACGCGTATTTCCGCGGCCTGCGCGACGTCCGCCTGGAGGTGACCGGGAGCGACCTTGCCGACCTCGGCCTCGGCGAGTCGCCGCGCGTGGGGGAGATCCTCGCCGAGCTTCGCCGCCGCAAGCTGAACGGGGAGCTGGACGGCCGCGAGTCGGAGCTGGAGGCCGCTCGGGAGCTCATCCGCAGGTGATCCGCTGGGAGGCGCCCGGGCCGTACAAGGTCTTCTTCTCGACGCGGATCGGCGGCGTCAGCACCGGCCCGTTCGAATCGCGCAACCTCGGCGCGCTGACGCAGGACGATCCGCAGAACGTGGTGGAGAACCGACGCCGCCTCTGCGACGAGGCCGGGGCAGACGGCGACGGCGCGGCCATGGGCTACCAGCGGCACAGCGCCGTCGTGAACCGGGCAGAGCGGCGCGGGATCCTCGTTCCGGGCACGCCTTTCGAGCCGGGTGACGGGCTGTGGAGCGACGTATCGGGGCAGCCGATGCTCGTCCTGACCGCCGATTGCGTGCCGGTGGCGCTCGCGCGCGCGAACGGCCGCGCCCCCGCGCTCGCCGTCCTCCACGTCGGCTGGCGCGGCCTGCTGGAAGGGATCGTCGCGGCGGGTGTGGCGGCGCTCGGCCGCGGCGCCCTGGCCGCCGCGGTCGGCCCGGCGATCGGGCCGTGCTGCTACGAGGTGAACGAGGACGTTGCGGAGCCGTTTCGCGCCCGCTTCGGCGCGGCGGTCGCCGGGCAGGGGCGTCTCGACCTCTGGCGGGCGACGGAGGGCGCGCTCCGCGAGGCAGGCTGCGACTCCGTCGAGCGGCTCGACCTCTGCACCTTCTGCCACCCCGAGCTCTTCTTCTCGCACCGCCGCGACCGCGGCATCACCGGCCGCCAGGGGCTGATCGGCTACGTCGCGGACGCATAGCGTGTCGCCCGACGACGTCCGCACGCGCTATGAGGCGATCCAGGCCGAGCTCGGCCCCACTGTGACGATCGTGGCGGCGACGAAGTACGTCTCCGTCGAGGAGATGGCGGTGCTCGCCGAAGCCGGCGTGCCTGTCGTGGGCGAGAACCGCGCGCAGGACCTCGAGGCGAAGCACGCGGTCTACGGCGACGCGTTCCGATGGCACTTCATCGGCCACCTTCAGAGCCGCAAGGCGAAGATCGTCAACCGGATCTGCGAGCTCGTCCACTCGCTCGCCTCCGACTCTGCCGCCCGCCGTCTCGAGGTTCCGGCGCTCGTCGAGGTGAACCTGTCGGGCGAGGAATCGAAATCGGGCGTTCCGGAGGCGCAGCTCGACTCCTTGCTCGCTGCCTACGACCAGGTCCGCGGCCTGATGACGATGCCGCCCGAGACGACCGATCCCGAGAGGTCGCGCCTGTACTTCCGCCGCCTGAAGCAGCTCGCCGACACGCGCGGCCTCGCCGAGCTGTCCATGGGGACAAGCCAGGACTACAAAGTGGCCGCCGAGGAAGGCGCGACGCTGGTGCGAGTGGGGTCCGTTCTGTACGGATGAACAGCAGCCCGCGCAGACTGCGCGACACCGGCTTCGCGGGTGCCCCTCCGCTGCACGCTCCTAAACTCGATGACGCCCTGAGGGACAACTAGAATCCGCGAAACATGGGCTTCGCCGACGTCTGGAACCGCACGCTCGTCTACTTTGGGATCGCCGAGGAGGACGACGAGTGGGACGAGGACGGCTACGTGACCGAAGAGGATCTCGAGCGCAGCTACAGCGAGCGGCCGAACGTCCGCCGCTTGACACCGCGCCGCCGCCAGGACTTCGACGACTGGACCGACGATCCCGAAGCGAGCGCACGGACTGCGGTGATCCGGCCCTCACGGCGCGAGCGTCGTGGCAGCGTCGCGCCGATGCCTGGACCGACGCCGGTCCCCTCGGTGCGCGTGCACCTCGTCGTGCCGCGCAGCTTCAACGACGCCCAGCAGATCGCCGACAAGTTCAAGGAGGCCGTCCCGGTGATCCTCAACCTGCAGGGCTCCGACCAGGAGCTGTCCAAGCGCCTGATCGACTTCACGAGCGGCCTCACGTACGCGCTCGACGGAGGCATGCAGCGCGTCGCCGACAAGGTCTTCCTCCTGACTCCCCGGAATGTCGAGGTCTCGGCCGAGGAGCGCGCGCGTCTGCTCGAGAGCAGCGCCTTCTTCAACCAGGCCTGAGATCGCCCGGCCCGTAGGAACCCCGCAACTCGGCCCGAACCAGAAACCATGGGCGTAGACCCCGGGTCAATCGTGCTCTTCGACACGTTCGACTCGGTGAGCCGCTTCATCCAGATCTTCATCTGGGTCTACGTCCTCTTGATCTTTCTCTACATCATCACGTCGTGGGTGCGGCTGCCGTACTCGCCGTGGCTGCGCCGGATCCAGGACTTCCTGCGCGACGTCTGCGAGCCGTACCTGCGGCTGTTCAGGCGAGTGTTGCCGCCCTTCGGGCCGCTCGACCTGTCGCCCGTCTTGGCAATCGCGTTTCTCGCCCTGCTCGCGAGGGCGGTCGACGCGATCTTTTCCCGCTTCTGACGAGGAAGGAGGGGCCGCCATGGCCTACACACCCGTTGAACTGAGACACGTCCGCTTCAAGCGAAGCCTCTTCGGGTACCGGCGCGCAGGGGTCGACCGGACGATCAGCGAGGTCGCCGACTCCTTTGAGGCCGTCTGGCGCGAGCGTGCGGACTTCGCCGACCGGATCGAGCACCTCGACGGCGAGCTCAGCCGCCATCGCGACCTCGAGACGCTGCTGCGGTCGACGCTGACGACGGCGGAGGAGGCCGCCCACGAACTGAAGGACCACGCGCGCCGCGAGGCCAACCTCGTCCTGGAGGAAGCGCATGCCGAGGCACGGCGGATCACGCACGATGCCCTGGTCGAGCGCGAGCGCCTGCGCGCCGAAATCCAGCGAATCAGGGCTCTCCTCGCAGCGGCGCTCGAGGCGGTTGGCGAGGCCGAAGGCAAGCAGGCGGAGGCTGCGTGAGCCGAACCTATACTTCTTCCATGGCCGCCCACTCGACTCGTCTCCGCCTGCGCGTGTCTCCGAGTGCGCGTGGCGGCCGGCACGGAGTCATCGGCCGCCATGGAGAAGCGTGGAAGCTGCGGGTCGCCGCCGCTCCCGAGGGGGGCCAGGCGAACGAGGCCGTCCTCCGTCTCCTCGCCGACGAGCTTGACCTTCCGCGTGCAAGCCTCACGCTTGTTTCGGGCCACTCCGCTCGGGACAAGGTCGTCGCGCTGACCGGCATCGACGCGCGCGAGACAGAGCGCCGGCTCGACAGGTCGGACCGAGGGCGATGAGCACGCAGGTCGACACCGAGCACTTCCGCGCCAAGCTCCTCGCGGAGCGCGCAAAGGTCGCCAACGCGATCGCGCACCTGCGCGAGAAGAACTCCGGCTCGCTCGAGGACGCGCTCGGAGAGCTCGTCTCCGGCAGCGCCGACAACCACATGGCGGACACGGCAACGGAGACCGTCGACCGCGAGATCGACTACACGCTCGAGGAGAACTCCGGCAACGTCCTACGGGAGATCGACCGCGCTCTCGCGCGGATCGACGACGGGACGTACGGAACCTGCAGCGCGTGCGGGCAC
Source organism: Actinomycetota bacterium (assembly GCA_046725655.1). Lineage (GTDB taxonomy): Bacteria > Actinomycetota > Thermoleophilia > Gaiellales > Gaiellaceae > 13-2-20CM-68-14. Next base: position 8,396 of record JBKOYZ010000064.1, on the reverse strand, counting down.
GCCATCGAGCCGGAGCGCCTCGAGTTTCTGCCCTGGGCGGCGTTCTGCGCATCGGACGCGCGGAGTCGCGGTTGAGCGAGGCGCCGAGGGCGGTCGACGTCCGCGTGGGGTCCTCGACGGATGCGCTGACGCCGATCTCGATGGCCAGCCGCTCGCTCGCGGCCGGGTGGCCTCAGTGGCTCGGGCTCGGCGCCGTCGTGACTGCGGCGATCGTCTCCGACCAGGCGACGAAGCACATCGTTGCGAGCCAGCTCGCGCTCGACGACCGGATCCACGTGCTCGGGCCGTTCTCGATCCATCACGTCCAGAACTCCGGCATCGCCTTCGGCCTCTTCGCAGGCGCCACGCCGCTGGTGACGGCGCTGACGGCGCTCGCGGTCGCATGGATGCTGGTCTTCTTCGCACGGTCCGGCTCCCGGCATCCCGTTCTTCCGATCGCGCTCGGCCTGCTGATCGGCGGGAGCGCGTCGAACCTCGTCGACCGCGTGCTGCTCGGCCACGTGACGGACTTCCTCGACTTTCGTTACTGGCCGGCGTTCAACCTGGCCGACACCTTCATCGTCGTCGGGGTCGGGATCCTCTTCGCCGCCGTCCTGTTCGGCGGCGCGCGGCGGGCCTGACCACCCGCGTCCGGGTCCCACAGGCTGCCGCCGGCGAGCGGCTCGACCGGTTCCTGGCCTCGCTGCCAGAGGTCGGCACTCGCGCCGAGGCCGAGCGCCTGCTCGCGGCCGGCGCGGTGCGGCTCGACGGCGGCGCGCGGGCGAAGAGCCACAGGCTGGCGGGCGGGGAGGAGCTCGAGCTGGAGCCACCGGCGCGCGCCCAAGGGCTGCGGCCCGAGGCACGCGAGCTCAGGATCGCGTACGAGGACGAGCACCTGCTGGTCGTCGACAAGCCGGCGGGTCTCGTCGTGCACCCGTCTCCGGGCCATGACGAGGGCACCCTCGTCCATGCGCTCGTCGGCAAGATCGCCGGCGGTGACGTGCCGGAGCGGCCGGGAATCGTCCATCGGCTCGACCGCGACACGTCGGGATTGCTGGTCGTCGCTCGGTCGGAGGAGGCATATCGGCGCCTGCAGGCGCTCGCCCGGCGGCGCCGTCTCGAGCGCCGGTACCTCGCGCTCGTCAAGGGACGCCCGCGGTCCCGCCGCGGCCGGATCGAGGCTCCGATCGGCCGTGACCGGCACGAGCCGACGCGGCGCTCGCTCGACACGGACACGCCGCGCGCGGCGGTCACGCACTTCGAGGTCGAGCGCCTGCTGCCGGGTCACGCCCTGCTCGTGGTCACGCTCGAAACGGGCCGCACGCACCAGATCCGCGTCCACCTGGCCGCGATCGACCTCCCGGTCGTCGGCGACTCCGTCTACGGCGTCCCCGACCCCGAGCTCGACCGCCAGTTCCTGCACGCAGCCTCGCTCGCCTTCTCGCACCCGTTCAGCGGGGAGCGGGTCGAGGCCGAGTCGCCGCTACCGGAGGAGCTTCAGGCGGCCCTGGCGCGCTTCGCTTCGTAGAGGCGCTGGTCGGCAAGCCGGAAGAGCGCGTCGACGTCGCGCGCCTCGTCGGGATACTGGGCAATGCCTGCGCTCAGCGTCACCGGCAGGGCGAGCTCGCCGGAGGCGATCAGGGAGTCGAGGCGGGCGCGCAGGCGCGCGACGAAATTGCGCCCCGAATCCTCGTCGGACTCGATGAGGAACGCCGCGAACTCGTCGCCGCCGACCCGGCCCCCCACGTCGGTGCGCCGAAGCTCGGCCTGCAGCAGCCGTGCGATCGTGCGCAGTGTCCGATCGCCCTCCCGGTGGCCGTGGGTGTCGTTGATTTGCTTGAACTTGTCGAAGTCGAAGAAAACGAGGGTGAGGCCGTGCCCGTACCGCCCGGCGCGCTCGAGCTCGAGCTGGAGCTCGCGGATGAAGGCCGCGTGGTTGAGCAGGTCGGTGAGCGCGTCATGGCGGGCCTTGTAGACGAGCTCGGAGGTTGCGCGGTCGAAGTACGCGACGACGCACTCGATGACGAGCCGGTCGAGCGCGTCGTTCAACCGCTGCTCGAGCACCAGCAGGTCGTCCGCGACGAGCGTCGCGCTGCGCTCCTGGACGGCGCGCCAGAGAACACGGCGCAGAAGCAGGAATTCGGTGACGATATCGCGAGGCGCGAAACCGAGCGCCTCCCGTTCGCGCGCATGGTCACGTACGAGCGCCGCGAGCGGGCCGCCGCGCCGAAGGCGGTCGAGCTGCGGGTGGACGAGCTGCTCCGCGAGCTCCTCGATGAAGGTCGGCATGTCACCGAGCTGGCCGATCCGGCCGAGCCGCGCCAGCGGAGGGATCGCGTCGTCGCGCAGCCCTTCCTCGACGACCGCGAGCGCAAGTGCCCACCCCTCGACCCGAATCTCCTCCGCGACCCGAGCGAGCGCCGACGACGTCGTGCCGGTCTCCACGGCCATACGTCTGCTATCGGCAGAGAGCCCCGGTGACGTGAGGGTTTGAACGTTTCAGCCGTTGCTAAGATGCAACGGTTTTCGCCCCCGACCCGGCGGATCGGCTGGGTGGAGGTGCCGGTGCAGACGACGCGCCGGTCCCATCCAGGCCCGCCGGAGCACTTCACCCAAACCAACAGAAAGGGGCTCAGCCCGTGGCAGTCGTCAGCATGCGAGATCTTCTGGAGGCCGGCGTCCACTTCGGCCACCAGACGCGCCGCTGGAATCCCAAGATGAAGCGGTTCATCTTCGGCGAGCGGGGCGGCATCTACATCATCGATTTGCAGCAGACCCTCGAACACCTCGAGGAGGCGGCGGCATTCGCGCGCAACGTCGCCGAGCGCGGGGGCTCGATCCTCTTCGTCGGCACGAAGAAGCAGGCGATGGACGCGATCGCCGAGCAGGCGCAGCGCGTCGGCATGCCGTTCGTCAACCATCGCTGGCTCGGCGGGCTGCTGACGAACTGGCGGACGATCTCGAACCGGATCGATCGGCTGCACGAGCTCCGCCGCCTGCGCGACGAGGGCCAGCTCGACCTGCTGCCGCCCAAGGAGCGGATCGCAATGCTCGCCGAGCTCGAGAAGCTGGACACGAATCTGGGCGGAGTCGCGGAGATGCGCAAGCAACCGGACGCCGTCTTCGTCGTCGACCTGCGCAAGGAACAGCTTGCGGTACGCGAGGCGCGACGGCTCGAGCTCCCGATCATCGCGCTCGTCGACACCAACTGCGACCCCGACGAGGCGGACTACGTCGTCCCCGGCAACGACGACGCCATCCGTTCGTGCGAGCTCGTAACGCGTGTGATCGCCGACTCGATCGAGGCCGGCGGCCGCCGGGTGACAGCGGAGGAGATGGCCGCCGCCGGGGAGGTCGAGGAGCCCGAACCCGAGTCGGCACTCGAGCCCGAGTCGGCGCCGGAGGCACCAGCCGCCGGGGAGGTCGAGGCCGGTCCCGCCTCCGAGCAGCCCGGCGCGCAGGAAGGCCCGGGCGAGGATGCGCAGACGGCCACCGCGTCCGAAGCGAGAACCGAGGAGGCGTCGTGACGGACGGCAACGCGAAGATCTCGGCGGCGCTGGTCAAGGAGCTCCGGGACCGCACCGGGGCGGGGATGATGGACTGCAAGCGCGCCCTGCAGGACGCGAACGGCGATCTCGAGGCGGCCGAGAAGCTCCTGCGCGAGCGGGGGATGGCCAGCGCCGCGAAGCGCGCCGGCCGCGAGACGCCGGAGGGCAAGGTCGGCTACCGCGTCGGCGAGGACGCGAAACGCGGCGTGATCGTGGCCGTCGGCTGCGAGACCGAGCCGGTCTCCAACAACGACGAGTTTCTCGCCTACGCGAAGAAGGTGCTCGAGGCTGTCGAGCAGGACGGCCCCGGTGCGGAAGAGCAGCTCGAGCAGGAACGGCAGGAGCTGTCGGGGAAGCTCGGCGAGAACATCGTCGTCGCGGGCGCGGCGCGATTCGAAGCCGTCGACGGGGCCGTGATCGAGGGCTACGCGCACCCGCCGGCGAACAAGCTCGGCGTCCTCGTCCAGGTCCGCGGCGGCTCGAAGGAGGTCGCGCGGAAGGTCGCAATGCACATCGCGGCGTCCTCGCCGCAGTGGATCGGGCGCGACGACGTCCCGGCGGAGACGGTGACAGCGGAACGCGAGATCTTCCTCAACTCCGACGAGGTGCAGTCGAAACCCGAGCAGGTGCGTGACAAGATCGTCGAGGGGATGCTGAACAAGCGCTTCTTCGCCGCGCAGGTCCTGACCGAGCAGCCGTGGATCCACGACACGGCGAAGACCGTCGGCGACGCGCTTCGCGACGAGGGCGCCGAGGTGCTCGAGTTCGAGCGGCTACAGCTCGGATAGCGGCCGTGGCGAGAGTCGAGGAAGCCGCTGGCAGCGAGCGGGCACGCAAGCCGGCCTTCCGCCGAGTGCTGCTGAAGCTGTCCGGCGAGGCGCTGATGGGCGAGAAGGAATACGGTCTCGACCGCGACCGGATCGACGCGATCGCGGGCGAGATTCTCGACGTCCACCAGCAAGGCGTCGAGCTCGCCATCGTGGTCGGCGCCGGAAACATCTACCGCGGCATGGCCGCCGCCGCGGAGGGCATGGACCGCGCGACGGCCGACTACGCCGGCATGCTCGCGACGCTCCTGAACGCCCTCGCGCTTCAGGACGCGCTCGAGCGCCGCGGCGCCGCCACACGCGTGCTGTCCGCGATCGAGGTGTCCGAGGTCGCCGAGCCGTACATCCGCAGGCGCGCGATCAGGCACCTCGAGAAGCGGCGGATCGTCATCTTCGCCGCCGGCACCGGCAACCCGTTCTTCACCACCGACACCGCAGCCGCGTTGCGAGCGCTCGAGATCGGTGCCGACGGGATCCTGATGGCCAAGCACGCCGTCGAAGGGGTCTACGGCGGCGATCCGCGCCACGACCCCGAAGCCGAGTTCCTACCGGAGATCACGCACCTGGAGGCGATCGAGCGCGGCCTGAAGGTGATGGACACGACGGCGCTCTCGCTCTGCATGGACAATCACCTGCCGATCTACGTCTTCGCACTCGCCGACGGCAACATCCGCCGTGTCGTCGACGGCGAGCGCGTCGGCACCATCGTCTCGACCCCGACACCCGGAGCGGCCCAATGACGATCGATGAGCTGGTTCAGGACGCGACCCGCCGGATGGACAAGTCCGTCGAGTCGGCGCAACACGAGTTCAACACGCTTCGGACGGGCCGCGCCTCAGCCGCGCTGCTGGACCGCGTCCAGATCGATTACTACGGAACGAGGACGCCGCTGAAGCAGCTCGCGACGATCAACGCGCCCGAGCCGCGGCTCCTGACCGTGCAGCCGTTCGACCCCAGCTCGCTGTCGACGATCGAACGGACGATCCAGGAGTCCGATCTCGGCCTGACGCCGTCCAACGACGGCAAGATCATCCGGCTGCCGATCCCACAGCTCACCGAAGAGCGGCGCAAGGAGCTCGTCAAGGTCGCCCGCCACATGGCCGAGGATGGGCGCGTGGCCGTCCGCAACGTCAGGCGCGACGTCATGCACCACCTGAAGGAGCTAGTCGACAACGGCGAGGTCGGAAGCGACGAGGAGCACCGGGCCGAGGAGCGCGTGCAGAAGCTCACGGACGAGCACACGCACAAGATCGACGACCTCCTGAAGCGGAAAGAGGAGGAGATCCTCGAAGTCTAAGCCGCGAAAAATGCTCCGCGCAGGCAACGGTCGCGCGAATGAATCGCCCGACCTTTCAAGCGGCATCGCAAGCGAAGCCGTGCGCGGGGCCAGTTTCTCGCCTCGCTTCGCTCGCGACAGAAGATGAACCTCTTGAACTGGATCCGTCGGCGACGCGAGCCATCGGCGGAGCCACCTGAGCCGGTCGCGTGCGTGGCGATCATCCTTGATGGCAACGGGCGCTGGGCGATCTCACGTGGGCTCCCGGTCGCCGAAGGCCACCGCGAGGGCACTCGCGCTCTCCGTAGGACGGTCGAGGCCGCGATCGACCTCGGGATCGGCGCGCTCATCGTCTACGGCTTCTCGACCGAGAACTGGACGCGGCCGCCCGAGGAGGTCGACTCGTTGATGGAGATCTTCGGCGAGACGATCGACCGCGAGCTCCCGGATCTCGCGAAGCAGGGAGTGCGCGTGCGGTTCGTCGGCCGTCGCGACCGCGCCCCGGACGAGCTCCAGGACAAGATGGCGGAGCTCGAAGCGCGGACCGGCACGAATGAGCGGCTCGCTCTTTGGATCGCGTTCGACTACGGCGGCCGGGCGGAGCTGGCCGAGGCCGCGAAGCGCCTGGTGCGTGCGGGCGTTGCACCCGAGGAGATCGACGAGGACACGTTTGCTCGCGCGCTCTACGAGCCGGAGATGCCGGACCCGGACCTGCTGATCCGGACCTCGGGCGACCAGCGGATCTCCAATTTCCTGCTCTGGCAGCTGGCGTATTCGGAGCTCGTCTTCGTCGAGACGCTCTGGCCCGACTTCGGGGCCGACGAGCTTCGCGCGGCGCTCGCCGAGTACGCGAATCGCGAACGGCGCTTCGGTGGCAGGTAGGTGGCGCGCTGACCCCGTTTTGGTCGCGGATCGTCGTCGGGGCGGTCCTCTTGCCGGCCGTGCTCAGCCTTGTGTATCTGGGCGGCTGGTGGCTGTGGTTTCTTGCCGTCGTCGCGGCGCTGATCGCGTTGCACGAGCTCTACCGGATGACTCGCCCGCTGCGCCCGCTGGTGCTGGCGGGGTTCACCGGCGCGTTCCTGGCGCTGCTCGGGGCTCAGCTCGGCGGGATTCCGTGGATGACGGCCGGATTCCTGGCGACGCTCGCGCTCGCATTCGTCCTCAAGGGCGTGTCGGACACGCGCCAGTCGATGACGGTGGCGATCGGGACGACGGTGCTCGGTGTCGCCTGGATCGGACTAGGGCTGGCGCACGCCCTCCTGCTGCGCGCGATCCCGGAGCACGGCCGCCTCGCGATCTTCACCGTGCTGCTGACCGTGTTTGCCTCGGACGCCTTCGCGTACTTCACCGGCATCCTGATCGGGCGGCACAAGCTCGCGCCGGTGCTGTCGCCCGGAAAGACGTGGGAGGGCTTGATCGGCGGCACCATCGTGGCGATCCTCGTCCCGTTCTTCGCGCTCTACCACCAGCACTTCCTGACCGTCGGCGAGTCCGTTGCGCTCGGCGCGCTCATCGCGATCGCGGCGCCGCTCGGCGACCTCTTCGAGTCGGCGCTCAAGCGGGACATGAACGTCAAGGACACGGGCCGCCTGCTCGCGGGTCATGGCGGCATGCTCGACCGGATCGACGCGCTGCTCTTCTCCTCGATCGCGTCCTACTACCTGATCCGGGCTTTCGGTTGGGCCTAGGGCTTCGACGCATGTTCGGGGACAGTCCCCCGACGTGTTCGAAACGGCCGGTCGCAAGATCCGAGGGACGCCGCCGCTCGTATTCTTTGGGCCAATGAAGCGTGTCGCCCTTCTCGGGGCCACGGGCTCGATCGGGCGTCAGGCGCTGGAGATCATCGAGGCGCATCGCGAGCTCGACCTCGTCGCCGCCGCGTCGGGCTCGCAGCCGATCGACGGCCTCGCACCGCTGACGCAGGTCGGAGGCGACCTGACTCAGTTGCTCGAACGGGCTCAGCCCGACGTCGTCCTGAACGCAGTCGTCGGCTTCGCTGGCCTGCCGGGCACACTCTGGGCGCTAGAGAGGGGCATCGACCTCGCACTCGCGAACAAGGAGAGCCTCGTGGCGGCGGGCGAGCTGGCGACGGAGGCATGGCGACGCGGGGGTGGGCGGCTCCTCCCCGTCGACAGCGAGCACTCGGCCGCGTTCCAGTGCCTCCAAGGACGAGATCCCGAGAGCGTTCACTCGCTCGTGCTCACAGCCTCTGGAGGCCCCTTTCGCGGCCGGAGTCGTGACGACCTCGCGGACGTGACGCCGGATGAGGCGCTCGCCCACCCGACCTGGGACATGGGCCCGAAGATCACTGTCGACTCCGCAACCCTGGCGAACAAGGGGCTCGAGCTGATCGAGGCCCACTTCTTGTTCGACCTGGACTACAACGAGATCGACGTCGTGATCCATCCGACTTCCACCGTGCACGCGCTCGTCCGCTTCCGCGACGGGGCTGCGCTGGCCCACCTCGGCTACCCCGACATGCGGGTGCCGATCTCGTTCGCTCTGACTTATCCCGAGCGGGCTGCGACGCCGATCCCGCCGCTCGACCTCGCTGCCGGGGTCGTGCTCGAGTTCGAGGCGCCGGATTTCGAGACGTTCCCGCTCCTCGCGCTCGCGCGCGAGGCCGGCGAGAACGGCGGGACCCGTCCTTGCGCCTTCAACGCGGCGAACGAGGTCGCGGTCGGCGCCTTCCTCGCGGGCCGACTCGCGTTCCTAGGCATCGCCGAAACCGTGGCCGAGACGCTGGCAGCGGGCGACTGGGCGCCC
>JBKOYZ010000153.1:0-10731 GCA_046725655.1 Actinomycetota bacterium | reverse complement strand
CCGGCGGCTGACCGACGGCGCTTAGGTGAGTCCAGCCGTAGACGAGCGTCGAGCCGTCTCCGGTCGCGCCGGCGAAGTAGCCGTCGCTTCCGCTCTCGCTCCCCTGTCCGAGCTCGAAGAGGAAGACCGGCTTCGGCCGGTGTCGCTTGCTCTGCTCGGCCACCGTCGTCGTGCGGCCGACGACGTACAGGCGCGTACCGAACCAACAGGTCGTCCAGAGCACGCGAGTCCCGGCGACGGCTAGCGTCGGGGGCCGCAGGGTCGCGCGATAGTTGTTGGCGGCGCCCAGGATGACGCTCTTGCCGCTGGCGAGGTTGCGGGCGCGGACGCGGTACAGGTCGCTGCGCGAATTGATCCAGGCGACCGTGTTGCCGTCCTGTGCGAAGGCCTGGATCAGGTCGTTTGAAAGCACGAGCCGGTGCGGCTTCGCGAGCGTCGCGTAGCTCGAGGCGGGTGCCGTCGCTGCGGCCGCGGAGACACCGAGCAGAAGCAATACGACAAGGCTCGCGAAAAACGCTGCTTGGAAACTGCGTTTCATCGCCCTCACCTTCACCCTGAATGCTCTCGCGCAGGTCGCTCGGCGGCATCGGGGCCGCTGCTGATCGAAACGCCGAAACTACGTACTTCGAAGAACGGCGGGCGCGCGTCGGCCGTGGACGGGCGCGCTCGTGCGATCTGTCAGAACCCGGGCCAAGCCGGCCGCAGCGCGCCGACCACGGCTCGGAGGCCGACGATGCCGACGGGGCGGCCATCCTCGGTGATCGGCAGGTGATGGAACCCGCCGGCGAGCATCAGACGCGCCGCCTCGTCGGCCGGCGTGGTCGGCGCCGCCGTGACCGGATCGGCCGTCATCCACTCGTGGACGCGGGCTTCGCTCGGATGGACCCGCTCGGCGATCGCACGGATGACGTCGCGCGAGGTCAGGATTCCGGCCAGACGGCCGAAATCGACGACCATGGCGGAGCCGGCATCCAGGGCAGCGAGCTTCTCGGCCACCTCGCCAAGCGTGTCCTCGGGCGCGACGGCGAGGAACTTCCGCGACATCAACTCGCCGGCTTCGATCTCTGCAGGCGTTGTCGACATGTTGAGCTCCTTTCGGGTTCCGACTCCACTAGTGGGTGACCAATTCGGCTCGCGCCTTGACGCCGCGCACGACCAGTACCGGCCTTCGCGCCTCGTGCAGGACGCCGCGCGAGACGCTGCCGAGGACGGCGCTGGCGAGGGCTCCGTGCCCGCGCGAGCCGACGACGATCAGGTCGGCGTCGATCGAGTCCGCGAAGGCGACGACCTCGTCTGCGGGATCACCCTGCAGGAGCTCCGTCTCGGCGTCGAGGCCGTGTTCGTCGGCAAGCTCCACCGCGGCCTCGAGCGGTCGTCGGTCGAGCTCGGACAGCTCGTGCGGCACCGCCCCGGTCGGCGCGATCCCGCCCATCGGAATGTGGTCGAGCGCCGGCGCGACGTGGACAAAGATCGGCTGTGCGCCCTGCTGGTATGCGAGCTCGACCCCGAATTCGATTGCCGCGGTCGCCGAGGACGAACCGTCGGTTGCGATCAGGATCTTGTTCATTGTTCCTCCTTCGTCAGCGGGGCTGAACGGTTTTCGTTGTGGCGCCATCGTCCGTCGCCGCGGAGCGGATGGCATCGGGCGGCTTCCTGATCACACGCACGGGGAACTACGCATCGGGGCCTATGCGGAAAGGCCGCACGGCCGATCCGGCATGGCCCCGATGACATGTCAGCCGGCCGGTGCGAGCCTCGGGCTGAAAGGAGGTGCCGAGATGAACCCGATCGTTCTCGCTACGGACGGGTCGCCTTCGGCCGAGCAGGCGACGAAGATCGCGATCGAACTGGCGCACGAGGCGGGTGCGCGACTGCTCGTCGTCGCCGCCTGGGAGCCGGCGTCGACGTACGCCTACGCAACGCCGGGGACGTACCCTCCGGTCGACGAGACCGAGAAGGAGCGTGCGCACGCGGCCACGACCAGGGCGCTTCAGCGCGCCGCCGCAGTCGGCGTCCGCGCCGAGTCGTTCGAGCGTCTGGGCGATCCGGTGGAGGTCGTCGGACGGACCGCAGCGGACACGGGGGCCGCGCTGATCGTGGTCGGCTCCCACGGCTGGGGTCCACTCCGCCGGCTGGTCTTCGGCAGCGTCTCTACCGGCCTGCTCCACCACGCGCCCTGCCCGGTGCTCGTCGCACGCTTCGACCCGAAGTTGGCAAACGCAGGAGCCGACGAGAAGGCGAAGGCAGCCGTTTAGGGCTGTAGGAAGAACGCGGCGTCGCTCCTCGAGGCGGGCTGAAGGCGCTTCCTTTGTCGTCGTAGTCGTACTTTGCCGAACCCGATACGCGGACAAGCGCCGATTCGGGTTCGCGCGCGGTCGGAGATTCTCGTACCGACACCGCGAAGGAGGCTGCAATGGCCATTTCTGTCGCAGAAAGGGCGCCGCGTCCGGCCGTGCTTTCCGCCCCGCCTCCGGTGCCCGGGCCGATTGTCGAGGCCCTCGAGGTCCAGAAGACCTATGACACCGGCAAGGTTCAGGTGCAGGCACTCCGCGCGATCACCTTCTCGGTCACCCCGGGAGAAATGGTCGCGATCATGGGGCCGAGCGGGTCGGGCAAGACGACGCTCCTGAACTGCCTCTCGGGACTGGACAGCATCGACTCCGGAGATGTGCTCATCGAGGGCGTCTCGCTGGGCGCGATGTCGGACGAGGAGCGAACCGACTACCGCGCGAAGCGGATGGGCTTCGTCTTCCAGTTCTACAACCTGATGCCGGTGCTGACGAGCGTCGAGAACGTCGAGTTGCCGCTGCTCGTCGCGCGCGTGCCGGCGAAGGAAGCCCGCCGTAAGGCGCTGGACGCGCTGGAGATGGTCGGGCTCCGCGAGCGCGCCGCCCACGTGCCCGACGAGCTCTCCGGAGGACAGCGGCAGCGCGTGACGATCGCGCGCGCGCTCGTCAACGAGCCGGCGATCGTCTGGGCGGATGAGCCTACCGGCGACCTCGACAGCGAGAACGCGGAGGAGATCGTCGAGCTGATGCGCCGGCTCAACCTGGAGCACGGGCTGACGTTTCTGATCGTCACCCACGACATCGGCGTCGGCCGCTCGACCGACCGGATTGTGCGAATGGTCGACGGCGAGATCGTCGACGTGGAACTGCTGGAGGTGAACCATGGTCGCTCGAGTCACACTGGCTGAGATCGACAGCGTCCGGATGAGCGTCCCCCACGCCGTCGAGCATTTCGAAGATGCGGTCCTGCCCGAGTTGCGGGACGAGGAGGGCTACGAGGGCTGTTACGTGCTGACGACGCCGGAAGGAAAGGCGCTCGTGATGACGTTCTGGCGGGACGAGGAAGCTGCGGACCGGACTCTCGCTAGCGGGCTCTACCGGGCGAACGTGCAGAAGTTCGTCACCCTGCTGCGCTCGCCGCCCGGGCGCGAGGCCTACGAGGTCTCGGTCGTCGACGCGCCTGCACCGACCTTCAGCTGAGGAGGAGCCATGAGCACGCTTTTCGGAATTCCGGTTAGCGGCCTGGCCGTCGCGCTCGCGATCGTCCTCGCCGTGGTGCTCGCCGCGGTCGGCGCGCTCGCGCTTCGCAACCGCATCTTCCTTCGCCTAGGCGTCCGGAACGTCCGCCGCCGCCGGGGTCGTAGCGTCCTCATCGTCGCGGGGCTGATGCTCGGTACCGCGATCATCACCGCGGCGCTCGCGACGGGCGACACGATGAGCTACACGATCCGCTCCGCAGCCGTGACCGCGCTCGGCAAGACGGACGAAGTCGTCGCGGCGAAGGGTGTGGAGGCGTCGCTCGTCTCCGGCAGTGACGCGACCGGAGTCCGCTACTTTCCCGTCCACTACGCCGACCGGATCGCTGCAGCGGCGCGCGGCTCTGGGCTCGTCGATGGCGTCGCGCCAGTGATCGTCGAGCCGACCGCGGTCCAGGACGTCTCCAGTCGGCAGAACGAGCCACGCGTAACGCTCTTCGCGAGCGCTCCCAAACGCCTGCACGGGTTCGGCGACATCCGCGCCGACGGTAAGAACGTCTCCCTCGCCGACCTCGCTCCGGGCGAGATTTTTCTCAACGCGAAGGCCGCCGAGAAGCTCGACGCCAAGGCCGGCGACACACTCCGCATCCTCGCCGGGAGCAGGATCGCCACGGCCCGCGTGAAGGCGATCGTCCACTACGAGGGCGCAGCCACCAACGACGCCGGCGTGATGATGCCGCTTGCCGCGGCGCAGCGGTTTCTCGGCAGACCAGGACTCGTCAGGGCGATCTTCGTCTCGAACACCGGTGGCGTCTCCGACTCGAAAGCCGTCGTGAAGCTGCTCAAGCCGACGGTGAGCCCGCTCGGCCTCGAGACCGACAGGACGAAGCAGAAGGCGCTCGAGGTCGCCGACAAGGAAGGCGCCACGTTCATGTCGTTCTTCACGACCTTCGGCTCGTTCTCGATCGCCGCGGGAATCCTGCTGATCTTCTTGATCTTCGTGATGCTCGCGGCCGAGCGCAGGGGTGAGCTCGGGATCGCTCGCGCCGTCGGCACGCGACGCGGGCACCTGGTGCAGATGTTCGTGTACGAGGGCGCCGCCTACGATCTGATTGCTGCCGCGATCGGCGTCCTCATCGGCGCGGCCGTCGCATACGCGATGGTCTTCGTCATGGCGCGTGCGTTCGCCGGGCTCGGCGACTTCACGATCTCATACTCGGTGAAGCCGGAGAGCCTCGTCATCGGCTATGGGCTGGGTGTGTTGCTGACTTTCGTGGTCGTCGCAGTGTCGGCATGGCGCGTGAGTCGGATGAACATCTCGACGGCGATCCGGAACCTGCCCGAGCCACCGATCGAGAAAGGACGCAAACGCCGCTGGCTGCTGGCGCTCGCCGGAATCGTGCTGGGCAGCCTGCTCATCGTCAGCGGCGTCGGCGCGGAGGACGCCGTCGTCCTCGGCCTCGGGGTGTCGCTCGTGATCTTGAGCCTCGTGCCGCTCGTGCGTCTACTGGGAGTGCCGGACCGGCTCGCCAAGACGGGCGCAGGCCTCGCGCTGATCGTCTGGTTCGTGCTGCCGATCAGCCGCTGGCTGTTCGGCGACCTGAAGGTCAGCTTCGCGATCTTCCTCTTCGGTGGCTTGATGATCGTCGTCGGCGCGACGTGGACGATCATGTACAACGCCGATCTGCTCCTCGGCGCGCTGGTTGGGTCCCTCGGCCGCGTTCGCGGGCTCGCACCGGTACTGCGCATGGCCGTCGCGTATCCGCTGCGCAGCCTCTTCCGGACTGGGGTGACGCTGGCGATGTTCACGCTCGTCGTGTTCACGCTCGTCGTCGGCGCGACCACGACGGGCGCGTTCGTGCATGCCTTCAACGACGTGAAGTCGTTCGGCGGTGGGTTCGACGTGCGCGCTTCGACGTCCGCGGCCGCGCCGATCACCGACATGCGCGGAGCGCTCGCCCGCGCGCGCGGCCTGAACCCACGCGATTTCCGCTTCGTGTCGAGCGACTCGACGCTGCCGGTCAAGGTGCGCCAGCTCGGAACCGGCTCGAAGGAGAAGTCCTACCTCGTCAACGGTGCCGATCCAACGTTCCTCAGCCACACGACCTACCGCCTGGCGGCGCGGGCACGCGGCTACGACTCGGCGGCGGCCGTGTGGCGCGCGCTCCGCGAGCGCCGAGGCCTCGCCGTCGTCGACCAGTACACCGTCCCCCGCAAGGCGAACTGGGGCAGCCCGGCCGCGGAGTTCCAGCTCTCGGGCTTCTACCTCGAGGACAAGACGTTCACGCCGGTCAAGGTTGCGGTTCGGGACGCGCAGACCGGAAAGCGGCTCGTCCTGACCGTGATCGGCGTCCTCTCGGACAGCACGCCTGAGTTCATGGCCGGGATCTGGACGTCGCAGGCCACGCTCGCGCCGGTCTTCGGCGCGCGCGTCGCGCCGACGACACACCTCTTCGCCCTCGCTCCCGGCGTCGACGCGAAGTCGACGGCGAAGAAACTCGAGTCGACGTTCCTCGCGAACGGGATGGAGGCAGACTCGCTGAAGAAGTTGCTCGGCGACGTCGTCGCCGCGAACATGACGTTCGACCGCCTGATCATGGGCTTCATGGGTCTCGGCCTGATCGTCGGCGTCGCCGCTCTCGGCGTGATCACGGCCCGCGCCGTCGTCGAGCGGCGCCAGCAGATCGGAGTCCTGCGGGCGATCGGGTTCCGCAAGCGGATGGTTCAGCTGAGCTTCCTGCTCGAGTCGTCGTTCATCGCACTGACGTCGATCGTGGTCGGCAGCGGCCTCGGCCTCGCCGTCGCCTACAACGTCATAGCCGACTCGAGGCGGACGCCGAGCTGGGAGAACATGGCCTTCGTCGTTCCGTGGGAGACGCTTGCTGTGATCTTCCTCGTCGTCTATGTCATCGCTCTCGCGACGACATTCGCGCCGGCGCGCCGGGCCTCACGCATCTATCCGGCCGAGGCGTTGAGGTACCAGTGACGGCTGGAAACGCGGGCGCCGCGCGCGTCGGTCTCGATCAGCGGTCGGATGGCCATCGATAGAGACACTGTGCATTCGGCGGAACGTCCTCCACCTGCGACGGCAAGTCCCTGATGATGCTCTGCCAGCGCGTCACGTCCAGCATGTATTTCCGTGCCAGGTTGAGCGCCTTGCTGCGGGCGCCTTCGCCTTCGAAGACAAGGTAGACCTGATCCTTGCCGAGGTAGGCCGCGTGAGCGGAGAGACCGGCCTCGGCGGGATCGAACGGTGGTCCTGCCGAGAGCAGCCGCTCTGCGGCGGCGGCCTCACCTGGCTTCAACCCAGCGGCAACGACGTAGCGCTCGAGGTGCGCACCGTCCCCTCGTATCGGCTGCATTTCGGTTCCTCCTTGCCGGCGTCATGTGCAGGTTGGAGCTGACAAGCCCCGTGCGCATCGGCAGACAGCACCGACTGATGTTCAGTAGTTCGCCGTAAGTCCTAGCGAAGCGTACTTTCGGCCTCTAGATCACCAACTGCCCCGATCCCATCGCGTGCGCCGGGCGCGAGCGTTCGGGTGGAGATGAGCGATGAAACGGCTCTCGCACGTCTGGCCCGTGCGAACAAAGCTGCGAACCTGCAGGCCGGCTACCTCCAGGCGTTCGGGCGGATCGCGCCCTACGGCGCTGTCGTGACTTACCGGGGAGGCGTGACCCGTGTCGGCTGCTGGCTTCGTATCAGTCCCGTTGTGGCGAGCTCGCGAAGCGCATGGGGGATCAGCGCGGGATGGAAGCAAGGACCGTACCCGGTGACGAGCGAAAGTCGCTGCAACCAGCCGCGCCCACGGCGTGAAGAGTCTCGGGACGAGCACGTCCCCGTAGATCTGCATGGCCGAGATGTCGGGAACGGCGGTGGCGTTAACTCGTCTCAGCCTGAGACGAGTTTTCGCGGGACGACGTCGTCGAGCCGGCCGACGTCGAGGCCGGCGAGCCGACGAAACGCTGCTCGAGGTGCCGGAAGCTACAGCCGCTCTCCACGTTCACCGCGACCGCGGCGTGAAACGCGACGGCCGCCGCGCCTCCTGCCGCGACTGCGATCGCGCCGCCACCCGCACGCAGAAGGGACCCGCTAAAGGGGTCCGTTCCGAGCAGGGGGAGGTCGCGCGGCCGCCGGCTTTTCTGGCGGGGCGCCGGGCAGGGGTCGCCGGCGAGCTCCAGCTAAGGGGAGCACGCCGAGAGGTGCCGGCGCAGACGCGGCACCGCCTACCCCGCCCCGGTCCGAGCCGGGGCCCCGGCTCGCCGGCGGCCGGCGCGAGTCGGCTTTTCATCACCTCGTCATGCGCCGCCCCAACTCCAAAAAAGCGCCGCTGCGGCGAGGCGTCAGCGCGCTACGTGCCCAGGTCGTCCCAGGACGACTTGGCGTGCGTTCGGTCGTAGAGCCACGCGAGGCCGACAACGATCACGAAGCCGGCTAGAAGCGCCCCAAATGCGCCCCACGCGTACCAGGCCCTTCCGAGTAGCCAGAAAAGGAGGAACCCGCCAACACACACCGCGAGTACCGCGCCGACCACCTTGAGCCAGAATGCTGCTCCCAGGTCGTCCACTACCGCTCCTTCGTCGGAGACCTTTCCGCGTCGATGTTCGGCGTCCGGCGGCCGTTGGACATCGTCCGAACAGGATGAAGTTTGCCGACGTCAACACCGGCTCTCCAGCAGGCGTCCCCGACCTCACGGGCGAGCTCGACCACGGAGCCGATCGCAAACAGGGTGGTCGCCATGACCAGAGTATTCGTGCGCGGCGTGAGCTCGTCGAGGCCGGCGAGCCGCTCCTTCCCCCGGCCTCGCGGACCCGGCGGGTGCTGAGGCTCGCGATGTCCGCGAGCTCTCTTTAGGCCGATGCCGGCTAGACGCCGCTACCGCAGACCTTGAAGCCGACCCGCCGCGCGAAAGCGCCCATCTCGAGCTCGACCGCGCGTGCCTCGGTTGCGGCTGCGACGAAACGGGCGCGATCGCGGGCCGCGGCGGCGTCGCCTCCAGCGTCGAGCAGGTCGGCGGAGCGGATCAGGCGGGCGAGGTTGTCGGACCACTCGTCCGCCAGCTCCGAAGGCGGCTCGAGCTCCGCGAGCTCGGCGGTCTGCTGCCGGAGCAGCGCGCCGAGTTGCGGCAGGAGCTCGGCGACCCGCTGTAGGCCTCGGGTGAGCCGTCTTTCGGGAGCGCCGCCCGCAGCGGCGCCTCGAGCGCGCCGTAACGGGCACAGATCGCGTCGGCCCGCTCGATAGCCTCAGTGCGAGCGACGGGACTCGAACCCGCGACGTCGGGCGTGACCGGATCTCATCGACCTCGGCGAACGGGCCCCGGTTCGTCGCCCCCCAAGGGGAGCATCCTCTGGGGTCGTTCATTCAGACCGTCTCGACGGAGGGGAACGTCCAGGAGCGCTATCGCAGTTCCCCGTAGGCGCCATACCGGACGGAGTGAAATGCTCGGTCGACGCCGGCACTTGCTCCCAGACAACCGGACAGGAATTACCGTTGGAGTCTCCCCTAACCGCCTCGTGGACTGATGCTTCTGCTTTAGGGACTGCCTCCCATGCGGCTGATCAGCTCGTCTCTGGTGATGCCGTAGCGCGCACCAAACTCCGCTGCGCGCTCAAGCTCAACTGGGTCGGGCAGCGACCGATCGGCCTCGTCGGCTACCTCGAAATGTCCGGCCTTCCGTAGCAGCTCAACGATCTCTCGCTTCGCGATCAGCATGGCGACGAGAACCTCTTATCGACGGATCCGATCAAGTCATCGTAGGGAGTGGATGGAGGCGCGTGCCCGCGCTCGTGGTGTCTCAATGTTGCCTACCGGGTGGAGAGGCGCGCGAGCGCTTCGACGCCCAGCCGAAGCGCGTGCAGGGAAGGGCCTGGGCAGATGGACATGTCACCTCCGAGCTGCGTGCCGCTCCGACTGTGCGTCGGTGTCAGCCGGAGCCGTCGGTGTCGGTGATGAGGTAGTACGTGCCTGGCCTCGACAGGCGCCCGAAGCGCAAGACGTCCAGCTCGTGTGCGTGTTCGTCGACTGCGTCCAGCACGGCGCCGTGCGCGTCACGTCGAGCTCGGCGCGAGCGCGCCGTCAGGCCTAGCTCAACGAGGGATCCAAGAAGTCAGGCTGCGCGCTGCTACAGGATGGCGGTTTTTGCTCCAAGGCCGGTAATCAACCGCCGGGTTGAGTTACTGACAAACGGGACACCGCGCGCACCTGGCGAGCGCCGCCCTCCCGCGCCGCGGAATCCCGGGAACTGGCGCACGACGAACTCACGCCGAGTGTGCGGCAGCGAGCACCGCACGCACGTAGCGGGCCACCTGTACGGCGTTCGGCTGCCCTGCCGGTAGCTCGGCGACGAAGGCCGTTGTCCCGTGCAGGGTGTTGTTCTGCCAGGCAACCGCGCTGCCGTCCAGCTGCGGCATCGGGCGGTAAGGGAGCCCCGAGACGCGGGCGAACACCTTTTCGATTCGCCGGTCACCTCCGGAGGCCCAGACCAGGTCGAGGTGCTGGTGGAACCAGATCGTCAGGTGCGGGTGCAAGCGCAGGATTAGGGCGTGCGCGATCCGCGCCTCCCGCTCCGAAAGCGGCCGCGGCCCGGATTCGTAGACACCGCCCAGCGGCCGCCAATGCCAGGGGAAGTTGCGGTTGAGGTCGACCCCGTGCGCGTTCTTGCGTGTGCCGGCCGCGACTCCGTCCGGGTTCAGATCCGGGATGATCCAAAGGTCAAGCTTGCGTGGCGCCAGGCGTTCGAGCGAACGGGCGATCGCGATCCCCGCCGTTTCGTTGCCGTGGATGCACCCAACGACAAGGACGGGCGTCCCGGACGGGTTGCCGACCTCAACGGCGCGGATCGGCCGCCCCTGCCAAGACCGGCCGAGCAGCAGGGTTCGCCCGGAAGCAGTTGCGGCCAGGACGAGGGCGGTCGCGAGCAGGACAAGCAGAGCGACGGACTTCACTGTGCCCGGATCGTGCCTGATCGCCGAGGGTGTCGATCGAGCGCATGAAAGGAGAGGGTCGCGGGTCTCGGGCACAGAAGCCGACGTGTCGTGGAAGGCGGGCGTTGTGTCCGGAGGGCGGCCTTAGAGCAGGCCAAGACCGCGAAGCCAGACCGCCTCTGCGTCTTTGAGATCGTCGTCCCCTGTCGGGTACCAGAACTGCTCCAAGTGCTGCCACGCAAGCCACGAAACCGCAGGGCATAAAGAAAGCCATTGGAGCTCGGGTTTCTAGAGCGGGAGCGACGGGACTCGAACCCGCGACCTCC
>JBKOYZ010000191.1:0-9786 GCA_046725655.1 Actinomycetota bacterium | reverse complement strand
ACGAGCAGTCGGACGGGCGGGCCGCCCCTCGGCACTCTCCCGCTGACGCCGAATCGGTAGTTCGTACCGATGCCGAAATCGGGCTGGGTGAGATCTTTCGAGGAACAGGAAGGAGGTGCGCCATGCACGTGCTGGGTACGCACATGGGCTGGTCGCACCTGCTCATCTGCGCTCTCCTCGTCTTGGTCGGCGTCCTCGCCGTAGGTGTTTTCGGCTTCGGCGTGACGCCGTGGGCCATCATCGCGGGCGCGTTCTGCGTCGTGATGATGGGCTCGATGATCTGGATGATGGTGGGGATGGGTAAGGGCGCGATGCACCGCCACTAAGACGTTGCCCAAGGCTCACGCCGCCGTCCGTGGTGGGGGTTCCGGGCGGCGGCCCTGAGCCTCTTCATCCTCGCCGACGCCGGCGCGTTGGCCTCTCCAAAGAACCAGATCTTCAAGATCCTGCGGCAGCAGCGCTAGGCGAGCGCTCTAGGCCTCACCCAGGCCACACGGGCGCGGCATTTAGCGACCTAGACGGCGGGGACGGCATTGGAGGAATGCGGCTTTGCGCTTGCCCAGCGGGGTCTTGATCTTAGCGCCAGGATTGCGTCAACCGCCGGCTGATTCCTGACACGGCGGCGGCGGCCAAGTCGGAGGCTTGGCGAGCGGCGATCGCCGTCGGGCGCTCAGCGCCCGTGGCCATCGATCTCGTCCAGCAGCCGAAGCTCGAGCACGCGGGACGCGTCGAAGCCGTCGACCCGCAGGGCGGCTCCAGCCGCGGCGGCTACGGCGCCGGCGGGCATCAGGCCGACGAGCTCCGAGCCCACGACCTCGGCACCGCGGGCGCGGGCTTCACGCTCGATCGTCGTGACGAGCTCGTCCAGCGCAGCCGCCTCCCAATCCTCGACGTTCATGCTCACCTGCACCCGGCCCGCCCTGGGGAGATCGAGCCCCAGCGCCCTCACGCCGGGGAAGCCGCCGTCCCGCTCCCGGACGAGCGACGCAACCTCCCTTGCCGTCGCGAGTTCGCCTGTCAGCTCGACGTTGAACGCGATCAGCGGCCTCCGCGCGCCCACGACCACACCACCGGCGCGCTCGTCGAGCCGCGCCGGCCCGTAGTCCGGCCGGAGCTCCCCCGCGTCGAGGCGCCGCTGCAGCTTCTCGGGCCCGCCGCGGCGAAAGAAGGCCGGGCCGCGCCCTGGCGCGAGCTCGCCGTACAGGAACACGGGCAGCCCGAGGCCGCCCAGCACCTCCGCGACCGCGACCGCGGCGCAGCGCGCCCGGTCCATGTCATCCGGACGGATCGGAACCAGCGGCACGACGTCGGCGGCACCGATCCTGGGATGGGCACCCTCGTGACGGCGCAGGTCGATTCGCTCTCGCGCGACGGACACACCCGCCACGAGCGCGTCGACGAGCTCGGCTTCGGACCCCACGAGCGTGAACACCGAGCGGTTGTGGTCGGGATCGGAGTGGACGTCGAGGAGACGTGCGTGTTCGGCGAGAGCGGCTTCGATCGCGTCGATCGTCGTCTTCTCCCTTCCCTCCGAGAAGTTCGGCACCGATTCGAGCGGCAGCACCGGAACTACTCTACGAGCCGATGAAGGCGTACTACGACGCCCGCGCCCGCGAATACGACGACTGGATCGACGGTGTCGGCGTGTATGACGGCCGCGTCCGCCCTGGCTGGGAGGAGGAGCTCGTCGCGCTGAGGGCCGCGCTCGAGGCGCTGCCGCCGGCGCGAACGCTGGACGTCGCTTGCGGAAGCGGCTACTTCACGCGTTTCCTGCCCGGCCACGTCGTCGCGCTCGACCAGAGCGAGAACATGCTCGAGGTGGCGCGAGAGCGCGACGCTGCGACGGAATACGTGGTCGGCGACGCGCTCGAGCTCGCGTTCGCGGACGCCTCCTTCGAGCGCGTCTTTACAGGGCACTTCTACGGACACCTGCAGGACGAGGAGCGGCGTCGGTTCCTCTCGCAGGCCGCCCGGGTCGCGCCGCAGCTGATCGTCCTCGATTCGGCCTTGCGCGAGGAGGTCGCTCCCGAGGAATGGCAGGAACGGCTGCTCAAAGATGGCTCGTGCTGGCAGGTCTACAAGCGCTACTTCGAGCCCGAGCAGCTTGCGGACGAGCTCGGCGGCGGTCGCACGCTCTTCGGCGGAATCTGGTTCGTCGTCGTGGCCGCGCCTGCGTGACGCAGAGACGCACCGCCTATCGGTCGCTCCGCTCGCTCCAGCGCGACAACCGCATCTGCCGCGCCTGCCTCGAGGCGGGGTATCCACTGGAGTCCTGGCCCGTCGTCCACGGCCACGAGGGGCAGCGCGCCTACATGCTCGGGCAGGCGCCGGGCGCCGTCGAGGGCGAGGAGCGCCGGCCCTGGCGAGGCCGCGCCGGCCGCACGCTGCGGCGCTGGCTCGACATGGACGAAGACGAGTTCTACGCCACCTTCTACTGCGCGTCGGTGACGCGCTGCTACCCGGGCAAGGCCGCTTCCGGTCGGGGCGACCGCACGCCGACGGCGCGCGAGCAGGAGCTCTGTGCCTTCTGGCGCGACTGGGAGCTCCGTCTCCTGCGTTCGAGCCTGATCGTCCCGGTAGGCGGGATCGCAGCGCGGCGGCTGCTCGGCCTGACGAGCGTCGCACAGTGCGTTGGCCGCCGCTACTCGTACGGAGACGCGGTTGCCATCCCGCTCCCGCATCCGTCCGGCGCCAGCGGCTGGCTGAACGCGCCCGCGAACCGCGAGCTGGTTGCGGCGGCTGCGACCGCGATCCGCCGGGAACTTTCGCGCCTCGGGGCGGTCGGCGAGACAGATAGCGGCGGCTAGATTCTCAGAATGGCCGAAGCGCCGAAGTACCGGCACACATTCGCGCGCCTGCTCGGCTTCCTGAAGCCGTACAAGGCGTCTCTGGCCGTGTCGATCGCCCTAGCCGCCGGGTACCAGGGCGCGCAAATCGCGCTCATCTGGCTGACGAAGGACGTGATCGACAGCGCCCTCCGGCCCCACGACACGCGCAAGCTCTGGTTGTTCGTCGGCGCGGTGGTCGCGCTCGGCGCAGCCCGCGCCGTGATGATGTTCGGCCGCCGAATGATCTCCGGCAAGCAGGCGCTCGCCGTCGAGATGGATCTACGGCAGGGTCTGTACTCGCACCTCGTCCGGCTGTCGTTCGGCTTCTACGACCGCCACCAGACGGGTCAGCTCATGTCGCGCGCGACTGTCGACCTCCAGGGCGTCCGGTTCTTCCTCGGCTATGGGTTGATCTTCTTCTTCCAGAACGCGCTCACGGTCCTCTTCGTGACCGGCGTCCTCCTCGTCTTCCAGTGGAAGCTGGCCTTGATCGCGCTCGCGATCACGCCCGTCCTGGTCGTCCTCGCGTACCGGTACAGCCGCGTCTCGCATCCAACGCTTCGCGAGGTCCAACAGAAGCTCGCCGACGTCGCGACGGTCGCCGAGGAGAACATCGTCGGCGTCCACGTCGTCAAGTCGTTCGCGCAGGAAGACCAGGAGGAGCAGAAGTTCCGGGCCCGCTCGGAGGCGGTCTTCGACCAGACCATCAAGGCAAATCGCCAGCGCGCGCTCTACGTGCCACTCATCTCCTGGGTGCCGCTGGTGGCGCAGGCGGCGGTGCTGCTGGTCGGCGCCCGGATGGTGACGTCCGGTGAGCTGACGGTCGGCGGGTTCGTCGCCTTCAATCTGTACCTCGGCATGCTCGTGGTGCCGCTGCGGTCGCTCGGCATGTGGATCGGCCAGGCGCAGCGCGCAACCGCGTCCGGCGAGCGGATCTTCCAGGTGATCGACGAGCCGGAGGAGGTCGCCGACAAGCCTGGCGCGATCGACTTGCCTGCCGGCGGCGGGCACATCCGCTTCGAGGAGGTCGGGTTCGAATACCTCGACAGCCGGCCGGTGCTCGAGCACGTCGACCTCGACGTGCCGCCGGGCCGAACGATCGCGCTGATCGGGCACACCGGTTCGGGGAAGACGACGCTGACGTCGCTTGTGCCTCGGTTCTACGACGTCACCGGCGGCCGCGTGACGGTCGACGGCACCGACGTGCGCGACGTCACGTTGCATTCGCTGCGGGGGTCGGTCGGCGTCATATCCCAGGACACGTTCCTCTTCTCCGCGTCCGTCCGAGAGAACATCGCGTTCGGGGCGCCCGACCTCTCGGACGACGACGTACGGTACGTGGCGAGGCTCGCCCAGGCGGACGAGTTCATCGAGCGGTTGCCCGACGGATACGAAACCGTGATCGGCGAGCGCGGGATCACACTCTCCGGTGGCCAGCGCCAGCGACTGGCGATCGCGCGGGCGATCGCGGTCGATCCCCGGATCCTGATCCTCGACGATGCGACCGCCTCCGTCGACGCGTCGACGGAGGCGCGAATCCGGCTGGGGCTACGGGAGGCGATGCGGGGGCGAACGACGCTGATCATCGCCCACCGCCTGTCGACGATCTCGCTCGCGGACGAGATCGTCGTCCTCGACCAGGGCCGGATCGCAGCGCGCGGGACTCACGACGAGCTGCTCGACACCTGTACCGTCTACCGGGACATCTACGAGCATGGGCTGCTCGAGCGTCAGTTCGCGGACGCCGTCGAAGCTCGCGCCGCCGTCGAGGAGGCGGAGGTCGCGTGAGCCGGCGGGACGGAGGTTGCAGCAGTCGCAGAATTGGCACGAAGCAGTCGCGGACACGCGCGCTTTCCCTCGATACGCTCACCGCGGGTGGCGGGTGGACGAAGCCACCACCCGGGTGGGGAAGTGAGTGCCGAGACGAGGCCGGGCCGGCGCGATGAGGGTTTGGCAGCCGGGTAGCCACCTGACGATGCAGCGCGGCGCTCAGGTCGACGACTGGTCCTGGGCCCGGACGCGACGGCGGGTCGCGGCGCTCGCTCGCCTGACCGCGCGCTACCGCACGCGGACGTTCCTCTCGATCTTCTCGCTCCTCGCGGCGACCGCAACCGCACTCGCGCCGCCGTTCCTGTCCAAGTACGCCATCGACGACGGAATCCAGCAGCACGACCTGCAAAAGCTCTGGCTGATCGTCGCCGCTTTCCTGCTCGCCGGGCTCGCGAACTGGGGCATGAGCTACGTGCAGACGTACCTGACCGGGTGGGTCGGCGAGCGGATCCTGGCGGACCTGCGGATCATGCTCTTCCGGCACCTGCAGCGGCTCTCGCTCGGGTTCTACGAACGTACCCGCGCCGGCGTGATCATCAGCCGGCTCACCAACGACGTCGAAGCCCTCGACCAGCTCGTCACCGATGGGGTGACGACGCTCGTCCAGAGCACCCTCACGCTCGTGGGGACGGCCATCCTGCTCTTCGTCCTCGACTGGCGGCTCGCCCTGGCGACGCTCGCGGTGATCCCGATCATGAGCGTCGGCACGATCCTCTTCCGCGTCCGCTCGTCGCGGGCGTACGCGGCCGTGCGCGAGCGGCTCGGCCTCCTGACCGCGACGCTCGCGGAGGACATCGCCGGGATGCGGATGGTGCAGGCATTCACACGCGAGGACCGGAATGTGGCGCACTTCCGCGAGGTCGCCGAGCGCTACCGCGAGTCGAACCTGCAGACGGTCGTCCTCAATGCGGTCTACTTCCCCTTCGTCGACCTGCTCTCGTCGGTCGCGCTCGCCGTCGTGCTGGGCTACGGCGGACATCTCTACTTCCAGGGCGATGTCACGCTTGGGACGCTCTTCGCCTTCATGCTCTACGTCCAGAACTTCTTCGACCCCGTCCAGCAACTCTCGCAGCTCTACAACACCTTCCTGTCGGCGACGGCCGCGCTCGACAAGATCATGGACGTCCTGGACGAGGAGCCAGAGGTGCTGGACAAGCCGAGGGCGTTCGAGCTACCCGAGGTCGAAGGCGAAGTCGAGTTCGACGGCGTTCGCTTCGGCTACGCCAACGGCCCCGACGTCCTGCACGGCCTCGACCTCGAGGTTCCGGCCGGCACCACCGTCGCGCTCGTCGGCCACACCGGCGCGGGGAAGTCGACGATCGCGAAGCTGCTCGCGCGCTTCTACGACCCGCGCGGAGGCCGGATCACGATCGACGGAATCGACCTGCGCGACGTCACGCAACTGTCGCTCCGACGCCAGCTCGGGATCGTGCCGCAGGAGGGATTCCTGTTCGCGGGAACCGTGACCGAGAACATCGCCTTCGGCCGGCCCGACGCCAAGCCGGACGAGATCGTCCGCGCCGCGCAGGCCGTCGGCGCCCACGAGTTCATCCTGCGGCTCGAGGACGGCTACGACACCGAGCTACAGGAGCGCGGGACGCGCCTTTCGCTCGGGCAACGGCAGCTCGTCGCCCTTGCCCGCGCGCTCCTCGCCGACCCGCGCATCCTGATCCTCGACGAGGCGACCTCCTCGGTCGACATCGGCACCGAGCGGAAGATCGAGCAAGCGCTGCGCCTTCTTCTCTCCGGCCGGACCGCCTTCATCATCGCCCACCGTCTCTCGACGATCCGAGACGCGGACCTGATAGTCGTCCTCGAGCACGGCGAGATCGTCGAACAGGGCACACACGACGAGCTGATGGAGCGCCGCGGCCTCTACACCTCGCTCTACGGAGATTGGGCGGCCGACGCAGCCTAGGCAGGGTCGAGTCGGCGCACTAGTGCCGTAGGCTGCCCCCGTGGCCCTGGACAAGGAGACCGAGGAGCGAATCGAGCAACCCGTCTCGGCCGAGGCCGAGCGCGATACCCGCCTCACGCCGGCCGAGGCCGTCGAGCGCATGCGGCTCAAGATCCCGGTTCGGGGCAACCGCAAGCTGCGCACGATCGTCGACCGGGCCAACCGCGACAAGGAGCTGAAGGCCTGGTGGCACGTCTCGAACGTCAACGCGGTCGTGCGCCTGCAGATCAACGATCACTCCTGGGTTCACATCCAGATCGTGGCCAACATTGCGCTGAAGCTGCTGCGCCAGCTGACGAAGCACGGCGTCGAGCCGAATATGGTCACCGACTACAGGATGGAGCGCGACGACGGCGAGGTCGTCGTGCTGCTCGGCGCGCTCACGCACTGCGTCGGCATGGCCGTTCACCGCGACGGCCACGAGGACTTCAGCCTCCTGCTTGCCGAGCCGAAACTTCGGGAGCTCCTCCACGGACTCTACGAGGATCCGGACTTGACCGTGGTCACTTGCGAGGTCCTGCACACCATCACGAGCCACCGCGACTACGGTATGCCGCTGACGCTCGAGGCGGGCATCGTCCGCGTGGCCGACGCGCTCGACATGGCGAAGGGTCGCTCGCGGATCCCGTTCGAGCACGGCAGTGTCTCGATCCACTCCCTCTCGGCGGCCGCGATCGAGGACGTGATCATCAGCGATGGCGATCACAGCCCGATCGGGATCGACATCATCATGAACAACTCGTCCGGCCTCTACCAGATCGACGAGCTCCTCCGAGCGAAGCTGAGTGGCTCGCGCCTCGAGCCGTACGTGGAGGTGACCGCGCACATCGAAGGTGAGGCCGAGAAGCTGCTGCTGCCGAGCTACCGCCTCGAGACCTAGGCCGAGCGGAAAGGCCCACGCTAGACTTCCTGGCCCCGTTGCGGGGTCGTCTAATGGTAGGACGCTCGGCTCTGGACCGAGTAGTCTAGGTTCGAATCCTAGCCCCGCAGCCTCGAAAAAAGCCCCGCACCTGCGGGGTTTTCCTTCGATCCGGTACGGCGCGAGCGCGCGAGGGCGGATTCCCGTGAACCGCTCGCTAAACTTCTCCGGTCTCGGCGCATTCGTCTAGTGGCCTAGGACACCGCCCTCTCACGGCGGCGGCACGGGTTCGAATCCCGTATGCGCCTCTTAGAGCCTTTTGGTTGAGCGGTTTCGGCTCAACCATGCGAGTCATCATGACAGGCAGGCCGGGAATGCGCGTGCGGTGGCGCTACCGGTGGCACTACCGAATTTCTACAGACCAGGCAACGCCTCACTCGTCGGCGACGATCCGCGCCACCGTTGCCGGCTGAGCCCGACGCGGCCGAGCAGGCCATAGCTGGCGCCGGCCTCGTCGTGGCAAGCTGACGGCCGACTCGTCCGATCAGCGCCAGATGCGGACGATCGGTCTTACGTGGGCTGAGCGGCCGAGGTAGGGAAGGCCAAGACCTTCCTCGATCGTTCGCAGCAGGCCGTAATGATTCGTGCGACGAATTGTCCGCGCTCCTCGGCGGACGAGAGGGCCAAGCGCTAGCGCAACCACACGGCCGCCTCCTCCCTCATCCGTTGTTCCTTCGTCGAAGGTTACGAAGATGACGCTCCCCGTCAGCGCAGGGGCATTCAGGAGGGGCTTCAGGAAGGTCGCCAGCCAAGCGTCTCCGGTCGCGAGGTCACAGTCGTGCATGTCGTGGCAGAGATCCGGGATTACGAGCGAATACGTCGGTAGCCGTCGACGATTCAGGTCGTCCGTGAAGTGCGTCAGCGGCACGATCCGCTGGAGCCGCGAGCGTCTGAGATTGCGGCGAAAGTAGATGAAGGGGTCGTGCCTCTTCACGTAGCGCCCATAAGCCGCTGTGGTGAATCCCCTGGCCGGAAGACCTTCGGCGTAGGTCTTCCACGTCATTCCGGCAGACTGGAGCGTGTCGGCCAGGCTCTCCCCTCGCACGAGACAATCCGTGCAGTCGTTGTGGATCCCTTGGGTCGACCCCGAGACGAGCGCGAGGTAATTAGGCAGACTCGGGTGTGCGACCGCGGTGTACCTGGAGATCGTCGCGTAGTTCGAGGCAAGGTTGTTAAAGGTCGGTGCCGCAGCGTTTCCGAGCACTTCGTCCGCTTCGCGGTTCTCGAACACGATGACGATGACGTGGCGGAACTCCGGCACGCGGCGTGGTTTCGTCCGCACGGCCGAGGTCGTCCCGCCGCCGCAGGAGGTAGCGGTGGCCAGCGTGAGCGCGGCGAGCACCGTAAGTCTCACGCGCGTGGAGGTTACCCGCGCATCAAGAGCGGCCATGCAGACATGTGTCTTGGTCGGCCGGGCGCCAGACGTGCAGGAGCTTTGCCGTTTCGCGCGGTCAACCTCGATCAGTCAAGCGGAGGCTCCTGCGCCCGCTAGGGGTCTGGAAGCTCTTGAACCGGCTACTCGTGCGTTAAGCGACTTAGCTCGTCGCAGCCGCCGTCGCGACCAAGCGCTTCGAGATCTTGAGCGCGCGCTGGGTTCCGGTTCCGGCCGCGCTCTTCCAGGCCGTCTCGCGGCTCGTGCCGCGCGAGGATCGCGTCCCCGAGCGGCCGGTCTTCCAGGGCTTCGGTGGCGAGCGCTTCCGGACGGCGATCACCCGCGCCTGTACCGCGGCCGGCGTGCCCCACTTCTCGCCGCGCGACTTGCGCCATCGCCGCGTCTCCCTGCTCCACCTGGGCGGGATGCCGTGGGCGAGGATCGGCGAACTCGTCGGGCCACTACGACCTCGTTACAACCGCCAGGACGTACACGCACGTCCTCGCCGACGAGGCCGAGCTCGACTATTTAAAGCTGCTCGCCTGATCGCCGACTTGCGGCCGCATCCTTGTGCCGTCCCGCGAAGTGGGAGATGATCTTTGTTCTGCGGCACGACCAAGGAGGAGAAATGAAGCGGCCATTTCTGGCGCTTGCTGCGGCGCTGCTCGTTGCTGCGAGCATGGCGGGTGCGGCGAACGCGGCGCGACCTCACCACCTCAAGGGCACGTTTTCGGATGTATTCGTTAGGCCGGCGGGCGACGGCTGCGATTTCGACGAACAGATCTCGTTCACGCTCAAGTTCAACGACATCGTTTTCGGCGATCTTGCCGACCCGAGCAAGCTGATTTCGCACATCACCGCCGACGTTTCTCATACGAAC
>JBKOYZ010000158.1:0-16166 GCA_046725655.1 Actinomycetota bacterium | reverse complement strand
GGCGGGGTCAGCCCCGCGGCGCTGAACGCCTGGGTTCCAATCGCGTCCCAATCGGCGACGTAGGTGTCGGGCATAGCCGACGGGTGACGATGTGCGCTGCTCGCGCTTGCCCCGCTCACCAGCACGACTGCGGCGGCAAGCACTGCAAGAGCGCTGAACCAGACTCTGCTCAGTTTCTTGTCCATGTCTTTCCTTCCGAGTCGGTTGACCACATCGGGAGCAGCGTGGCCCCCTCGATTGCCGTCGTCCATTCGTCATTCGTCGTATCTTTCGGCGGGTGGTGACGGGGGCCGTTCGGCATGCCGCC
This sequence comes from Actinomycetota bacterium, assembly GCA_046725655.1. Lineage (GTDB taxonomy): Bacteria > Actinomycetota > Thermoleophilia > Gaiellales > Gaiellaceae > 13-2-20CM-68-14. The sequence goes on along the minus strand of JBKOYZ010000158.1, from coordinate 15,859 downwards.
GACGCTACGTCGGAGTCGCGGCCGCGAAAACGTGGGAACCCCTGAACTTTGGCGGTATGACCTAGTGCAGACGGGTCGCCAGTTCCGTTCGCGAGCGGACTCCAAGCTTGGCGTAGATGTGCGTCAGGTGGCTTTCGACCGTCCGCTCGCCGACGAAGAGCGCGGCGGCGACCTCGCGGTTCGTCTGTCCCTCAGCGACGAGCGCCGCGACCCGTCGCTCGGTCGGGGTGAGCGCGTCCGGCGAAGGTGCTCGGCCGCCGATCCTCCCCAGCTCCACGCGGGCCTGCTTCGCCCAGAGCGGCGCGCCCAGGTCGTCGAAGATGCGCATCGCATTGTGGAGCGTCTCGCGTGCAGCGCCTCGCTGTTTCGCGCGCCTCTGTGTGGCTCCCTGGGCGAGTAGCGTGCGCGCCAGCTGGAACGGGTCCTCGGTTCGGCCGTGCTCTGCGAGCGCTTGCTCGAACAAGTCCTGGGCGCCGACGGGATCACCCGCGTCCGCAACGAGCAGCGCGCGGCAACGGACGGCCATCGCCAGTGCCCACGGTCGATCGAGCGCGCGGCCGCGGCGCTCCAGCCGGTCGGCCTCGGCCTCGGCCTCCTCCAGGTCGCCGGCCGCGACGAGCGCGTCAAGCAGATCGGGCGCCTCCCATTGCTGTCCCGGTTCGCCGTGTCCAACCGACTCGCGGAGGTCGCGCGCCTTCCTCAGCGAGGACAGCGCATCGACGGGACGGCCTTGGGAGAGCTCGATGAAGCCGAGCACCCAGGCATGGGCGGCGCTGGCCGTGCCGATCCCCGCCGCCTCGGCGCGAGCGAGCGCGTCTTCTGCGGACCGGCGCGCCTCCTCCACGAAACCGCGATGCGCAGCGATCAAGGTGCGTGGCCACTCGATCACGGGTCCTAGCCCCGATCGCCCGGTCTGCTCCGCCAGCGTAACCGCCTCATCCGCCAGCACTGAAGCCCTCGGCCAGCTGCCGGCACGCCATTCGATCAGAGCGAGGTACCACAGCAGGTCGGTCTCGTATGGGTCCTCGCGCTCGTGCAGCGCACCTCGGACCTCTTCCGCCAACGTGCGGGCTGCGGCGAGGTCGTGCGACCAGAACAACTGATCGCAAAGGACCGTCTTGGGATTCCACTCCGCAGCCGGCAGAGCAAGCGACTCCTCGAGGGCGACGGCGCGCGCCATCACTTCCGTGTCGATACCGCGGCCCAGCTTGAAGTGGATCAGGCCGCAGACCGCTAGCGCTCTGCAAAGGAGCTCGTTGCTGCCGGCGCGGTCCGCGGCCGCGATCGCGGCCTCGGCGTGGGGAAGAGCGCTGCCGATTCCGCTCGCGAACCTGAGCGCGTCCGCGAGCTCGAGGTGGATTTCCGCCTCGAGCGCGGCGTCGCCGCCTGTCTGCGCGAGGGCCTCGTGGAAGCGGGCAATGCCCTCGCGAGGTCCGGTCGCCCACGTCCGGATTGCTGCCAGTCGCAGAAGGATGGAGGCCCTATCCGGGCCGGGCGGCACGCCGGTGAGCACGTGCTCGAGCAGGCCGATGGAGCGTTCGCTGTCTCCGGCCTCGTAAAGAGCCTCCGCCGCTTCGACGGTCCTCCGGCGGACGGTGGCTCCGTCCCCCGGGGGCGTCAGGCGTAGCGCCTGCTGCGCCAATTCGGCTGCCGCGGCGGGCGCGCCCCGCGAATGGGCCCGCCGGGCGGCCGCCTCGAGAGCGCCCGCGACGGTCGGATCGGGCGCGGTAGCTGCGAGGGCAAGGTGGCGCGCTCGCTCCTCGCCATCGGAGACGATTTCCGCCAACCGCGCGTGGAGCGCTCGTCGTGTCTTCGGCGGCATCCGCGAAACGACGCCGGAGGCCAGCAACGGGTGGCTGAAGCGGATCCGCTCTCCGTCGAGCTCCAACAGGCGGACGGCGAGTGCGTCAGCCAGGCCTTGCTCGGCGGCCTGGCCGAGCGCTGCTTCGACAAGGCGAGCGGTCGGCTCGGCCAGCAATGCGACCACTTGGGTGACCTGGCGCGCCGGCCGCTCGACGCTGTCAAGCCGCTCGTCGACGAGTTGTTCGAGGTTGTCGGGAAGCGGCAGCTCGTCTCCGGGTTCGATCCTGCCGCCACGCCGCTCGACCGCCCGGGCGAGCTCGAGCGCGTAGAACGGGTTCCCGCCCGACGTCTCCCACAGTCGGACGAGCGCGGGACGCGCGAACGGAGTTCCGACCCGCGCGTGGAGGAGCTCGTGGAGCGCACCCAAGCTGAGCGGGCCTACCTCGATCTCGACGAGGAGACCGCCCGTCCGGCGCAGCCAGTCCGGAACGCGGTCGCGGCTTGCCATGACTGCACCCACACGCTCCGCGCGCAGGCGAGCGAGCGCGAAGCGCAGGACGGCCAGCGACGGAGCGTCGAGCCAGTTGACGTCGTCGACCGCGACGAGAAGTGATCGCTTCGCGGCGAGCGTCCGAAGCGTGCTCAGGAAGGCAACCGCAACCCTGTGCTCGTCCACCGGGGCGCCGTCGTGATCGGCCAAGAGCAAGGCGTGCTCGAGCGCCCGGCCCTGCGGGTCCGGGAGCTCGGGCAGCGTCTCTGCGAGGACCTCTCCGATCAGGTCCGAGAGGCCGGCGAAGGAGAACCGAGTCTCCGCCTCCGCGGGCCGACATGCGACGAGGCGGTAGCCGCGTTCCTCAGCTGCGTCGCACGCGGCCAGCCACAGGCTGGTCTTGCCGATTCCAGCCTCGCCCACAAGGACGGCTGTCCGGGGCAGGTCCTCGGGCGTGTCGAGGAGCCGCGCGAGCCTTCGAAGCTCCTCGTCCCTGCCGACCAGATGCCGATCGACGACCTCCACGGGTCACCGTGACGATCTTACGGCGCCGTAGGGCGGTTCGACCCTCGACCGTCGCCAAAGCTCAGCGCCGACAAAACGTCACCGAACGAGCCACCTGGCGAAGCCTGCGTTCAGCGCTCCTCGTTCGCTGAAGAGACCCGGCGAGGTAGCGCGAGTAGCCATTGATGTCCGCGAGTACCAGCGCTCGGGAGCACGCGGCGGGTTTCCATCGTCTGTGCCTGCGCAAGCGTGGCCAAGAGCCCGACTGGACCGCGCTATTTTCCACTCACAAGTGAAGCGGCACGTCGTGATCCTTGGGGCTGGCTTCGCGGGCCTGGAGCTGGCGACGCGACTCTCCGACTCGCTCCGCGACGAGGTCCACGTCACGCTCATCGACCGGAACGAATCGTTCAGCTTCGGGTTCTCGAAGCTGGACGTGCTCTTCGGCCGGAAGGCCACTGCCGACGTCCTGCTGAACTACCGCGACATCTCCAAGGAGGGCGTCGAGTTCCACCGGGAAACCGTCACCTCGATCGATCCGGAGTCGCGCCGGGTTACAACAGACGAAGGCGCCTACGACGCCGACGTGCTCGCGGTCGCGCTCGGGGCCGATTACGACATGGCCGCAACCCCCGGCTTCGAGGAAGGCGGGTTCGAGTACTACTCGCTCGCCGGGGCAGAGCGCATGCGCGATGCCCTCGCCGAGTTCGATTCGGGGACGATCCTGATCGGGATCCTGGGCCACCCGTTCAAGTGCCCGCCCGCCCCCTTCGAAGGTGCACTGCTGCTGCAGGATCACCTCACGCGACGCGGGGTCAGGGAGGCCGCCGAGATCCGCGTGATCGGCCCGATGGCCGCCCCGGTTCCGATCACGAAGGGGGTCTCACAGGCGATCCTCCACGCGCTGACCGAGCGGGGAATCGAGTACCTGCCCAATCAGCGCATCACCAAGCTCAACACGAGGAGCAAGGAAGCGCGGCTCGCGAGCGGTGGACGCGTCTCGTACGACCTCTTCGTCGGAATCCCCGTCCACCGCGTCCCCGAAGTCGTCGAGAGCTCCGGGCTCGCGCCTGACGGCTGGGTGCCGGTGGATCACAAGAACCTTGCGACGCGGTTCCCGGACGTCTACGCGCTGGGCGACGTCGCGGGCGCGCCGGTCGCGAAGGCCGGCGTGTTCGCCGAGGCCGCCGCCGAAGTAGTGGCCGACGACATCGCCGCGCGCCTGCGCGGTGGCGCGCTCGAGCGGCGCTACGAGGGCGCGGGAAGTTGTTACATCGAGTTCGGCGGCGGGATGGTCGGCAAGGTCGACGCCAACTTCCTCGGCGGCCCGACGCCGACGGCGCGGCTGGTGGGCCCGTCCCGAGAGCTCGCCGCCGAGAAAGAGGCGTTCGGCTCGACCCGCCGAGAGCGGTGGTTTGGATCGTGATCGAGCCGCCGGGCTTCTCGGCCAGGCGCTAGCCGAACGCGGTCAGCTGCCGCTCTTGCGGCCGAAGAGACGGCCGAGCCGGCTCAGGAACGCACGTAGGCCCAGACGCAGGCCGGCGACGGGCCGCGAGGCCTCCGGGACCGCGACCTCGGCTTCCTCCTCGGTGCCGAGCTGCCGCTTGAGGCACTCGGCGAACTGCGTCACGAGCTGCGAGGACACGTCCGGTACGAGCCCACGGCCGTACTGCGCCACGGCGCCGGTCAGCTGCAGGTCGGTGACGATGTCGACCTTCGTGCCTCCGTTCAGCGGGGTCAGCGACGACTCGATCGTCGCGTTCGCGTTCCCACGGCCTCGCGCGTCCCGGGCCCGCGCCGACAGCGTCGCTCGTCGCGCCGCCTCGTCCGCTTCCTCGCGCTTCACGTCCGTCTTGAAGCTCAGGGAGATCGGCCCGAGATTCACGGCCATCGTCGCCTTCCAGTTTCCGTCGTCGACCGTCTCGTCGAGCGTCGCGCCCGGCATGCACGGGATGATCCGCGGCACGTCCATCAGTAGCGCCCAAGCGCGCTCGGGCGGTGCCGGCACCTCGAACGTGTTCTCGATCTTCAAGGCGCTAGGCGCCCTCGAAGGCCGCAGCGATCGCGCGCTTCGCCATCACCTTCGCCAGATGGACTCTGTAGTCGCCCGACGCATACGTGTCGGCGATGGCGCCGGTCAACGCATCGGGCACCTTCTCCGCCGCGGCGGCGATCGCGGCCTCATCGACCGGAGCGATCCCGATCATCGCGCTCGCTGCGTCAGTCGCGTGGACCGGCGTTCCGGTCACGCCGCCGACGACGATCCTTGCCTCCGAGCACTTGGCGTCCTCGACCTTCAGGACCGCCGCGACAGCCGCGACGGCGTAGCCCGACGCGGGGTGGCGGTGCTTCGCATACGCGGCTCCGGTTCCGTCGGCAACCACCGGCACGCGTACGCTTGTAACGAGCTCGCCCTGTTGGAGTGAGGTCGTCAGGACTCCTGTGAAGAGGTCGTCGGCTGCGATCTCGCGCTCTCCACCGGAGCCCGCGGCGGTGATCGTGCCGCCCAGCGCCGTGATCACGGTCGGGTAGTCCGCGCCCGGGTCCGCGTGCGCCAGGCTGCCGCCTATCGTTCCGCGGTTCCGGACCTGCCGATCGCCGATCCCCTCGGCCGTCTCGGCGAGGACGGGGCACCGCGAGCGCACGAGCTCCGATGCAGCCACGGCGGCATGCGTGGCGAGCGCGCCGATCCTGATCGCGTCGCCGTCCTCCTCGATCGCCTCGAGACCATCGATCCGGCCGAGGTCGACGATCGTCGCCGGCTCCGCGAGGCGGAGCTTCATCAGCGGCAGGAGGGAATGGCCGCCGGCGAGCGCACGCGCATCCTCGTCCTCCGACAGCAGCCCGATCGCCTCGTCGAGGCTCGCCGGGCGGTGGTAGTCGAACGCTGCTGGACGCTGTGTGAACATGGCTGCTCCTCAGCTCCTCGCCGCTTGCATCGCAGTCCAGACGCGCTCCGGCGTCAGAGGCATGTCCAGATGCCGGATTCCGAGCGGTGCGAGCGCATCGATGACGGCGTTCACGACGGCCGGCGTCGACGCGATCGTTCCCGTTTCGCCCGCGCCCTTGACGCCGAGCGGGTTCACCTCGGTCGGCGTCTCGGTCCTGTCGAGCTCGATGGCGGGAACCGAATCCGCTTTCGGGATCGGGTACTCCATCAGACTCGACGTCCGCAGCTGGCCGTTCTCGTCGTAGACGGCGCTTTCCCAGAGCGCCTGCGCGACGCCCTGGACGATGCCGCCCTGCACCTGGCCGTCCACGATCATCGGGTTGATCACCTTGCCGACGTCGTCGACGGCGACGTACCGCTGCAGGTCCACCTGTCCGGTCTCCGCGTCGACCTCGACGAGCGCGATGTGCGTGCCGAACGGGAACGTGCAGTTGGGCGGGTCGTAGTAGGTCGTGTCGTCGAGGAACGGTTCCTCGCCCTCCGGAAGGTCGTACCCGAGCGCCGCCGCACCGGCGATCTCCTGGATCGTCTTCGCGGTCGCCGGCGAGCCCTTCACGAACGCCTTGCCGCCCTCGAACTCGACGTCCTCGACGTCGGCCTCGAGCATGTGTGCGCCGATCCGCCGAGCCTTGTCCTTGATCCGCTGCAGCGAGTTGTAGACGGCGACTGCGCCGACTGCGGCGCTCCGGCTCCCGTAGGTCCCGTATCCAAAGGGTGCGCCGTACGTGTCGCCGAGCTCGACCGTCACGTCCTCCGGTGGGATGCTGAGCTCGGACGCGACGATCTGCGTGACCGTCGTCTCGTGTCCCTGGCCGTGTGACTGCGTGCCGGTCGTGACCACGACCTTGCCCGTCAGGTGGACGCGGACGTTCGCGCTCTCCCACATCGAGGCGCCCCAGCCCTGGCCAACGGTGCCGATCCACGCCGAGGGGGCGACGCCGCAGATCTCCACGTAGGTCGAGAACCCGATCCCGAGGTAGCGGCCTTCGCCCCGTGCCGCCTCCTGCTTTTTCCGGAAGTCCTCGTAGCCGACGATCTCGAGTGCGCGGTTCAGCGCCTTCTCGTAGTCGCCCGAGTCGTACGAGAGCCCCGCGAGGATCCCCGGGTCGTACGGGAACGCGTCAGGCGGAATGAAGTTCCGCCGCCGCACTTCAACCGGGTCGAGCTCCAGCTCCCGCGCGACGAGGTCGACCGTCCGTTCGACGGCATAGGTCGCTTCGGGCCGCCCCGCGCCACGGTAGGCGTCGACCATGCCGGTGTTCGTGTAGACGCCGAGCACCTGCCCGTGGATGTTCGGGATCCGATAGGCCCCCGAGAGCATCCGCGCATACAGCGTGGTCGGGATCCCCGGAGCGATCGTGGACAGGATCCCGCCGAGGTTCGCCAGGGTCTTGACCTTGAGGGCCGTGATCGTGCCGTCGCGCTGCGCGCCGACCTTGACATGGGTGACGTGGTCACGGCCGTGCGTGGTCGCGACGTAGTTCTCGCTGCGGGTCTCTACCCACTTGACGGGACGTCCCGTCTTCTCGGCGAGCGCAGCCATGAGGACGTACTCCGGGTAGAGAAAGATCTTCGTCCCGAAGGCGCCGCCGACGCGGGGCGAGATGCAGCGGATCTTCGTCTCCGGGATCCCGAAAACGAACGCCGTCATCAGCAGGCGCATGATGTGCGGGCACTGCGACGTCATCCAGACCGTGTACTCGCCGGTCGCCGGCTCGTAGGTGGCGGCCGCGCCGCGAACGTCGATGGGCGTCGGGAGCAGCCTTTGGTTGACGAGGCGCTGCTCGACGACGACCTCGGCCTCTTCGAGCGCCTTGTCGGTCGCCGCCGCGTCGCCGCACTCCCAGTCCATGACGACGTTGCCCTTTGCCGCCTCGTGCAGCTGCGGCGCCCCTTCCTCCACGGCGCGCTCGACGTCGACGACGACCTCGAGCGGCTCCCAGTCGACCTCGATGAGGGCGAGCGCGTCTTCGGCCGCCACCCGCGTCTCGGCCACGACCGCGGCCACGCCCGCGCCGGTGAACGTGACGCGGTCGATCTCGAGCGCACGGGGGGTCGCGACGAAGTTCTCCGCACCGGTCGCCTGCCAGGCGCACGGAAGCGGCGGCAGATGCTCGAAGTCCTTGCCTGTGTAGACGCCGATCACGCCCGGATGCGCCGCCGCCTTCTCGGTGTCGATGCTCGTGATGCGTGCATGCGCGTACGGCGAGCGCATGACCGCGACGTGGGCCATGCCCTGCAGCTTCAGATCGTCGATGTACTTCGCCGCACCCGTGATCATGCTCGGGTCCTCGACGCGCTTCATGGGCGTCCCGACGAGGGCTGTTGTCTGTTCCTCGACCTGGGTCGTCATCGCGTCACCGCCGTCTGTCCGACGGCTGCCTCACGTACGGCCTCGACGATGTTCTGGTAGCCGGTGCAGCGGCAGAGGTTGCCTTCGAGCCCGCGCCTGATCTCCTGATCCGACAGCCCGTCGCCGTTCGCCGCGAGCAACTCGATCCCGGTCATGATCATCCCGGGTGTGCAGAAGCCGCACTGCAGGCCGTGGCGCTCCCAGAAGGCGTCCTGCAGCGGGTGCAGCTCCCCGCCCGTGGCGACGCCCTCGATGGTCGTGACTTCGGCGCCGTCTGCCTGGACTGCGAGCACGGTGCACGACTTCACCGCGCGTCCGTCGAGATGGATCGTGCAGGCGCCGCATACCGAGGTGTCGCACGCGATCTTCGTTCCGGTGAGGTCGAGGTCGTCGCGCAGGAAGTCCACGAGCAGCGTTCGCGGTTCGACCTCGGCCTCGTGCCGGACCCCGTTGACGGTGAGCGCTATCGGTATCAACGCGTGCCTCCTCTCTGACGGATCAGACGAGCGCCGCCTCGAATTTGCGCAGGCAGCCGGGGCCGCAGAAGTAGTACGTCGTTCCTTCGTGCTCGAGCGTGTGGGCGGCGCCTTTGATCGCCACGATCATGCCGCAGATCGGGTCGACCGCGGTCTCCGGTGGGCTCAGCGGCTCCGACGCACGGGGCTCGAGGTGGCGCCAGGCGACGAGCTCCGCCAGGATCGCAACCGCGATCTCTTCCTGCGCCAATGGGCCGAGATCGAGGCCCGCCGGGCTCCTGACGCGAGCGAGCGCCTCTTCGTCGATTCCACGCTCCCGCAGCTCGGCCGTGACCGCCGCCGCCCTCTTCGCGCTCGCAACGAGCCCGACGTAACCGGCTCCCGACCCCAGCGCGGCCTCGAGCGCTTCCTCGTCGCCGTGGCCCATCGATGCGATCACGACCGCATCCGCGGCCTCGAGCTCGGTCGTCGTGCGCCAGCCGAGCACGACCGCGAGATCGCGCAACGCCCGCGCGGCCGGCGCTTCGCCGATCACCGCGAGCAGGGGCGCCGGTAGCTGAGGCTCGATCAGCACCTCGACGGCCCCTTCCGATGCGCAACGGCTCTCGATGCGCTCGCGGCGCACGTCACCGTCGGCGAGCGCCTCGAGGGCAAGTCGAACGACCTCCGGCTCGGTGCAGGCGCCGCCGACCCAGCCGTGCAGCTTCCCGTCGGCGGTCACGAGCGCGCGGTCGCCCATCCGCGCCGAGCAGGGGCGCTCGACCCCGACGACAGTGGCCAGCACGAACCGCTCGCCCGCCTCGGCGAGCCGTCCCGCCTCGACGAGCACGTCGGTCACTCGGCAAGACCCGCCTTGCTCAACGCCTCCCACACGGACGCCGGCGTCACCGGCATGTCGAGGTCGCGGACGCCGGCGTGCGCGAGCGCGTCGACGACCGCGTTCACGTACGCCGCCGGCGAGCCGACAGTCGCCGACTCGCCCACACCCTTCGCACCGATCGGGTGGTGCGGCGAGGGCGTCACGGTTTCGTACAGCTCGAACTCGGGGGTCTCCCACGCCGTCGGCAGCAGATAGTCGGTGAAGTTCGAGCCGATGCAGTTGCCGTCCTCGTCGAACGTGATCAGCTCCATCGCGGCCATCCCGAACCCTTCGGTGAGGCCGCCCATGATCTGGCCCTCGACGATCATCGGGTTGATCCGCGTGCCGCAGTCGTCGACCGCGACGACCTTGTTGACCTTCCACTCGCCCGTGCCGCGGTCGACTTCGACGACCACGGCGTATGTCCCGAAGGGATACGTCATGTTCGGCGGGTCGTAGTAGTTCGTCGCCTCGAGCCCGGCTTCCATGCCCTCGGGATGATCGGTGTAGGCCGCGAACGCGACCTCCTGGATCGTCTTGGCACGGTCCGGCGAGCCCTTGACGGAGAAGGTCCCTTCGGACCACTCGATGTCGTCCTCGGACGCCTCGAGCAGGTGCGCGGCGATCTTCCTCGCCTTGTCGCGGACCTTTTGCGCGGCGACGGATGTCGCGGCGCCGGCCGTCGGCGTCGATCGGGACGCGTAGGTGCCGAGGCCGTAGGGCGTGTTGTCCGTGTCGCCCTCCTGCACGAGCACGTCCTCCGGCGGAATGCCGAGCTCGTGCGCAACGATCTGGGCGAACGTCGTCTCGTGGCCCTGGCCCTGCGACTTGACGCCGAGCTTCAGGATCGCCTTGCCCGTCGGGTGCACGCGAAGCTCGGCGGAGTCGAACATCTTGATGCCGAGGATGTCGTACTGGCGGCTCGGCCCGGCGCCGACCACCTCGGTGAAGCTCGCGAGCCCAATTCCGAGGAGACGGCCCTCCGCACGGGCCTTCCTCTGCTCCTCGCGGAGCTCCGCGTAGCCGACCTTCTCGAGCGCGAGGTCGAGCGCGGCCTCGTAGTTGCCGGAGTCGTACTCGAACCCGGTCGCCGACGTGTAGGGGAACTTTTCCGGCGGGATGAAGTTCTTGCGGCGCAGCTCGGCAGGATCCATCCCGAGCTCGTACGCCGCGTTCTGCACGAGCCGCTCGATGAAGTACGACGCCTCCGTCACGCGGAAGGAGCAGCGGTACGCGACCCCGCCGGGCGCCTTGTTCGTGTACGCGCCCTCGGTGGCGACGTGCGCGGCGGGGATGTCGTAGGAGCCGGTGACGATGTGGAAGAGGCCGGCCTTGAACTTCGACGGCTGCGCGTCCGCGTAGGCGTAACCCTGGTCGGACAGCATCTTCACGCGCAGGCCCGTCATCTTCCCGTCGTTCGTGAGCGCGAGCTCGCCGTCCATGTAGAAGTCGCGCGCGAAGCCGGTCGAGATCAGGTTTCCAGTGCGGTCCTCGATCCACTTCACCGGCCGGCCCAGCAGGAGCGAAGCCGCCGTTGCGACGACGTAGCCCGGATAGACGGGCACCTTGTTGCCGAAGCCGCCGCCGATGTCCGGCGAGATGATCTGGATGTTCTGCTCCGGCAGGCCCGCGACGAGCGCGAACACCGTCCGATGCACATGCGGGGCCTGTGACGTCATGTAGATGGTCGCCTTGCCGGTCGCCGGGTTGACGTCAGCGACGCAGCCGCAACACTCGAGCGGCGCCGGGTGGCAGCGCGGGTAGTGCGTCACCAGCCGCACGACCTGGTCGGCTTCGGCGAACGCGCGCTCCGTCGCTTCGGGATCGCCGGCCTCCCAGTGGTAGATCTTGTTGTCGGTCTGGTCCTCCTTGTCGTCGCGAATCAGCGGCGCAGTCGGGTCGAGCGCCGCCTGCGGGCTGACCACGACCGGGAGCGGCTCGTAGTCGACTTCGATCAGCTCCAGCGCGTCGTGCGCGGTGTACGGATCCTCGGCGACCACGCACGCGACTTCCTGTCCCTGCATCCGCACCTTGTCGGTAGCGAGCACGGCCTGCGTGTCCCCCGAGAGCGTCGGCATCCAGGCCAGGTTGTGCTCGGCGAGAAGCTCGCCGGTGACGACTGCGACCACCCCGGGAAGCTCGGTCGCGCGCGACGCGTCGATCGAGTTGATGGTTGCGTGGGCGAACGGGCTGCGCAGGATCGCCATGTGCAGCATGTTCGGGAGGTTGATGTCCTCGATGTAGTTGCCGCGGCCGGCGATGAAGCGGTCGTCCTCCTTGCGCCTGACGCTGCGGCCCAGCCACCCGCCCTGCTGCTCTTGCCCCACCGCGGTCATGACTGCTCCTTCATCTTGTCGGCGGCCCAGTGGACCGCTTTGACGATGTTCTGGTAGCCGGTGCAGCGGCAGATGTTCCCGGAGATCGCCCAGCGGATCTCCTCGTCCGACGGGCTCGGATTCTCCTCGAGCAGCGCCGACGTCACGAGCATCATCCCCGGCGTGCAGAACCCGCACTGAAGGCCGTGCTCCTCCTTGAAGCCTGCCTGAATGGGATGGAGCTGGCCGCCCTGCGCCAGGCCTTCGACGGTCGTGACCCGGCGCCCGTCGACCTGGACCGCGAAGTGCGTGCACGACTTGATCGGCGTCCCATCCACCAGCACGGTGCACGCACCGCAGCTCGTTGTGTCGCACCCGACGTGGGTCCCGGTCAAGCCGAGCTTCTCGCGCAGCAGATGCACGAGCAGCAGCCGCGGCTCGACGTCGAGCGAATGCTCTTGACCGTTGACCGTGACCGCGATCTCGTGCGTCTTCGCCTTCGTCTCGGTGATCACGACTGCTCCTTCTCGTCGACCTCTTCCATGACGCCTTCGATCGTCTCCTCGACGGATGACGTGTCCGGCTGCCCGGCCTCGATCGGCGCGCCGCCTTGTTCCTCGGCGCGCCCCGCCGTCGAAAGGCCCGTCTCGACCTCCCCGGTCGCCAGGTTGACCCGCGCGCCGCAGCTGGGGCAGTCGACGACGCCGGCGCTCGGCGCGACCGCATGCTGGCCGACCTCTTCCGGCAGCGGGTTGCCGCAGCTCGGGCAGTTCACGCCGCCACCTCCGCCGCCTTGCGCAGGCCGCGCGCCACGAGGACGCGAACGGCGTTGCGCTTGTAGTCCTCCGAGCCGCGGACGTCCGTCCGTGGCTGGGCGGCCTCGCCGGCCAGACGCGCGGCCTCGCTGATCGCGTCGTCGTCGAGCGCGTGGCCCGCGAGCGCCTGCTCGGCGGCCTCGGCGCGCAGATTCGTCGGCCCGACGCCGGTGAGCGCAATGCCGGCTTGGCCGACGCTGCCATTGGAGAAGGACACGTGCACCGCGACGCCCACCGTTGCGAAGTCGCCGACCTTGCGCTCGAGCTTGAGGTAGGTGCCGCCCGCACGCGTTCCGGGATCCGGCACACGCACCTCGGTGAGGATCTCGTCCGGCTCGAGCGAAGTCGTGAACGGCCCGCGGAAGAGCTCGTCGATCGGGATCGTCCTCTCGCCCCCCGCCCTGCGCGCGACGGCCTCGGCCCGAACCGCGAGCATCACCGAGCCCCAATCGCCCTGCGGGTCCGCATGCGCGAGCGACCCGCCCACGGTGCCGAGGTTGCGCACGATGGGGTCGGCAATCTGCTTCGCCGCGTCGCCGAGGACGCCGTACCTTCCGCGTAGCAGCTCCGATTTCTCGCAGGCCTTGTGGCGGACGAGCGCTCCGATGGTGAGACCGCCGTCGGCATTCAGCCCGTCGAGGCCGCTGATCCGGTTGATGTCGACGAGTGCGCGCGGGGCTGCGAAGCGCAGCTTCATGACCGGAATCAGGCTCATCCCGCCGGCGAGCACCTTCCCATCGCTGCCGAACTGCTCGAGCGTCGACAGTGCCTCATCGACCGTCGCCGGTGCGAAGTACTCGAAATTCGGGGGATACACCGCAGGCCTCCTTCCGCACTCCGCGTCTCGTGGTGACGTAGCGACGATACAGGCTCGCCGAAACCGATTTCCACGTCCTACGAAGCTCGCATGCCGTTCGGTTCTTTCGACAAGGCGGCCTCGGACCAATTCGACTCAGCCAGCGGCACGAGCCGCGTGCCGGTGGCCTTGAACGACGCGTAGGCCGTTCCGCCGCGAGCGAGCTCGAGCTTCTCGGCCGACGGGGCCGTCACCTCGGCGGTGAGCGGGCCGATGCGGACGCGGACGCGGTTTCCGACTCGGACGATCGAGTCGATCTCGCCGGCGAGCAGGTTCATCGCCGAGCCGACGACGCGGACCCGGCCAACCGCGACGTCCCACGGGTAGACGACGACGCCGACCTCGCCCCGGCCGGAGTCGGTCGAGTACACGGTTTCGCCGCTCTCCAGCCGGACACTCGTGAGCCCGTCGTCGAGCAGCTCGGCATGGCCGCGGAGCAGGTTAGCGCCCGTGAACGAGGCCACGAACGGGTCGTTCGGGCGCGCCACCAGCTCTTCGGGGCTGCCGAGCTGCCGCAGTTTCCCCTCGACCAGGACCCCGACCGTCGCCGCCAGCGCCACCGCGTCCTCGTAGTCGTGCGTCACGACCACGGTCGGCAGGTCGAACCCGCGCAACAGCTCCTCCAGCTCGACGCGGACGTCCGCCTTCGTGTGCGCGTCCAGCGCGGCGAGCGGCTCGTCGAGCAGGAGCACGCCGGGATCTCGCGCGAGCGCGCGCGCGAGGGCGACGCGCTGGCGCTCGCCGCCCGAGAGCTCACCCGGGCGCGCATCCGCCAGGTGCGAGATCCGGAACCGCTCGAGCAGCTCGCCGGCGCGAGCCTTGCCCCCGTAGGCCACGTTCTGCTGCACGCTCAGGTGCGGGAAGAGCGCGTACTCCTGGAAGACGAGCCCGACCCGCCGCTCCTCCGGCGTGCGGAACACGCGCCGCTCGACGTCGACCCAGGCCTCGCCGCCGAGGCCGACATGGCCCGCCCCGGGCCGCGCGAGCCCGGCGATCACGCGCAGGACCGAGCTCTTGCCGGCCCCGGACGGCCCGACGAGCGCAACGGTGCGCTCGACCTCGAGCGCGAGCGCTAGCTCGAACGCGCGAAGAGCGAGCCGGAAGTCCGCCGAGAGGGTTGCCACGACAGGCTCAGCTTCAACGAGAACAGCAAGGCGACGCTGACGACGACGAGCAGCGCTCCCATCGCGAGCGCGGTGTCGAAGTCGAGCGAGAACTCCTCGTAGATCGCGAGCGGCAGCGTCTGCGTCACGGCCCGGAGGCTCCCGGCGAACATGATCGTCGCGCCGAACTCTCCCAGCGCGCGGGCGAACGCGAGCGCGGCGCCGGCCGCGAGCCCGCCCCCCGCCAACGGCAAGGCGACACGGAAGAACGTCCGCGTCGGGCCCGCACCGAGGGTGCGCGAGGCCGCGACCAGGTTCGGGTCGACCGCCTCGAAGGCCGCGATCGCCGTCCGGACGAAGAGCGGGCTCGCCACGAACGTGATCGCGAGGACGACCGCCGTCTGCGTGAACGGGATCTGCAGGCCGAAGGCGTCGAGCGTCGAGCCGAGCAGGCCCGCGCGCCCGAAAGCCGCGAACAGCCCGATGCCTGCCACCGCCGGAGGAAGCACGAGCGGCAGCTCCACGAGCGTCACGAGCAGAACGCGGCCCCGGAAGCGCCGGGTGGCCAGGAGGTAAGCGACAGGAGTGCCGAAGAGCAGGATCAGCGCCTCGGCGATCAGCGTCGTCTTCACGCTGACGACGAGCGCATCGGTGACGACGCCGTTGGAGAGCAGGCGGACGAGCCTGCCCGGCGGAACCCGCGTGAAGATCGCCACGATCGGCAGCGCGAGAAACGCGAGGGCCACCACCCCCGCGCCGAAGAAGAGCGTTGCCGAGAGCGCGCGCCGCACCGACCTACCGTCTCGGCTTGACGCGGGGCAGAAATCCGTAGGAGACCAGGATCCTCTGTCCCACCTTCCCGAGCACGCGCTTGACGAAGGCGCGCGCCGCCGTCTTGTGCGAGCTCGCGGAGACGACGCAGATGCCGTATTGCACCTTGGGCTGCGCCCAGGCCGGAATCTTCAGGGCGCGAACCTTTCCGGGCACCGTCCGCGCGTCGGTCGAGTAGACGAAGCCGGCGTCGGCCTCCTTCAGCGCCACCTTGGCGAGCACCTCGCGGACGTCGCTTTCGCGGCTGACGACGTGCGAGAGCACACTCGTCAGGTTCATGTTCCTCAGCACCTGAAGCGTGTAGGAGCCAACGGGAACGCCCGGCGCTGCGACCACGAGTTTCACGCCGGGCTTGCGCAGGTCGTAGACGCTGCGAATGCTCGCGGGGTTCGTGCGGGGCACGATCAAGACGAGCGTGTTGCGTGTGAAGACAACGGGCTTCGAGCAAAGCTTGCTCTTGTAGAGATCGTTGGGCAGCCCGGTGTTGGCGGAGGCGAACACGTC
>JBKOYZ010000080.1:0-26554 GCA_046725655.1 Actinomycetota bacterium | reverse complement strand
CGTAGATGCGGCCGTTGACGGCGGCGGCGAAGCGGAGGCGGCCCGTGCGGGCGACGAGCGCGAGCAAGCGGCCGGCGTAGTTGCCGATGTAGACGGTGCCGCCGACGACCGCCGCGCTGGAAGTGATCTTGGCGCCGGCGCTATAGCTCCAGCGGATGCGGTGACTACGCAGGTCGAGCGCGTAGACCGTCCCGTTCCAGGCGCCGAAGTAGTCGACGCCCGTTCGGACGACGGGGGAGGACTCGATCGGCGAGCCGATCCACTTGTGCCAGCGGAGCCGCCCGTTTCGGCGGTCGAAGGCCCAGACCGTGCCGTCCATCCCGTGCACGATCAGCTGATCGCGCCAGATCGCCGGGGACGAGGCCATCTTCCCGTAGCGGATGTCGTGCCGCCAGACGAGCTTGCCGTTCCGCATCGAGACGGCGCGGATGCTCCCCCAGGAGTTCGCCACGTACGCGACGCCGTCCGAGACCACAGCTGGGAACTCGAGCAGCCCCGCCATGCCTCGGCTCCAGACGATGCGGAACGGCGGCCGCAGCCGGATGTTCGGCTGGGTCTGCGTCCGCTTCGTGTCGACGCCGTACATCGTCCACTGGAGCGCGGGTTGGTAGACGCGGATCGTGCGGAGGGGGTGGTTGCGGAACTGGAAGCGCTGCTGCGCGGGGGTGTAGCCGCGCCGCTGGACATGGACGACCAGCGCTGCCCGGCGCTTCAGGTGTACCCGGGCGACGCCCTTCCGGTCGGTGATCCGTCCGTGACGGCCGATGCGGACGAAGGCGCCGTGGACGCGCTTGCCGCGGTCGCCGTCGACCACCGCCACGTGCACCCACGAGCCCTGGCCGGCGCGCTTGGGCTTCGGGCTCGGTCGCTCCCTCGGCTTCGGCCTCGGCTCCGGGGTGGCGATCGCGGTCACGGCGGTCGGCGTACGTTTGGTCGTCCGCTCGCCGCAGGCGACCGCGGTCAGGGGCAGCGCAAGCGCGAGGAAGGCGATGAGCGGGCGACGCATCGGCGCCTGAGGCTAGCTGGACAGTCGGCGAGCGAGACGGGTCTGGTGCAGGTGGCGGTGGCGGTTCGGAGCGTGTCCTGGGGTCTGACCCCGGATGACGCCTCGGACACGTCCGGCTGCCGGGGTCGAAAGCAGCGCCTGTGCAGGGGGTTTGTCTTTCTCGAGGCGTGTCCTGGGGTCTGGCACGGGAAACCGCCGTTTTGGACGGTGCGGTCAGCGCGTCCCCTCCGCTTTCTCCCACGTCCAGGACGCACCTGTCCGCAGGTAGCGCACGAGCGAGGCGATCGTCGCCGAGGTCATCAGCAGGTAGTAGTGGGCAACCGCAGCGCCGGGAACCGGCGCTCGGAAGCGGCCTGCAGCTGCGAGCGCGAGCCAGGCGCCTTGGGCCGCGAGCGCCGCCCGGTAGATCGCGCCGTCGCGGACGAGCGCGACGTTCGTCGCCAGCAGGACGACGTGCAACGGCCCACTCGCATAGCGCAGGTGCCGGTGCGACAGCAGCTCGGCGGCGTACAGGCCGGGTACTCCGCGGAGCATCCCGCCGTCGAGCACGAAGCCCCACGAGAACGGCAGCATGCGCACCTTGCGGCGGAACTCGTCGGAGCTCTCCGGCGTCGGCTTCTCGAAGGCGATCGCGTCCGGTTCGTAGACCGCGCGGCGGCCGCGCCTGACCGCGAGCGGCGGGAAGCTGAGGTCGTGACCGAACGGCGCCTCGGCGTAGTCGGAGCGCCGGATCGCGTAGATCGACCCGTTGCCGCCGGTGATCGACCCCAGCCGCGACTCGTTCTCGCGCAGCCAGAGCTCGTAGCGCCAGTAGACGCCCTCGCGGTTGGCGCCGTCCGGCGACTGCAGGGTCAGCCGTCCGCAGACGTACGCGACCTCGTCGTCGGCGAAGCTTCGAACGAGCTTCGTCAGCGCGTCGCCGGCCCAGGTCGTGTTCGCATCCGTGAACGCGACGACGTCACCGTCCGTCGCCGCGACGGTCTTGTTCAGCCCGGGAAGCTTCCCGCCGCGCGGCCAGCGCATCAGCCGGACACGGGGCTCCCGCGCCGCCACCTCCTGGACGATCTCGTCCGTCCCGTCGTCGGAGGCGTCGGACGAGACCACGATCTCGACGCGCTCGGCCGGGTAGTCCAGCGCGAGCAGGTTCTCGAGCCGGCGGCTGATCACGGCCTCTTCGTTGTAGGCGGGGACGATCACCGTCACGCGCGGTGTGATCTCGTCCTTGCGGACCCGCCGAGGCCGAAGCCGTGCGCCGAGCGCAGCCGCCGCCGGATACCCGGCGTGCGTCCAGGCGAGGGCGCCGAGGCTGCCCCAGAAGAGCGCCTTCAGGACGGGCATCGGCGGCAGTATCGCTACGCCGGCGCCCGGTAAGCCGGGAAGAAGCCGTCGAGGCCGGCCGCTTCCGCGCCCGCGAGCTCCCGGTAGGCCGTCTCGTCGTGAATCGCCTTGCCGAGAGCGAACTGCCGCTCGCCGCCCGGGTCGAAGCGCCACTTGAACTCGTACAACGAGTCGCGCCGGCCGCCAAGACCGCCTCCGAGGTGCAGCAGCTCGTAGCCACGCTCCCTGCCCCAGCGCGCGGCCTCGAGGAGGGCGAGGTGGCTCGCGCCGCGGCGTCGGCCTTCATCGCTCGTCGCGCCAAGGTGGTAGTGGAGCCATGGCGTCGAGGAGAAGCAGAGAACCGCCGCGGCGAGCTCGCCGTCTCCGCGCACCTCGACGAGCACGCACGGCAGCTGCTTCAGCGAGGTCCAGTACGCGTCACAGAAGAGATAGAAGGAATCGGCCTCCAGCCGGGTCATCGTCCGCTCGTAGAGCGCCACGAAATCGTCGAGCTGCGGCGCCTCCCGCACCTCCACCGCGAGGCCGGCGCTCTCCGCCTTCCGGAGGATGCGCCGATGGTGCGGGTGCAGGCGCTCGACCGGATCGCTGCCCTGGAGCCGCCACACGATCGTCCCGCCGAGCTGCTCCACGTGGATGCGCGCGTAGCGCTGGTTCTCGTACAGCGGGTGGAAGCGCACAAAGGTCGAGACGACACCCGTTTCCTCGCACCACTCCTCGTATGCCGCGTAGAAGGCGTCGGCAGCGCCGGGATCGGCCGCCACCGGGCCGCCGTAGCCGTACGGCGTCGTTACGTCGCGGCGATCCGCCACCGTGCGCACGATGCAGGGGAAGACGACGCCGCCACCATGCAGGAAGGTCGCCTCCCCCGGCTCGATCGCACATGCGCTGTCCACGTACTCTCGCGACAGATAGACATCGTCGAGCCCGAGCCGCGCGAGCAGCGCGTTCCAGTCCCCTGCGTCGACCTCCGTCAGGGCCACTAGCCCTGCTGGCGTGCGCGGGCCCGCTCGATGTTCATCGCGTCCTCGACCGGCTGCTCCTCCGGCCGGAAGAGCGTCGTGAACGTCGCGAGCAGAATCTTTGCGTCGAGGCCGAGCGACCAGTGCTCGATGTACCAGGCGTCCTGCTCGAAGCGTTCGGGCCAGCCGATCTCCTCGCGCCCGTGGATCTGTGACCAGCCGGTGATCCCGGGGAGCACGGCGAGCCGCCGGCGGTCGCGCTCCGAGTAGTTCGCGACCTGGTCGACGAGGTCGGGGCGCGGGCCGACGAGGCTCATCTCGCCCTTGAGGACGTTGACCAGCTGCGGCAGCTCGTCGAGGCTCGTCCGGCGGAGGAAGCGGCCGCTGCGCGTGATCCGAGGGTCGTCCGGAACGACACCCCACGGGTCCTCGAGCCCGAGCCGTTTGCCGGCCTCGATCGCGTCGTCGACCATCGTCCGGAACTTGAGCATCCGGAACGGCCGGCCGCCCTTGCCGGCTCGTTCCTGCGCGATGAAGGCCGGGCGTCCGTCGTCGAGCCAGATCCAGATCGTGATCGCGGCAAGAAACGGACTCAGCAGCAGCATGGCCACGACTGCAACGACCCTGTCCGCAATCGCCTTCAGCACTCGCATCAGCCGACGAGCTCCCGGTAGACGGCCTCGTGCGCCTCCGCTGAAGCGTCCCAGGTGAGAGCTCGAGCGGCCCTGACCGCTCCGGCGGCGGCGCGCTCCAGCTCCTCCGGACTTTGCAACAGACTGTCACAAGCTTCGGCAAGCGCGGTTGGGTCGTCGGGCGGCACGACTTTGCCCGCGCCGAACTCGCGCACCGGCTCGCCCAGCGATCCGACGTCCGTGACCACGACCGGGCGACCGTATCCGATCGCCGTCGCCAGGACGCCCGAGGAATCGAGCTGCCGGTACGGGAGGACGACCAAGGCTGCACGCTCCATCAACCCCGACACCTCGTCGTCGGGAACGAAGTCGAGCCGCCATTCGATCCGCTCGTCGACGCCGAGCTCCGCCGCGGCATGGAGGATCGGCTCCACGTGATCGACGGGATCCCCCGCAACGATGAGCTTCGCCTCCGGAATGTCCCGGAGCGCCTGGACGAGGACGTCGAGCCCCTTGTACTTGCGGATCAGTCCGAAGAAGAGCAGCGTCTTCCCGGACGGCGGCGGCAGGATCGAAGGCGCCTCGAAGACCGGGTGCGCGATCCTGGTGAGCTGATCCGCAGGGACGCCGGTCTCCTCGAGCTGCTTCACGGCACGCTGGGAGTGGACGACGACGCGGTCGAACGAGCGGAGCACCGCCGGCCAGACGGCCCGCGCTCGCTGCCGCCGCGGCAGGACGTCGTGCGCAGTGAACACGGCGGGGTGCGGGAGCCGCCGCACCCAGCGCCGGTCGAGCTCCGGCCGCGGCAGCCACTCGAGGTGCACCAGGTCGGGGCCGAGCTGCTGGAGTCGGCCTAGCAGCCGGTTCGCGCTCGGCAAGTACTCGACGCCCTTCAGCAGCAGGCGCAGGCGCGACCTCGGCATCGGCCGGAAAAGCCGTCCGCTCAGCGGCAGGAAAACCTCCTCGCGCACGTAGCCCTCCGGCTCGGGCACGTCGCCGTGGAGGAACGGCCCTGCGAGCAGCGTCACGTCGTGGCCGCGCCGTGCGAGCGCGGCCGCCAGCCCGTGGTCGTAGGGCGGCGTGTAGCTGAGCGGGTCGACGAGAGCGATCCGCATCAGACGCGCGAGCGTAGATAGGCGACGCTGGCGAGCGCCGGCAGCGGATCGTCCGCGGCGAAGACGGCGCGGACCTTCTTCCGGCGCACGTAGTGCGAGAGGAACTCGCGCGCACCGAGCTCGCGGCGCCGCGCCATCTGTGCCGAGACCCACATGTCCTTGGCCATGTAGACCCAGGAGACGCCGTCGGGCGGGGAGCCGTTCGCGGCTACGGGCCGGCCGCCGAGGTCGTCGTACGCGATCCGCGCCAGGTTGAAGTCGCGGCCCATCGCGATTCCGGCCCAGATCGGCAGGCGCGTGTTCACCTCCACCAGCTTCAGCGCGCGGTCGCGCGGGTCGCGGACGAGCTCGACGTGCGCGAATCCCTTGTAGCCGACGTGGCGCAGGAGCCGCTGGCCGCGCTCTTCCACCTCCGGCTCCCGGCGAGCCTCGAACACCGCGCTCGTGCCGAAGCGGAGCGGGCCCTGGCGCACCTTCCGCCCGGTCACGCTCGCGAGCGGATCCCCGCCGCGCCCGATGTAGGTCAGGAGCGAGTAGACGCTCTCGTATGAATCGGGGATCAGCTCCTGGACGATCGTCTCGAAGCCGTGCTCGTGCGCGCGGCGCCAGGCGACGACGGCGGCGTCGACGTCCATGGCCACGACGGCCTTCTCGCCGAATGCCAGTGCGAACTCCTGCCCCTCGGCCGGCTTGACGAGCAGCGGCGGCCGCAGGTCGGCGCTCCGGATCGCCTCCTCGTCGCTTGCGAGCACCGTCGCCGGCGCGGGAACGCCCGCGGCGGCTCCCTCCGCGGCGAGCCGTTCCTTCCGCCGCAGGCGGCGAACGACGTCCGGATCGTCGGGGAGCGGCACGTCCGCGAGCTCGTGCACGGCCTTCCAGTTGCGGAGCACGAAGGCGACGTTCTCGTCGCGCTCGGGAAACAGCACCGGCCGCTCGACCTGCGTCCGCAGGACGCCGAGCACGTCCTTGTCCGAAGCAGCCACACGCTGGCTGCGCAGGTAGCGGGAGCGGAGCCCGAACTCGCGCTCGTCGAGCGCGACTCCGTGCACCGGCACCCCCGCGCGGCCGAGCGCGCGCGCGACCGCAAGGCCCGCGTGCAGGAGCCCGAAGACGACGGCCGGCCTCATGCCAGCGCCTCGCGGTAGGCCTCGAGCGTCATCTCCGTCACGCGGTCCCAGGCGAAGTGCCTCCGCACCCGCTCGCGTGCGTTCGCCCCTAACCGAGCGCGAAGCTCGGGATCGGCGAGCAGCCGCTTCAACGCCTCGCGCAAGGCGGGCACGTCCTTGGGCGGCACCAGCAGCCCCGTTTCCTCGTGCACGACGAGGTCGAGAAGCCCGCCGACGGCGCCGGCGACGACCGGCCGCCCGTGCGCCATCGCCTCGGCGCAGACGACGCCGAAGCCTTCGCGGTGCGAGGGAACCGCGACGATCGCGGCGCGTCCGTAGTAGGGCCCGAGCTCGTCGTGCGGCACGAAGCCGAGCGCCTGCGGGACGCGGTCGCGGAGCGGCCCGTCGCCGACGACGGTCAGCTTCATCCCGTTGTCCGCCGCCGCGACGAGGTCGAGGATCCCCTTTTCGGTCGAGAGGCGCCCCGCGTAGAGGACCTCCGGCGGCTGCGCCTCCTGCGCGACCACATCCGGAATGTCGACCCCGCTCGGGATCACGCGCACCTCGCGCGCGCCGAGCTCGCGCGCGGCGTCGGCGAGGGCGTTCGAGGCGCAGATGGTCAGGCGCGCGCGGCCGAGCACCGGTCGCGCGAGCGCCGGAACACGACGCGCGAGCTCGACGTCGGTTCCCCAGAGCTGGACGACGTACGGCTTCCGCAGCGTCGCGGCCACCGCTCCCGCGGGCAGCCAGTGCGCGTGTACGAGATCGGCGTCGCGCGCGGCTCGCGCGGCAGCGCGTCGGAACTCGACCAGCATCAGCGGCAGCAGCAGCGCGCGGGCCGGCTGCCGCCGCAGGTTCCCCACCATGCCCGAGCCGTATGCGATCCCGTAGTGGCGGAAGCTCGCCGGCGAGACGACGTCCACCTCGACGCCTCGCTCGCGGACGCGCTCGACCGCGTCGGCGACGAAGCTCCCCGCCGGATCGCCGGGCCAGCGCGGGTACGAGGTGGTCAGAACCGCGACCTTCATGCGGACGAGGCGGCGAGTCGCCGCCCGAAGACGACCGGCACTGCCAGGACGAGCAGCACGAATGCGTAGAAGTAGAAGAACGTCATCGTCAGATAGAAGGCGTTCGCCGCCATCGTCCCCACCAGCGCCGCCGTCAGGCCCCACGCGAGCGGTCGGACACGGGCCGCGAGCGGGTCCCGTGCCACGGCGAGCGCGCGGCCGATCGCGCGGGCCGCCTTCAGCCGCCGGAACAGGTACCAGATGAAGAGCGCGAACAGCAGCGTCCCGACCACCCCGGTCTCCACGAGCAGCGCGACGTAGAAGGAGTGCGGCCCCCAGTTCGTCTTGCCGGTGACGAACTGGTAGTAGACCGAGAAGTTGTTGAAGCCGAGCCCGAAGAGCGGGTGCATGTGCAGCACCTGCGGGACGAAGTCGTAGATCTGGAAGTGGATCCGAGTCGAACGCCCGCCGCGCTGCAGCCGGGACGTGATCACGGTGTGGAAGAAGTGCGGGCGGCGGTAGATCTCGACCGCAACGACCGCCGCCACCAGCGCCAGCGGGCCGAGCATCGCGCGGGAGATCAGCAGTCGCCGGTACGGGATCAGCAGGACGAGGAAGCCGGCGACGAGGCCGAGGATGCCGCTCCGCGAGAGCGTCGCCAGCTCGACAGCCAGCAGCCCCGCGATCAGAAGCGACAGCGGTAGCCGCAGTCGGTGGTGGCGTTCGAGACGCAGGTAGATCGGGCCGAGCACGAGCAGCGGCACGACGAGAGCGATCCCGAGGTGATTCGGGTCCGGCGTGAGACCGTCGACGCGGTAGACGTTCGAGCCGCGGACGGCGCCGTAGATGTTGATCTGGCTCGAGTGCCCGGTGATCGGCTCGATCACGTAGCGATCGAGGTTGTGACCCGACTGCGCCGCCAGCAGCTGGAGAACGCCGTAGCCCGCATTGACAGCGACGCCTAGACAGAACGCCGCCAGCACTCGCCAGTACACGCCCTCGCGCGAGTGCGCGAGGTAGTCGATCGCGGCGGCGAGGAAGGCGAAATGGAGGACGAACTTGCCGATGCCCTTGCCGAACTGTGTCAGCGCCTGGCCTGTCTCGAGGTTGTAGAAGCCGATCAGGTAGACGAGCAGGAACAGCCCGAAGAAGACGATCACGATCCCGGTCGTGCGCGGGACCGACCATCGCAGCCGGCCGAGCCGCCACGGCAGGTACGCAACGATGAACAGGATCGAGATCACCTCGGAGAGGCTGATCTTCCCGGCGACGTTCCAGTAGAGCTGCTCGAAGCTCATCGTGAACACCGCCGCGAAGAGCAGGACGTCGGTGACCCGGCGCGACGGCATCACGCCACCTCCAACAGCAACTCCGACAGTTCCTCGACGCGCTTGCGCCGCGAGATGCGCTCGCGCAGCTCCGGCTCCAGCGGGGTTCCGTTCAGGCGGCCGGCCCGCCAGCGAGCCTCGAGGCCGATCAGCGCCTCGCGGATCCCGCGGACGTCGGCCGGCGCGACGACGACGCCGGCGCCGGCCTCGCGGATCAGCCGCGCCGCTGCGCCGTCCGGCGGGATGGCGGCGAGGATGGGACGCTCGGCCGCGAGGTACTCGAAAATCTTGCCGGGCAGCACCGGCGCGCCCCTCTCCCCCGCCTGCGGCAGCAGCATCAGCAGCGCCTCCGAATCGCGCTGGTAGGCGAGCGAACGGCGGCGGGAGCCGAAGGGGAGCAGCTCGAGGCGGTCGCCGAGGCCGAGGCTTTCGGCCCACTCGCGGTCGCGCGTCGTCAGCTCGCCCACGAAGCGGGCGACGACCGCCTCCAGCCCCGACTCGACCAACGCCGTCAGGAACGGGCGCGGGTCGCGCTTGCCGAAGAAGCTGCCCGTGTGCGTGATTCGGAAGCGTTCGCCGGGCGCGTACTCGAGCCCCTCGAAGTCGTCGTAGTCGGCTCCGTTCGGGATCACGGTCACCGACGCCTGCGGCTCGTAGCCGCGGATCTCGTCGCTGATCCCGTCCCACGCCGTCACGATCGCGTCCGCCTGCGAGGCGACGACGCGGGCGACAAGCCGCTGGACGTTCTCCTTCAGCCGCGCAGGCAGCCGTTCGACCGGATTGTCGGCGTCCGCGATCAGCGGGTCGCGTAGGTCGGCGACCCACTTGACGCCGGTTGCGCGCTTCACAGCTGCGCCGATCAGGTTGAGCGAGTTCGGCGGCGAGGTGGTAAGGATCGCGTCGATCTTCTCCTCGCGGACGATCCGGATCGCCGTCGGGATCGCGTTCGGCGCCCATGTGATCGACTTGTCAGGCACGAGCGCGCGCCGGAAGACCGCGCCAGCCTGGTAGAGGAGGCGGTCGAGACCCTCGAGCCGGTAGAGGTCTTCCGACGGGATGCGGCCGCGCGGGCCGTAGTAGGTCGCACGGTGCACCCAGGCCTGCGTCGGCGGACGGATCTCGTCGTCGCGGTGCACCCACTTCGGGTCGTCTGGGGCGAGCACGTGCGTCTCGATCCCGAAGCTCGGCAGGTGCGTCGCGATTTTCAGCGGCCGCTGCACGCCGCCGCCGCCTGCCGGCGGGAAATACATCGTCAGGAGCAGAACCTTCATTCGAGGCGGTAGAGAACGTAGCGCCGGTCCGCATACGCCCGCGGCAGATCGAGGGTCAGGCGGTGCCGGCGCCGGTCTACGAGGATCCACCGAGCGCCGTAGCCACGCGGGATCGCAAGGTCGCCTCCGTGGGCGTAGAACCTGAACGCGTCACGTAGACGGGCGCGCGGCCGGTTGTCCTTCGTGTCGGCGACGTGGGAGAGCGGCGCGTTCGCGAGGTAGATCGGCGCGTACGCGGCAAGCAGGTAGCCGGTCTGCGGGTCCGCGAAGAGGACGTCTTTCGGCCGGGTATCGGCGCGCACGGCCGCGATCAACCCCCGCGTGAGCGCACCTGAGCCGCTGCCGCTGCGCGACCAGTGCGCAAAGCCGTGGACGGCGACCGGGATGGCGAGCAGCGCCACCGCCAGCGCGGCAACCGGGCCGCGGCGGTCGAACCCACGGCGGTCGAGCCAGCGCCGGTACGCGACTGCCCCCAGCACCAGCGCGGCAACGCCGCCGGCGAGCGCCACCCACGCCGGCCAGGCGGGAGTCGTGCCGTGGAAGCGGTAGCCGAACTCGCCCGGGTAGGCGAGCTGGAGGACGATTCCGGCCGCGAGCGCGAGCGGCAGAACGGCGATCCCGAGCAGTCCTGCGAGAACGCCGGCGCCGCCCGCAAGCGCGTAAGGCAGCGGCACGAAGCCGGCGAACCGGCGCGCCTGCGAGATCGAGACCGCATCCGCGAAGTGCGGGAAGACCCAGGGGATCAGCGTGAGCGCGAAGATGGCGAGCGAACCGCCGAGCACCCACGCCGCCCAGCGGCTCCGCACGGCGAACAGCGCTAGCGGAACGCACGCCAGCGCCGCGACGGCGATCGCGCCCGTGCGCGAGAACAGCTGCTCCGTCACGTGGTAGTGCTCGCCGTTCCCGGCGAGCTGGCCCGGGTACTTGGCGAACGCGCGCTGGACCTCCACGGAGGAGGGGTCATGGCTCGTCGTCGCCTCGACCACCGGCCGCAGCCACGCGAGGGCGATCGCGGACGGCACGGCCAGCGCCGCGATGCCGGTCGCGGCCGGCACGACGTCGGCGCGGGCCAGCAGCGCCCGCGCGACCAGGAAGCCGACGAGGGGAATGCCGATGAAGAGCGCGTAGGTCGGGTGGGTCAGCGCGAGCGCCGCGGCGACCGCTGCGGCAGACGCGAACAGCCGCCACGAAGGCGTCCTGACGTAGGCGAAGTAGAGCGCGAGCAACGCCGGCACGAGCAGCTGCCGCGACGCCGTCGCCGGCAGCGCCAGATCCGTGTACGAACCGCCGTGTCCGGGTGCAAGTGCCGTCAGCGCCACCTGCGCAATCACCACCGCCACGCCTGCCCAGGCGGAGCGAAAGAGGGCGACCCCGGCCTCGTAAAAGAGCGCGAAGGCCAGCGGCGCGAGGACGGTGGGCTCGTTCCGGCCGACCCCGATCGGATCGACGCCGCCGAGCTTCGCCACGAGCGCGAGGAAGCCGTGCCAGAGCGGGAAGGCATACCCCGGGTGGAGGCCGCCGTCGGCGAACTCCCCCACGTTCCGCAGCGACAGCGAGCCGAAGACCTCGAGCTTGCGCACCCGCGCGAGGTGGAAGAACGCGTCGCCGTCGAGCACCGCTACGAACCAGAGCCCGATCCCGAACGCGATGCCGGCCGCAATGACCGCGAGCTCGCCTCGACCGACCCAGCGCTCGACCGGCTGGAACGCGAACGGGAGCGCGGCCACGGCGACCGCGCCCAGCAGTGCCAGCGTCAACCAGAGCGACCGATGCACCGCGAAGGTGACGGCGAGCGCCGCCAGCAGCGCGGCGAGTGACCAGCCGAACACGGGCGCGAGGCCGCGGAGCCGTAGCGCGCGCGAGATCAGCACACCGGGGATCAGCAGACAGGCAGTCGCGGCCGCGAGCCGGAGCCCGAGCCCGATCCCGTCGGCCGGCAGCAGGCGCGCGAGAGCCAG
Organism: Actinomycetota bacterium; assembly: GCA_046725655.1. GTDB lineage: Bacteria > Actinomycetota > Thermoleophilia > Gaiellales > Gaiellaceae > 13-2-20CM-68-14. The sequence continues at coordinate 14,834 of JBKOYZ010000080.1, read as the reverse complement.
CGCCGGCACGGCGAAGAGCACGAACGGGACGCGCCTCACCGGGAGCGGAGCAGTGACGCCGCGTTGCCCGAGGCGAGCCAGTGTGCGGCCTCGCGGTAGCTCCGCGCGCGCTCGCCGTGGAAGAGCAGCAGCCGCAGGCGGACGCCGGCGAGCAGAAGCCGCCGCGCGCGTTCGGCCTCGCGCGCGCCGCGGTGCTTCGCCAGGAAGCGGAGCTGGCCCCGAACGTTCTCGGCGAACAGGCTTCCGCCGTGCGAGCCACCGCCGACGTGAACGACCTCGGCTCCCGGGAAGAAGTACACCTTCCACCCGGCCTGACGGAAGCGGTAGCACCAGTCGGTCTCCTCGCTGAACATGAAGAAATCCTCGTCGAAGAGGCCGACCTCGTCCGCCGCGTCCCGCCGCACCAGCAGGCATGCACCGAAGAGCCAGTCCACCTCGCGCACCACGTCGTGTTCGAAGCCCCCCTCGTAGAAGCGGTTCAGCGCCCGCGACCGCGGGGCGAGCTTGCGCAGGAACAGGTACTCCGTCGCCAACCGCCAAAGCGTCGGGAACGCACGCGCCGAGCGCTGGAGCGAGCCGTCCGGATTCAGCAGCCGGGGCCCGACGACGGCCGCTTCGGGATGCTCGTCGGCGAACGCGACCAGTTGCGCGACAGCGTCGCCGACGACCCAGGCATCGGAGTTCAGGAGCAGGAAGTAGCGCCCCGAGGCGATCCGCATCCCGGCGTTGTTGCCGCCGCCCATGCCGGCGTTCTCCTGCTCGAGAAGCCGCACGGCCGGAAACCGCTCGCGGACGAGCGCAACGGTTCCGTCGGTCGAGCCGTTGTCGACCACGATCGTCTCGCGGCCGCGGACGCTCTCGAGGCATCGCTCGATCCAGGCCGCCGAGTTGTAGGTGACGACGACGACCGAGGCGTCAGGCATGCGGTTGCTGGACGCGCGGCTGCGCGCCGCGGCGCAGGTTCTCCCACGCGAGGATGCCGAGCCCCGGCAGCGAGACGCAGATCACGACCACGAAGTAGAGGAAACCGGTGGCGAAGGCCGCGTCGGCGCCGACGCCGAGCTTGCCGAGGAAGCTGACGAAGAACGACTCACGCACGGCGATCCCGTTCAGCGTGAACGGCAGCAGCATGACCAGGAAGAACAGCGGGCCCATCACGTAGTACGGCCGCGGCGAGAGGTCGACCCCGACCGCCTTTCCCGTCATCCAGATCGCGAGCACACGGACGGCCTGGACGGCGAGTGTGAGCGCGAAGACGCCGAGCATCAGCGCCACGTTCTCGCGGTACGAGTGAAGGCCCTCGTAGACAGCCCGGATCGGCCGCTCGACACGCAGTCGGCGGAGCAGCGGCACTGTGCGCGCGAGCAGCGGACGGAGCCGTCGGGAGAACAGCAGCACCGCAAGTAGCAGGGTCCCGATCACGAAGGCACCTTCGATCCAGAGGTAGGCGCCGACGTCGTAGTGCCCGACCGCCAGCGCAAAACCCACGGCCGCCAGGACCAAGGTCGCAGCGCCCCCGAGCGCGCGCTCGAGGATGATCGAGGCGGCAATCGGGCCGCCTCTCCCGGGATGGCGGCGCGTCGTCTCGAAGATCCGTACCGCGTCTCCGCCGACCGCCGTCGGCAGCAGCTGCCCCCCGGTATAGGCGACGAAGTAGGCCCGCACGAGCCAGCCGAGCCGGTCGCGGATGCCCTTCGCCTCGAGCAGGCGTTGCCACCGCCACGCCATCGGCCAGACCGAGGCGATCGTGATCGCGACCGCGCCGAGGAAGTACCACGGGTTGGCATGGACGAGGATCCGGACCGTCGTGCCGACGTCGATCTTCCAGAAGATGTAGGCGGCGCAGAGCCCCGTGACGGTCAGCGTCGCGGCGACCCGGAGGAGCCGTCGCCTCGTCACGGGCAGGTTAGAGCCCGTCTCACAATGAAGCTCTGTGCCGACGAGGCCTCATCATGAAACGGGCTCTTACGCGGCGGCTTCGAGCGGGTTCGGGCGTCCTGCATGGGCCGCTCCGAAGGGTACGAGATCGGCGCCGTCGATCCGCTCACCGAGAGCCGCTCGGACGACGAGCCGGTTCACGTCCGGCTCGGCTGCCCGCCAGAGCTCCACGTCGTGCGTCGCAATGAGCTCGGCGACGCGCGGGCCCTCCGGTCCGAGCCGGATCTCGGTTTGCGTAGCGCCCGTCTCGATCCCGAGCGCAGCCGCGGCCGCGGCTGCGAGCTCGCCGACGGTCGTGCGATCCACTGCGAGCAGCTCGTGGAAGCGGCCCTCGACGGAGAAGCCGTGGACGATCACCTCCGGTCCCTCGACGAGCTCTTCGACCAGCGCCGTTCTGCTCCGCGACGCTTCGATCGCGGCCCGGATCGCAGGCGCGAGCTCCGACGGTTGACGCACGACCGACAGGCCGTGGCCGCCGCGGTCGGACGGCTTGACGACGCATGGAACCTGAACGTCCGCGTGGACGTCGGTCGCGAGCCGCCACGGCACGTGCGGCACTCCCGCCTCGAGCAAACGCTCCCGCTGCTTGAGGCGGGAAGTCGCCAGCACCGCGGTCGCGGGAGCGAGCGGATGCGGGATGCCGAGCCGCGCGGCGACGCGCGCGGCGATGCCGACTGTCGAGTCAGGCCCGGCCCCGATCACCCCGTGAATCGCCTCCGCCTCGGCGAGTCGATGGATCGCGGCCTCGTCGTCGGCAGCGATGAGCGCGCGCCGGTCGACGAGCTGGAAACCGGGTGCGCGCGCGTCGCCGTCGACTGCGATCACGCCGACGCCGTGCCGGCTCGCCGCCTCCAGCAGGCCGAGTTGCGCGCTGCCTGCTCCGAGCACGAGCAGACGTCGATGCCGCGTTGGCTCCACCGCGTGCATTCTTGCGACGGCGCACGACATCGCCCGCGACACGGGTAAAGTGGTTACACCGGTGTCGCCGAAGCTTCCGCCCAGGTACGACGTCCCGAAGGCCGCTCCCGGGCCGCTCCGGCTCGTCCAGGAGCTGGTTAACTCGGTCGACCTCGAGCACGGCGTCGAGTGGCTCGGAACACCGACGGAGTTGCAGGCATGGCTCGCCGAGCGGCAGCTGGACGGTCACCGGGGACCGAGCTCGGCCGAGCTGAAGCACGCACACGAGCTGCGCGCCACGCTGCGGGAGCTGCTGATCGCCAACAACGAGCAGCGAACGGCTCCCGAAGCCGCCGCGTCGCTGGAGCGGGCGGCGCGGCGAGCGCGCTTGACGCTGGAGTACGACGAGCACGGCCACCTGGCGCTCGCGCCGCAGGCCGACGGCGTCGACGGCGCGCTCGGCCGCATCCTGGCGATCGTCTACGAGGCCATGGCCGAAGGCACCTGGCACCGGCTCAAGGCCTGCCGCCAGTGCTCGTGGGCGTACTACGACTACTCGAAGAACCGCTCGGCGACCTGGTGCTCGATGGCCATCTGCGGCAATCGGACGAAGACGCGCGCCTACCGGCGCCGGCGAACCGGCACCGGCAGGCGCACGCGTAGCGCCTAAGAATTCGTTTCGGAAAGACTCACCGGTCGCGGCTTTGCGACCCGGGATTAGACGGACGCCCGAGCAAAGCCCGGGCGTCCTCCACGTCGGCGTCGCGAGCGACCGCCTTGAGCCGCGGGCTCGGTTAAAAGACTCACCGGTTACGGCTTTGCGACCCGGGATTAGACGGACGCCCGGGCAAAGCCCGGGCGTCCTCCACGTCGGCGTCGCGAGCGACCGCCTTAAGCCGCGGGCTCGAGCGCCGGCTCGAGCGCCTCTGCGGGGCTCGGAATCGCGAGGGCCGCGATCGCGCCGAGCCCGACGATGATCGCCCCGACCCAGACGGCCGGTCGCATCCCGTCGACGAAGTGCTGCGGGAGGCCGTAGCCGCCGTACTGCGCGAAGATCGACGCAAGCACGGCGACGCCGAAGACTCCGCCCAGCTCGCGGATCGCGTTCTGGGCACCCGACGCCTGGCCCTCTTCCTTGGGCTTGACCGAGCTGAGCACCACGTTTGCAACCGGCGCGAAGAAGAGCGCCATCCCGATTCCCGAGATGAAGAAGGGCGCGACGAGATCGGCGTACGGAACGGTCGGCGTCGACACCGCGGCGATCCAGCCGAGCCCGACTGCCTGCAGCGCGAGGCCGGTAGCCATGATGCGCTGGCCGCCGATCCGGTCGGACATGGCGCCTGCGATGGGAGCGATGAAGATCGGCATCGCGGTCCACGGCAGGATCCGCAGGCCCGCCTGGAGCGGCGAGTAGCCCTGCACGGTCTGGAAGAACTGCGCCAGCAGGAAGATCGAGCCGAACATGCCGAAGAACATGAACAGCGACGACACGTTCGTGAGCGCGAACGCCCGGTTGCGGAAGAAGCGCATCGGCAGCATCGGCGCCTGCGCACGCAGCTCCCAGAGGACGAACAGCGCGAGCACGACCGTGCCGGCGGCGAGCGAGCCGACGATTTCCGTCGAGCCCCAGCCAACCAAGTTGCCGCGTACGAGCCCCCAGACGATCCCGAACAGGCCGGCGCTCGCCAGGGCCAGCCCCGCCAGATCGAGGCGGTCGGCCGGGCCCCGGGACTCCTCGAGCCTCGCGAACGCGAGCGGGGCGAGGACGAGGCCGATCGGCACGTTCAGCCAGAAGATCCATTGCCAGGAGATGCCTTCGACGATCGCGCCGCCGACGAGCGGCCCGATCGCGACCGCGAGGCCGCCGATGCCGCCCCAGGCGCCGAGCGCGAGCCCTCGCTTCTCGCGCGGGACCGCGGCGGAGAGGATCGTCAGCGTCAGCGGCGTCACGATCGCGCCGCCGACTCCCTGAAGGCCGCGCGCGAGATCGAGCATCGTCGGGGTGGTCGAGAGGGCGGCCGCAGCCGAGCCGAGCGTGAAGATGCCGAGCCCGATCGAGAACATCAGCCGGCGGCCCCAGCGGTCGCCGAGCGCGGCGCCGGTCAGCAGCAGCACGGCGAAGGTGAGCGTGTACGCGTTCACCGTCCACTCCAACTGGCTGAGCGAAGCGTGGAGGTCGTGCCGGATCACCGGCAGCGCCGTGGTGACGACGAGATTGTCGAGGGTGACCATGAAGAGCGCGACCGAGGTGATCGCGAAAGTCCAGAGGGTCGTCGTCCTGCTCATTTGTCCCTCCCTTTTTCCTGTTGTTCCTGAGTAGTCACTTACTTGCAAGCGAAAAAAGCTGGTGTTATTCCTCCTTGCAGCCCTCGAGGAGCCGCTCCGCCCACGGCTCGGCAACGTCGTCGAGCTCCATCGCCGCGACCACGTTCAACAGCATCCCGAACGCAAAGAAGTTGGTGATTCTCTCCGGCGGTAGATCGGTGACGCGCTCGACGTACGCGACGAGGTCGCCGTAGCCGTCCCGCACGACCGCGCGAATCTCGGGATCGTTGCAGGCCGCGTAGGCCTGGAGCTGGCCGAGCAGGCGGATGCGATCCGGCAGCAGCGTCTCGGTATACGCGGTGCCCATGGCATCGAGCGCCTCCTCGCCGCGCTTGCCTTCGGCGGCGCGTTGAAAGAGCTCGAGCGTCTCGCGGAAACAGCGGCTGATGACGGCCTTGAAGAGCTCCTTCTTCGTCCCGAACAGGCGAAACACGTACGGCTGCGAGATTCCGGCCTTCGCCGCGATCGCCTCCGTCGACGCGCCGGCGAGGCCGCGCTCCGCGAACTCGTCCAGCGCGGCGTCGAGGACGGCCTCACGCCGTTCCTCGGCCGACTTTCGTTCGGTGACCGCTGCCATGCTGAGTAAGTTACTACTTACTTACTACCCCTGTCAAGGCCTCGGCGACGCGATCGACGTCCGAGTCCGTCAGGCGCGTGTGGAACGGCAGCGCGACGGCCCGGTCGAACACGCGCGACGCGCCCGGGAACTCGCCCGGGTCCCGGTAGGCGGCCAGCCGGTGGAGGGCGTAGGTGCCGACCTGCGCCTCGATGCCGTCCGCCCGGAGTGCGTCGATCACATCGGCCGCGCCGTCGACCTGGATCACGTACGCCTGCCATCCGTGGACGTCGCCGTCGTCGGCGCTCGGCGTCTCGACCATGCCGCGCAGGCGCTCGGCGTACGCCGCGGCGAGACGCGCCCGGGCGGCGAGCAGCTCGTCCAGGCGCGCTAGCTGCGTGATTCCGACGGCGCAGAGGATGTCCGAGAGCCGGTAGTTGAGCCCCGGGTGGGCGATCTCGAAGTCGCCTCGCGGCTCGATCCCGTGGTGGCGCATGCGGCGGACTGCGTCCGCGAGCTCTGCGTCGTCGGTCGTCACGGCGCCACCCTCGCCGGTTGTGACGATCTTGCGCGGGTGGAAGGAGAGGCAGCCGGCGGCGCCGAGGCTGCCGCAAGCTCGTCCGCGGCGCCTCGCGCCGAGCGCGCCGGCAGCGTCCTCGAGGACCGGCACTCCGGCGGGAAGCTGCTCGATCCGCGCCGGGCGGCCGAACAGGTCGGCGGCGATGATCGCCCTCGTCCGCGGCCCGATTTCGACCCGGTCGGGGTCGAGGTTCATCGTCTCGGGATCGACGTCGACGAGCACCGGAGTCGCCCCCGCCAGGGCGACGACATTGGCCGTGGCCGGGAAGGTGTAGGCCGGAACGAGCACCTCGTCACCGGGCCCGATCCCGAGCGCGAGCACCGCGAGGTGCAGCGCAGCTGTTCCCGACGAGACGGCAACCGCATGCTCGACGCCGCAGGCCTCGGCGAGGCCGCGCTCGAACTCTTCGACCTTCGGCCCCATCGTCAGCCGGCCGCTCTCGAGCACCTCCGCGACGGCCTGCTCCTCCTCGGCACCGACGTCGGGCCAGGCGAGCCGGATCAGATCAGCGCCGGTGTTCGCTCTCTGTACCAAGCGATCGTCCGCGCCAGGCCCTCGTCCAGGTCGACCTTAGCCTCGAAGCCGAGCACCTCCCGCGCCTTCTCGACGTTCGGGATCCGCAATTCGACGTCGGCATAGTGCAGCGGCCGGAAGACGATCTCCCCGGGCGCGCCGGTCAGCCGCTTCACGCGCTGCGCGAGATCGAAGATCGTCACCGCGGAGCGCGCGTTCCCGACGTTGAACGTCTGACCGACCGCCTCGTCCTTCTCCAGGCAGAGGAGGAGCGCGTCGACCATGTCGTCGACGTAGCACCAGGCGCGGATCTGAGACCCGTCGCCGTGGATCGTCAGATCGCGGCCCGCGAGCGCAGCCTCGATGAACGCACGGATCGCGCCACCGCCGATCTGGCCTGGCCCGAAAACGTTGAACGGCCGGACCGTCACGACGGGGACGCCGTGTTCCTCGCGGTAGGCGTGCGCCATGTGCTCCCCGGCCAGCTTCGAGACCGCGTACGTCCAGCGCACCTCGCCGACGGAGCCGATTGTCGAGACGTGGCCCTCGCCCACGTTGTACGCATGCGTCCCGAAGATCTCGCTCGTCGAGAACTCGACCAGGCGCTCGACCGAGTCTCGGGTCGCGAGCGCAGCCTCCAGCACGTTGTACGTCCCGATCAGGTTGACGCGCATCGTGCGGACGGGGCTCTCGCGGACGGTGTCGACGCCTGCGATCGCCGCCAGGTGAACGACGTGCGTTGCCCCGGCCGCGGCCTCGCGGACGACGTCCGCCTCGAGCACGTCCGCCTGGATGAAGGTCAGGTTCGGGTGCTCGGCAAGCTCGCTGCCCGACAAGGCATCGCGGTGGAGGTTGTCGAGCGCGACGACCTCGTTCCGGTCCACGAGCCGGCGCGCCAGCGTCGAGCCGATGAAGCCCGCCCCGCCGGTGAGGAGGATGCGCTTCCCGGACAGCGCCACGGCGGCGAGTGTATCGGCGGCGGATGTTTCCGCTCTCTGCGCAGGATCTCTACAGTCGGGCCTCGTGGAGCCGGAGTGGGACCGTTTCTTCGACGAGCTCTACCTGGAGACCTATGCGTCGCGGCTGGCCAAGTTCGACTCCGAGGCCGAGGCGCGCGCGGCGGTCGAGCTGGCCGGGTGCGAACCGGGGGCCGACGTGCTCGACTCCCCCTGCGGCTACGGCCGGCACTCGATTCCGCTCGCGGAGGCGGGCTACCGCGTCGTCGGCGCCGATCGGTCGCCGGCACAGCTCGAGGAGGCGAGACGCAGAACGGGCGGCCGCGAGTGGCCGCGGTTCGTGCAGGCGGACTACCGCGACCTGCCGTTCGGCGACGCGGGCTTCGACGCGGCGCTCAACCTCTTCTCCGGGTTCGGCTACTACGGCGAGGAAGCGGATCGGCAGGCCTTCGGCGAGTTCCGGCGCGTGCTTCGGCCGGGCAGCGCGCTCGTGCTCGAGACGATGCACCGCGACCGCCTGATGAGCATCTTCCGCGAGCAGGACTGGGAGGAGCTGCCGGACGGCGGCATCGTCTTCGAGCATCGGACGTTCGACCCCGTCGCCGGCGAGGTCAAGACGTCGCACCGACTCGTCCGAGCGAACGGCGAGCAAGCTTCGTTCGAGTTCCGGATCCGCACGTACACGGCAACTGAGCTCGCAGCGATGCTCTCTACCGCCGGCTTCTCCGAGATCCAATTCTTGGGCGGCCTCCTCGAGCGCGAGCCCCTCTCGCCGCAGCACCGACTCGTCGCCGTGGCACGCGTAACGGATTCGATGTGAAAGGAGCGAGATGACCATCGAGGAAGCACGCCTGGAAGACGTGGGCCCGGGACTGGCGCCGGTGAGTCCCGGCTGGTTCGTGGTCAACGTCGGTGAGGCGGCGTGGTTGCGGAACGACGCGTTCGGCGGGCGGTGCGTGTTCGAGAGCAACCGGCGCGTGCTCGCCGAGCGACGCGGCGTCGAACCTCAGATGTTCGGCGAGATCGGCTTCACGCTCGCCGTGCTGGAGCCCGGGAAACCGTCGGGGATGTACCACGCCGAGTCCACCCAGGAGGACTTTCTCGTCCTCGCGGGCACGTGCGTGCTGCTGGTCGAGGAGCAGGAGCGGCCGCTTCAGGCGTGGGACTTGGTCCACTGCCCGCCCGGCACGCGCCACACCTTCGTCGGCAACGGCGACCAGCCGTGTGTGATCTTCATGACGGGAGCGCGGCGCGAGGGCGACACGATCCTCTACCCGGTCTCGGAGAGCGCACTCGCACACGACGCCGGCGTGGAGACCGAGACGCCGAGCCCGGCCGAGGCGTATGCCCGGTTCGAGCACTGGCGGCACAGCCGGCCGGATGCGTGGACAGACCTACCCTGGGCTGAAGAGCGAGCGGCCGATCGTGCGTCATGACGAGCGGCGCGAGTCATGACGATCCCCGGAGTCAGCGCGAGCGGATGCTCGCGGGCGACCTGTACCTCGCCGATGATCCCGCTCTTGCGGCGGAGAGCCGGCGGGCGGCGGTGTTGATGAAGGAGTTCAACGACTCGTCCCCTGTCGAAGCTGCGGCGCGGAGGCGAATCCTCGCCGAGCTGCTGGGATCACTCGGCGAGGAGACAGAGATCCGGCCGCCGTTCTACTGCGATTACGGCTTCCACACCCACGTCGGAGCCAGGACGTTCGTCAACTTCGGGCTCGTCGCGCTCGATGTGGCGCCGATCCGAATCGGGGACGACGTGCAGGTCGGCCCGCGAGTGCAGCTCCTCACGCCCACTCACCCCCTCGAGCCTGAGTTACGGCGGGCGAAATGGGAGGCGGCCGAGCCGATCACCGTCGGCGACAACGTCTGGCTCGGCGGCGGCGTCATTGTCTGTCCCGGCGTCACGATCGGCTCCGACACCATCGTTGGCGCGGGCTCGGTGGTGACGCGCGACCTTCCGGCAGGCGTGCTGGCCGTGGGGACGCCCGCGAGCGTCGTGCGCTCGCTCGACTGATCGTCGACCAGAACGCCGACTAGTCGGACGCGACGAGCTCGCCGCCCCATTCCTCAGGCGCGACATCGGCGAGCGTCTCCGAGAACGTCCACTGGTGGCCGGCCGGGTCCTCGGCGGCGTACTGGCGCTCGCCGTACTCGAAATCGGTCGGCTCCATGGTGATCCTCGCGCCGTGCTCTCTCGCGCGGTCGCAATGAGCACGGGCGTCATCCACACGCACCAGCACCGAATGCGTGGCCTCGCCTGGCCGCGGCGGTCGGCGATCGTGGCGTACGTCGGCGACGATCACCGCGCCGTCGCCGAAGCTCAGCTGCGACCGGTGGTTCTCGCCGATACGGACGCGCTCCGCGAACCCGAAGGCCGCACTCAGCCAGGAGACCGCTTCCCGCACGTCGGGGTAGATCAGAACGGGGACGACGACCGCCGACGGGATCGAGCGGTTCGGCTTCATGCATCCAGCCTAGACTCTGCGCCGTCTTCGCTCGTCCTGGGAGGTCGTCATGCTCGCGAACCGCTCGATGCCCCCGTGCACCGTGATCCCCTTGCTCAGCTATGACGACGTCGCAGAGGCAGCTGGGTGGCTTTGCGAGACTTTCGGCTTCACAGAACGCTGGCGCGCGGGGAACCATCGACTTCAACTGGCGGTCGGGGACGGGGCGGTCATCGTGACCGAGCGGCGGGTCGATCGACCTGTCGACTCGCCGCCGAGCGACCACAGGCCGCGGCAAAGCCATGGCTGCCACTCTGTGATGGTCCGGATCGAGGACGCGGACAGCCACTACGAGCGCGCCCGACAGCGGGGGGCGCAGATCCTCCAGCCTCCGACCGACTACCCCTACGGAGAGCGGCAGTACACGGCCGAGGATCCTGGCGGCCACCGCTGGTCGTTCTCGCAGTCGATCTCGGACGTCGCCCCGGAGGACTGGGGCGGGACTTCGGCGGAAACCAGCCGACACGCGGACTGACGGTCGATCGAGCGCGTTTCAGCGGCCGATGCGCAGTTAGCATCGCCGCCCGTGGACGGCACGGTTCTCTTCGTCGGCGCGGGCCGGCACCAGCGGAGCGCGATCCGGCGGGCGCAGGAGCTCGGGCTGCAGGCGGTCGCGGTGGACCGCAACGCGAAGGCGCTTGGACTGCGCGAGGCGGATGTGGCCGAGGTGGTCGACTTCACAGACGTGGCGGCGGTGGCGGAGGTCGGGCGACGCCACAGCGTCGACGGCGTGCTGACCGTGTCTGCGGATCGCGCCGTCCCGGTGGTCGCCGCCGTCGCCGAAGCCCTCGAGCTGCCCGGGATCGGCAGCGAGACGGCTCACCTGATGACGCACAAGGTCGCGATGCGGACCCGGCTTGCCGACGCCGGTGTGCCACAGCCACGCTATGCCGCGGCGCGATCGCTGCACGAGGCGTACGGCGCGCTCGAGTCCGTCGGGTTCCCCGCGGTGCTGAAGCCCGCCGATTCTGGAGGTCAGCGCGGCGTCTTCCGTATCGACTCGATCGACGATCTGGAGGCGCACGTGTACGCCGCGCTGGACGAATCGCCGACCGGCGAGGCGATCGTCGAGAGCTACCACGAAGGCCTCGAGCTGAACGGGCTCGCGATCGCGCGTGGCGGAAACGTGACGCCGCTGACGCTCTCGGACCGGCTGCGGCCGCCCGGGATCGGCTTCGGCGTCGGGTGGATCCACGTCTACCCCTCGCGGCTCTTCTCCGATCCGCTCGTGAAGGCGGAGCGCGCGGCGGTGACGGCGGTGCACGCGCTCGGGCTTCGGAACGGAGTCGCGTTCCCGCAGCTGATCGTCGACGAAGCCGGTCGGCCGTACCTCATCGAGTGCGCGGCGCGCATACCCGGCGGCCAGATGGCCGACCTGGCGCTGCACGCGGTCGGGGTCGACCTGGTCGAGATCGCGCTGCGCCAGGCGCTCGGGCTCGAGGTGCCGGACGAGCTCGTCACGCCGCGGTTCCAGAAGCCGCTCGCGATCCGGTTCCTGACCGCCCAGCCGGGACCGCTGCCGACGGGCCGCGTGACCAATGTGGGGCCGCTGGACAAGGTGCTGGCCTTTCCCGGCGTGGTGCAGGCGGATGTGTTCCTGGAGAAGGGCGAGACGATCAGGCCCGTCCGGCTCGACGGAGACCGCCGCGGCTACGTGATCGCGGTCGGCGACACGAACGTCGAGGCCTTGGAGCGCGCCGAGGCGGCTGCGACCCTGCTCGACGTGGAGGTCGAGTGACCCGTTCAGACTTGCCTACCGCACCCCTCTCCTGCCCCGATACCCCACCCTTGGGAGGGGATGAGGGTTCCACCCGCCGCCCGCGGCGAGCGTACCGCCGAAAGTCGCGCGGATCGGTGACCGCCTTGTACCAAGAGTGTGACTTTTGAGCTGCGCGTTCGACCTCGACCACTATGGCGAGCTGCTCGAGGCAGCCAAGGCCGGCGGCTACCGATTCGCGTTCTTCGACGACGAGCCGCAGGGCGGCGAGCTGCTCCTCCGCCATGACGTCGACCTTTCGCTCGGCGCCGCCCTCGCACTCGCCGAGCTCGAGGCCGCCGCCGGCGCGCAGGCCACGTACTTCCTGATGACGCGAAGCGTCTTCTACAACCTCGCCTCCGTCGAGGGCGAGCGCGCGCTCGCCCGCCTGCGTGAGCTCGGGCACCGCGTCGGCCTCCACGCCGTCCACCCACATCTCGACCTCGACGAGCGCTTCGACCACGTCGTCGCCTGGCATAACCCCGACCCCGAGTTCATGCGCAAGCCGCTCGACGGTGCCGTCAACGTGATGCAGCCGGGCTACTTCGACCCGGATCGCTACCGCTCGGACTCCAACCAGCACTGGCGCAGCGGCTGCCCCCACGAGCAGCTTGCGGCGGGCGGGTTCGATTGGCTGCAGCTCCTCACCCATCCGGAAATCTGGGTCTACCCGGGCGCGACGATGCGAGAGACGATGGCCTCAATGCTGGACGCCGAGCGCGAACGCGACATCACCCGCCTCGCCGACGACCGAATCGACCTCGGTTGAAGCCGCTGACCGTCCTCCTGACCGCCTCCGGCGCGCCGGGTACGGCTGCGCTCGTGCGGGCGATGCGCGAGAACGGCGAGCGCGAGATCCGTGTCGTCGGCACCGACATGGCGGAGCTGAGCATCGGCCGGCACCTCTGCGATGCGTTCCACGTCACGCCCGCCGGCACCGAGCCCGGCTTCGCCGCCGCGCTCGCGACCGTCTGCGAGCGAGAAGCCGTCGACGCCGTGATCCCGCAGTCCTCGTACGAGCTCGCCGCGCTCGCCGAAGGACGAGACGGATTCGGCGACACGAACGTGCTCGTCTCGTCACCGGACGCCGTCCGGCGCTCGAACGACAAGGCGGAGAGCTACGCGCTGCTCGACGCGATCGGCGTCCGCGGTCCGAAGTGGCGGCGCGTCCGCGGCGCCGACGCCGTCCGCAACGCCGCGCGCGAGCTCGGCTACCCGAACGACGATGTCGCCTTCAAGCCGCTCGTCTCCTCCGGCTCGCGCGGCTTCCGCGTCCTCTCCGCCTCCGCCGATCGCAAGCGGCAGCTGTTCGAAAACCGGCCCGGCGTCGCCGAGGCGCTCCGCCTGGAGGAGCTGGTCGAGCTGCTCGGCGACGACGAGACGGAGGCGCTGGTGATGGAGCTCGCCACGGGGCCGGAGCGGACGATCGACGGCATCGCCCGCGCGGGGCGCATCGTCCTCGGACACCCGAAGACGCGCGAGGCGATGCGCGCGGGCCTCGCGATGTACTTCCAGACGCTCGACGACCCGGGTCTGATGGAGCTGGCCGCAAAGATCGCCGCCGAGCTCGCCCTCGACCACTTCTTCAACATCCAGCTCGTCGGCGACATCGTGATCGAGATCAACCCGCGGATCTCGACGATCGTCTACCAGGAGGATCTGAACCTCCCGTATCTCGGGGTCAAGCACGCGCTGGGCGAGACCTCGGACGAGGAGCTGGCCGGGTACGCCAGCCGCATCCGGCCGACCCGGAAGGCGCTCAGGTACTTCGATCAAACCGAGTGGGACGCGTGATCCAGATCCATCGCCACCGCAGGCGAGCGGAGCCGGGCTTTGCCTGGCGCAGCTCAGGCTCGATTCGGTGAACGCTGCGAAGAACGAGGAAGCTCGTGGGGGAGCCGTGGGCTCCCCCACGTCTCTCCGAGTAACGCACTGCCCCGTCAACTTCGCGGGCATCGGCTGGACGAGCGTGCAGGCGCTACGGCGAAAGGGCGTCGACGCACGCTTGGTCGTCTTCAACACGCACGACGCCCACCCTGAGGCAGACGAGAACCTACGGCTGCCGAGCTCGCCGGCGTGGCGCCGCCAGCTGCTCCAGTTTCGCGCGCTCGAGCGCCTGCTTCCCGACACGGACGTCTTCCACTTCTACTACGGCCTCACGCTCGTCCCGAAGCGAGTCCAGTTCCCGATCCTCCGCGCCATGCGGAAGAAATCGGTCTTCCACTACGTCGGCTCGGACATCCGCGGCAAGAGCCCCACCGAGCTCTCCTACGGCAGGCACGCCGACGTTCAGATCGTCGGCTCCTACGACGCGGCCCGCTGGATCCCGGAGGCAGAGGTCGTGCCGCCGGGCATCGACCTCACCCGCATCGAGCCCGCCCTCCCCCCCGAGGCGCCAAATGTTCGCGTGGCCCATGCCGCGCTCTCGCGGCGCCGCAAGGGGACCGACCTCGTCGTCTCCGCCTGCGAGGAGCTCGGCGTCGAGCTCGATGTGATCGAGAACGTTCGGCACGACGAGGTCGGCCCGCGGATCGCGCAGGCCGACCTCGTCGTCGACCAGCTGAACTCCGGCTGGTACGGCCTGTTCGCGGTCGAGGCGATGGCGTACGGGAAGCCGGTGGTCGGCTACATCCACGAGGAGGCCGCCGCGCGGACGGCCGAGGCGTTCGGCGTCGAGTTGCCGATCGTGCGCACGACGAAGGAGACGCTGGCGCGCGACCTCCGGCCGCTGGCCGAGTCGCCGCTGCTGCGCCGCGAGGCAGGAGCGGCCGGCCGTGTCTATGTCGAGCGCGTGCACGACGCCGGC
>JBKOYZ010000188.1:0-5273 GCA_046725655.1 Actinomycetota bacterium | reverse complement strand
GTCAGACTCGAGATGGAGCAGCTCGGCGATCGTCAGGTTGGCGATCTGATCGTCGATCGGTGTGCCCAGGAAGATGATCCGCTCGCTGAGGAGACGCGAGTAGATGTCGAAGGTGCGCTCTCCGTGCACGGTCTGCTCGATGACCATCGGAATCTGCGGGCTCATCGCGGCTCCCTGATCTATCGCTCCAAGCATCCGTCCCTGCGCTCTCATTCTCCTACCTCGTAGCCAATTGGCGGCAGCCCGCCAGCGGTGCCGGCTAGCCGTTCGCTGCTGTCGACGTAGCTTCGAGAGGAGGATTAGCCTCACTTCTGGACAACTGACGCCTGGTGAGCATTTTGCCCACACGGCCAGGATCTCGGCTGCGGAGCGGCACACAGCCGAGAAGCGCTCGGTCGCTCGTGGTTGTCCTCTTCTTGAGCAGCTTCGCGCTCTTCGTGCCCGCGAACGCGGGGCCGGCGCTCAAGGGTGACCGTGGCCCGAGCGTCGATTACTGGATCAGCGGCATACGAGGGACGAACGGCTGGTATCGAGGAAGCAGAGGCGGCGACTTCGTGGTGCTCCACTGGACCGTGCGCACTGACGGCGACGTCGTCATCTTCTCAAAGGGCTGTGAGAAAGAAATCATCACGGGCCCCAACGCCGGTACCACTCGAACGTGCACGGCCGTGAGCGACAGCGGCATCGCTTCCGTGACCACGGAGTTGATCAAGATCGATGCCGATCCTCCGCGCCTTGGAGCGATCGTGGTCTCGAGCTCGACAGGGGTCGTGCGCCTTCGTTGGAAGGCTCCGTGCGACGCGCATTTTCTCCTCCGCCGCTCGCCCGGACGGGGCGGCGCGCCTTCGAGCGTGCTCTACCGAGGAACCCGACACAGTTTCGCCGACCGCATGGTCAAGAGCGACATCACATACCGATACGAGCTTCGAGCGATCGACCAAGCCGGAAACGCCGCCGCTAAGACGGTGAGCGCGACGCCTCGACCGCCGCTGTTTGCGCCTGCTCGCGGCTTGCGGCTGCGTTCGCCGCCGTCGATCCTCTTCGCCTGGGAAACGGTGCCGCAGGCGAGCTATTACAACCTCCAACTCTGGCTCGATGGCGAGGAGATCTTGAGCGAGTGGCCATCGCTTGCCCGCTTTCGCCTTCTCACGCCTTGGGAATACCGGGGCGAGAAACGATATTTGCGCGCCGGGAGCTACACCTGGTACGTCTGGCCGGGTCGCGGCCCGCGCGGTCTACGCACGTACGGACCGCTCTTGGGCTCCAGCACCTTTGTCGTGACTCCCTGACGCCAGCGCAGGGCGGCCAACGGGTTCGTGGCCAGTCGTGCGACTTCCACGCCGCCACAGAGATCGTTAGCGCAATGGTGCCCATCCACGCGCACGGCCCCCGGACCGTGGTCACTGCCCGGTCAGAGACCCCCGGTGTCGGCTGTCCGGAACCGATGTAATCGACGAAGTCCGGGAACGAGTTGCGGCACCCGCCGACGATATCGGGGGTACGCCTCGGGGAAGGTCGCGAGCATGAGCCGTTCCTCTAAATGGATCCTGATCTCGACGAAAACGAGACCGACGGGCACCATCACCAGCCAGTACCCGAATCCAACCAGAAGGACGGTACCGAGCAACATCCCAAGCAGGCCCGTGTAGATCGGATGGCGCGTGACGCCATACGGACCCTGGGTACGGAGTTCGTGCTGGACCTTGACCATGGGCGAAGAGCTCCACATGGCGCCCAGCGCGACGCGAGCCCAGAGCGCGAACGCGGTCGAGCAGATCAGAACGGCCAAGCCGAGAACCCGGACCCAGGGTGTTCCGACCGCCAGCGAATGCCAGTCTGATCCGGGGACGACCCTGAGGATCGCCCACACGAGTGCCGCCCCAATGAAGCCGGTCGACACGTTCGACCCGAGGTGTCGTCTGGTCCCCGCCCGCGGGCCTCGAAAGGCGTTGTACAGCGCCCCTGCAACCCAGGCGAGCACTAGCGCTCCCCAGCAGGTGGCAACGCCCACAACCACGAGCGTGTGAACCTGCGAACTCGTCACGTGATTCACGATAGCCCTCGGCACTGCTCGCCCCGCCCGGTGCGGCTAATACTCAGCCACGGCCGGTGTGGTGCGATCACGTCTCAATGACGAAGAAAGGGCCTCACTGCTCGCGTCCGCTCACCGTCGTCAGCTCGCAGGACTATCGGCCGCGAATCGGCCGAAGCCCGACCGCGACAGATGTGTGTTTTGGTTTAGCGGGCCGGCTGGTCCGGGGGCTCTGGACGGGGAAGCTGTCGCACGCCAGTGACTCGACCCTCGCCGATCGCATCCAGGATCCGCTGCTGTCGATCATCGACCTCGATCAGCAGCGCACGCGTTTCCTCCGCGCTGAGATCTAGCTCTCGCGCCTGTTCGGCAAGGCCGATCATTCGTTGAGCGTTCTCGATCCTCCTCGCGATGACATCCTGCCCGAGGTCCTCGACTTCCAACCGCCACAATCGACGCTGAATCGTTAGGTCGATCAGGTACTGGAGGAAGAGACGGACCTGCTCGAGCGCCTTGCCTAGACCGGCGAGGTCGACGCGCCCGGGCGATGCATCGTTAATGCGCACAACCGCGAGCGGAGGCCCGGGGAGTCCCGCGGCTGGCGGCTGGATGTCGCACGGCCGGATGCGTGCGCAGGGAAAAAGCACGCCGGGTTCGCGCAACTTCATCGTCGGCAGGTCAAGAGCGCGTCGGATGTCGTACAAACGGCTGATGTCGCCGAGTAGTGCGCTCATTTGGTGCGCCGCCCATTCGCCCCTGATCTCGATTCGTAGGAACCCGCTGTCGGGCGGGAACTCGCGCCGGATCCGCCTGCCACGAGTCGCCACCGCGAGCCGAGTCTATGAGAAGGGCCCGCTAGCGTCCGCCTCGGTACGCTCGCGATGCGCTCAGGAATGGCCTGAGCCGGGACCTTGGGGTTGCATCGTCACGTGCTGGATCCGTCCAGGAGCTGTAGCAGCTCGTGAGCAGCCAATTCGATCTCCTTGTGCCGCCACTCAGCTGCGCGGTAGTGGCAGGCGATCAGGCCCGTACGGTGCAGGCGGCGGAAGTCACCGTAGACGAACGCGTAGCGCGCCTTGGTCTCCTCCGACGCGCCCTCCGTGAGCCCGAGATGCCATTCGCCGTATTCGCTCCATCCATGACAGGCGAGAAACGCGTTCTCGTCGTCTGCTTTGGGCTGGACGTCTCCCCAGTCGCTGTTGAGGACATACTGGCGCGCACGAATAAGGCGCCGCGCTCGGGCGACAGCAGACTCATTCACGGCGTACGAGGCCATCAACAAATTCTGACGGAGCGCGCTAGCTCCGGCGTCCGAGGGTGGGGCTCCGTTTGAGCTGGGCCGTTGTCGCCGCTGGCTCGGGTTACGTCAGCGTTGATCGCCCTGTGATTGGGCCGGCCTCCGGCGAACTTCGAGCGCTCGCGCGAGATCGGTGATCGACAGCAGCCCGGCCAGGTGTCCGTTGTCGACCACGAGCGCCCGGTTCACCCTCGGCGTGGAGAGTTCTGTGAGGGCATCCACGGCCCGCTGGTCCTCGGTGAGCAATGGGACCTCCTCGAGCGGGATCATCGTGTCCCGCACCCGTCGCGTATCCCACTCCGACCGGGGTACCGCGGCGACCGAGGCGAAGGCGAGCAGACCGACCGGTCTGGCCCGCTCGAGGACGGGATAGGTGGTGAATCGGTGCGACCAGGCAACGTCGTCCATGAAGCGCCCGATCGTCGAGTCGGCGTCGACGGTAACGGGGTGGCGCACCATCAGGTCGCGAACCCGCAGTCCGGTTAACGCCTGCTCCGTCGCAACGTAGCGAGCCTCCGCCCTGGCGCCCTGAAGCAGGAACCAGCCGATGAAGGCGAGCCAGGCGCCGCTGAAGGAGCCCTGGAAGACGAACATCGCGAGGCCGAGCGCGATGAACAGGTAGCCGAAGCCCTGTCCGATCTCCGACGCGACCCGGGTCGCCCAGGCGAAATCCCCCTTGGCTCGCCAGAGCGCGGCGTGCAACACCCGTCCGCCGTCCAGCGGCAACGCCGGAAGCAGGTTGAAGACGGCCAGGATGAGGTTGATGTAGCCGAGCCAGGCGGCGACGCCGTCGACGGAGCTCGGCAGATGAGCCACGGCGATCAACACGAACAGCACGCCCAGGACGATCGACACGAGCGGCCCGGAGACGGCAACTCGGAACTCGGCGCCGGCGCTCGTGAACTGTCCCTTGAACTGCGACACGCCGCCGAACAGCCAGAGCGTGATCGAGTCGACTTCGATCCCCTCCCGGCGGGCGACCCACGAGTGCCCCAGCTCGTGCAGCAGGATCGACGCCAAGAACAGCAGAGCCGCCACGATCGCCATCGCCAGGTAGGTGCCGTGGGAGAGGCCCGGGTTTTGCGACGGGAAGACGCCGTCTGTCAGCGACCACACGATCAGGGCGAAAACGGCTAGCAGGCTCCAGTTGAGCCGAACCTCGACGCCGCCGAAGCGGCCGATCGTGAAGTTCCCAGCCATCGTCTCCTCCCTGTGCTTCGCCGCGCCGCCGCCGACGCTCGGGCGGTTGGGTCGTTCGATAGCCATCGAGGTCTCCTTTCGTGTTCTTCGCTCTTCGTCAGGCATAGTCGGCCATCGCTCGTGAGGTCCGGCTAGGCGGCGGCGGCCGCCCATCTAGGTCTAGGGCAGGGCTGCGCGTAGCTCCTTGCCGCAGCTGATGCCAAGCTTCGGGTACACCGGAGCTCGCGAGGGATGGTCTTACGAGGCGGACGATGTACGGGCGGATTGGGCCGAGGACGTCGCAACCGATCTCGCGCGGTTCGATGGCCGAGTCGCCGGGCTTGAAACTTTCACGTTCGAGGACGGCGTCGGCTGCCACACGTACTCGCCCCAATGCGCGCGAGCGCTTCCTGTCCCCCGCCGCTCTACAACCAGCTCGTCACCGCGATCGGATCCGCCCTCGGTTCTGTTGCTCTTCGCTCCGGCATGGACTCCCTTCAGCTCGGTCGCCGCTTGGCGCTGATCGCCTGTTTCGACCGGCCACCGCCCCGAGTTCTCTCGGGCGCCTTGCGAGCCCCGCCGTCCGTGGTCTCGTCGGCGACGACTGTCGGCACCGTCGTGTCCGCCTCGCCACGGCTGGGAGCTTGCGGCTCTGTTTCAGCCTGCGTCTTCGGTCCCAGCGCCTCGAGTAGGTCGGGCTCGTCGGGCTCTCGCTCAGCTGCCGCATCGGCCACATCGACCAGCCTGCTCGCCATCCCGCGTATC
>JBKOYZ010000217.1:0-3649 GCA_046725655.1 Actinomycetota bacterium | reverse complement strand
GTCCGAGGCGGCTCTGAAACGCCGGCGTCAGCGCCGGTCTAGTACCGGCCGCACGTAGCTGACCTTGGGCCGGTCCACTGGCGGGCCAAGCCTCTTGCGCCGCCCCGGCCCGCAGCCGGGAAGTGGTGCGATTCAGCGGTTACGCTCGAGCTCGGCGATCCGCTTGCGGACGCGCGCGATCTGCATCTGGAGACGGATGCGCTCGCGACTCAGCGGGCGTACGAGCGCGAGGCGTTTGTACAGCTCCCCGAGTTCGCGATGCGCCGCTTCGAGCGGCGTGTCCTGCATGGGGCGATGATCTCACGGTTGCCGCGCCATCCCCATTGGACGATTCGCGAGGGCGCGCACGCGTTATCGTCAACCCTCGAACTCGAACTGACCGTGCGCGTCAAGGAGGGCACGCAATGAGTGAGACCGACATCGAGCTGGGCCCGATCGACTACCTGATCGTCGAGTGGCCGGCCGGGAAGGAGCCGAACGGAGAAGGCCTTCGCCATCTCGTGGACCTGAGTGAACGTGGCGTGATCCGTGTGATCGACCTCGCCTTCGTGATGAAGGAGCAAGACGGGACGGTGAAAGGGCTCGCGATCGCCGACCTGGACGCGGACGGCAGGCTCGACCTCGCCACGTTCGAGGGGGCGTCCTCGGGCGTCCTGGGCCAACAGGATTACGACGAGGCCGGCGCGGCGCTCGAGCCCGGCACTTCGGCCGCGATCCTCGTCTACGAGAACACTTGGGCGGCGCCGCTTGCCACCGCTCTGAGGAAGAACGGCGCGCAGCTCGTGGCCAACGGCCGGATCCCGGTCAACGCCCTGTTGCAGAAGCTCGACGAGCTCGAGGCTGAGCAGGGTCAATAGGAAACCACCGAAAGGAGCGAAGGACGATGGGACTTCTCCGTGGAGTTGCCCGGACGGCGGTCATCGCCGGCACCGCGACCGCCGTTTCGAACCGGGTCTCGCGCCGGCAGGCCGAGCGCTGGTCCGAGCAGGAGGGCCAGTACTACGAGGAGGCACCGCCGCAGGCGGCGCCGGCGCCGCCTCCGGCCGATCCGATCGAGCAGCTCAAGAAGCTCGGCGAGCTGAAGGCGGCAGGCGTGCTCACAGACGCTGAGTTCGAGGCCCAGAAGGCGAAGATCCTCGCCGGCTGACACCGGCGCCCGCGACCCCGAGCCACCGACAGCTCGCCTCCAGGCCGGCCGCTACCCGACATCGAACACGGTGCCGCAGACGAGCTCGCAATGGGGGATCTGCGTGCGTGGCGCCGTTGTCTACCTCGCGCTAGCCGAGCTCGGCAAGCTCGTCGACCGCCACGTTGGACACCGCCGGCGGTCGCTCGCTGCCGCCGAGACGTAGGCGGCGTTCCGCTGCCACGACGAGGAGGTCGTCGGGCCAGCGCGAATCGGCAGAAGGGAGCGAGCGAGAAAGGAGCAGGGAATGGCAAGCGACAGCGCCTGGAGCGGGTGGATCGGCTTCGCCGGGTGGATGATGATCATCATCGCCGGGCTGGACTTCTTCGAGGGGCTGATCGCGATCATCCGCGATCAGTACTACGTCCTGACCCCGAATCAGATCATCGTCTTCAACGTCACGACGTGGGGCTGGATCACGCTCATCTGGGGAATCGTGCTCTTTTGCGCCGGCCTCGGACTTCTTTCGGGAGCGGGCTGGGCGCGCTGGTTCACGATCGTCGTCGGCAGCCTCAACTTCATCGTGCAGCTCGGGTTCCTCGGCAGCTCGCAGTACCCGCTGTGGGCTCTCACGGTGCTGACGTTGACGGTCATCGTCCTCTACGCCTTGATCGTGCACTGGGACGACGTCCGCGAAATAGCGTGACTGCGTAGAGGCAGGAGCTCCGGGGGGCGCCGGTGCTGTGGCGCCCGGACTGGGCCGCGCGATCGGCGGCCCAGTCCGTGGCGACCTACGGGTACGAAACGACGTAAACCGGGACGGTGTTCGGGTTCGTGGCCGGCCCCACGTCGTTCACGACGTGGTCGATCGTCCCGTGAGCGGTGATCGACAGGTCGAGGAGGTCGTGGAGCTTCACGCCGGGCGTGTTCGGCACCTCGAAGGCGCGCGTCGCGTGGATGGTGGGATCGACGTTGAAGAAGCAGTAGCTGCCGAGTCCCCACCCCTCGTGGGTCGTCACCGAGTCTGCGACCTTGTA
Source organism: Actinomycetota bacterium (assembly GCA_046725655.1). Lineage (GTDB taxonomy): Bacteria > Actinomycetota > Thermoleophilia > Gaiellales > Gaiellaceae > 13-2-20CM-68-14. The sequence goes on along the minus strand of JBKOYZ010000217.1, from coordinate 1,486 downwards.
CGCGGCAAAGCCGAGGACGCCGTCGTGCTGCCACGCCGCCTGGTTCGGCGGGTCGTACGGCATCTCGTTCTGGAACATGATCGTCTTGCCGCCGTTGCCGTTCCAGACGACGTCATACCGCTGGAAGTGCTCGGAGAAGAGCCCGGTCGCCAGAACGTCGTCGCCGTTGACGACGACGCCGGTGTCCGAGGTATTGCTCGTCCAGCCGACGCCGCTGCCGTGGTCGGCCCTCCACGCCCAAACATCGTCGAGGATCACATGGTCGCTGTTGACCTCGAGGCCGACCGTCGCCTTGCCGACGTGTGGCCCTCCGACTCGGAAGAAGACGTCCTGGATCGCCGACGGGTCGGCGGGATCGCTCCAGGGCGCATGGCTATGACCCTGGCCGGTCGTCGCGCGGGTAGAGCCGACGCGAAGGAGCGCGGGCGAGTTGACCGGGCCGGCGTCGAAGATCAGGCCCGAGATCTCGACGCCTGGCACGTCGGCGACGGTCATCGGCACGACGCCGTCCTCCGCCTCCAGCGTCGCCATTCCCAGGCCGAGCACGACCGTGTCGGCGCGCTTCACCTTGATCGTCTTGTCGACGTCGTAGACGCCGGGGGTGAAGATCAGGTTCTTCCCACGGGCGAGCGCGTTGTTGATCGCCTGCACGCTGTCGGTCGGCTTCGCGATGAAGAAGTCCTCGATCGGGATCGAGTGGCCCGGGGTCATGCCTTCGGACCACGTTGTGCCTGCCGAATCGACCTGCGCGTCGGGGACGTAGACCGCGAAGTGGCCGTCGGAGTCGACGTAGAGGAACGGCTTCTCGCGCGATAGCGGGTTCGTCGCCAGGGTCGTGTACGGCGGGTCCGGGAAGGACTGCGCCGGTGCGCCGTCTACACCTGCGAAGACCTGGTTCCAGACGGCGTTTGTCCAGAAGTCGAGGCTGCTGTTCCTGACCAGGTACTGCTGCTGGGAGCCGTTGACGACGACGCTGGCCGAGAACTGGGAGTCCGCGATGAAGCCTCCGCTGGCGTACGACGGCCCCGTGCAGTAGTCCATGAGCGTTGCGAAGCCATTGACGTGGACGCGTCTCATCGGCGCCGCCTGCGAGGTGGCCCAGAACTCGCCGAACTGACAGCCGCCCTTCCCGGCGACGTCGATCGTCAGGTTCGACAGCGAACGCCAAAAGTTGGTGAGCGCCGTGCAGTTGTCCGGTGCGGAGCACTGGTTGTACGAGTCGATCGTGCCGTTGACGGTGACATCGCCGGGGGAGCTGCCCAGGCCGGCGACGTCGGTGTAGTAGCCGACCTGGAAGTTGAGCGGGTCTGTGGCCGATCCGTAGGTGCCGGGCTTGAAGAGCAGCGCGTAGCGCTGCGTCCCGAACTCGTTCGACACTTGCTGGTTCGCGATCGCGTCGACGGTTGCCTTGATCTGGCTCGTCGACATGCTGGGGTCGAAGATCTTCACGTTCGGGCCGAAATCCGGCTCGGGCGGCGCAGCCGTC
>JBKOYZ010000092.1:0-4977 GCA_046725655.1 Actinomycetota bacterium | reverse complement strand
GACCGCGACAGGCTCGTCGAGTGGGCGAGCCGGGCAATCTCGATCCCGAGCTTCACGGGCACCGAGGAGGCGATGGCCGCGTTCATGGCCGACACCTTTCGCGAGCTCGGGATCGCCGTCCAGTGGCAGCAGGTCGAGGAGTGTCGGGCGAATGTCGTCGGCACCCTCAACGGGACGGGCGGCGGCCCGACGCTGATGTTCAACGGCCACATGGATACGTCCTATTCGGGCCGCGAGCCCTGGCTGGCCCAAGTGCCGGGCTTCCAGCCGGAGCCGTTCGTGCGGGACGGCCGGCTCTACGGTCTCGGGATCTCGAACATGAAGGGAGCGCTCGCGTGCTACGTGGAAGCGCTGCGGTCGCTCGCCGACGATGAGGTGCGCTTGCGCGGAGACGTCGTCGTCGCGGCCGTCTGCGGCGAGATCGAGAAGGCCCAGTTCGGCGACGCGCAAGGCGCCGAGTTCCGCGGTTACGCGACCGGCTCCCGGCACCTCGTCATGCACGGCGGCGTGGCCGACATGTGCATCCTCGGCGAGCCGACGGAGGCGAAGATCGTCCTCGGCCACTTCGGCTCCCTCTGGCTGCGGATCTCGACTCGCGGAAACTTCATCCATACCGCCTTCAGTGAAGGCCTGCGCGACCAGAATTCGATCCTGCGGATGCGCGACGTGCTCGATGCCGTGCTCGAGTGGATCCCGAGCTGGGAAGACGATCCCGGGAACGCCTACCGGGGAGCGAAGGCGATCGTCAACGTCGGCGCACTGCAGGGAGGCTTCGGCTGGCGGGTCTCGCGGACGCCTCACCGGACCGACCTCTTCCTCGACGTGCGCGTGCCGCCCGGCAAGCCGATGCCGGTCGCGCGTAACGAGGTGCTCGAGTTGGTGCGCGACCTCGGCCGCCGCTTCCCCGACCACGGAATCGAGGGTGAGGTCTACGTGACGGCACCCGGCTCGGAGATCGCGGAGGACCATCCGCTCGTCGCCGCGCTCGACCAGAGCCATACCGAAGTCTTCGGCGAGGCGCCGGAGCGCGATATCACGCGCTGGTTTTCGGACGCGTCGGTGCTGACGAGGTACGGGATCGAGACGGTCAACTACGGCACCTCGACGGGGCTGCTCGACACCGAGTACGGCGAGAACCTCGACATCGACGCCTTGGTGAAGACCGCGGACGTCTATGCGCGGGCCGCCCGGCGGGTCTGCGGAGTCGCCGAATGAGGCTGGTCACCTTTGACGAGGGCAGGGTCGGCGCGGTCCAGGACGAAAAGGTCGTCGAGCTCGAGATCCCGTCGATGCGCGCCTACTTCGAGGCCGGTCGGGCGCCGCGCGAGACGGGCGAGGTGTTCGAGCTCGACGCCGTCAGGCTGAGGGCGCCGATCGTCCCGAAGAAGTTCTTCCACACGGCGGGAAACTTCCGGGAGCACGAGGAGGAGTCCAAGCGGGTCGGCTGGTCGCACGAGATCGCGCCCTGGATCGTCTTCTTCCAGAACGTCGACGCGATCATCGGCCCCGACGACCCGGTCATCTACCCGGAGCACCTGACCGAGGAGCTCGACTACGAGCTCGAGCTCGCGGTGGTAGTGAGGAAAACCGGCAAGTGGTTCTCGCCCGACGAGGCGATGGACTACGTCGGCGGCTACGTGATCTTCAACGACATCACCGCGCGCGACATCCAGCGCCGGGAGATGCGCTCGGGCGTCTTCTCGTTCTGCAAGGCCATCGACACCTTCTGCCCGCTCGGCCCCTGGATCGTCACGGCGGACGAGATCCCCGACCCGCACGACCTGGCGATGGAGCTGCGCGTCAACGGGGAGGCGAGGCAGACCTCGCACTCGGGGCGGATGTCGACGACGATCGCGGAGATCCTCTCTCACTACTCCCCGCTCGGGTACACCGCCGGCGACGTCGTCTCGACCGGGACGGTCTCGGGCGTCGCCGGCTTCAGCGAGGACGCGGCGTCGCTGTACCTGAAGCCCGGGGACGTCATGGAGTGCGAGATCGAGCGCATCGGCGTCCTCCGCAACCCAGTGATCTCCTGGCAGGAGGGGCACGGTGAGCCGGCGCCTCCACGGGTCCGCTGGTAGCGGTGCCCTGGCCGCGGGACGACGCGAAGCTCGACCGCGTCCGCGCCGCGATGGAGGAAGCGGGGCTGGACGCGCTCGTCGTCCGCGCGCCGGACAACGTCCTCTACCTGACGAACTTCTGGAGCATGAAGGGGTACGACGCGGTGGTCTTCCCGCGCGACGGGGAGGCGACGCTGATCTGTCTCGAGGCCTCGGCGGAGGACGCGGCGCGGGCGGCCTGGACCGATGAGGTCCGCTTTCTGCAGGGATACGCGCCGGACGACCCCCGGCCGCCGCTCTCGCGGACGCTCGAGCTCGCGCAGCAGGCCGCCAGGGCATACGGGCGCGTCGGCCTCGAGCTCTCGCTCGGCACCCAGGCCTCCGACCGGATGGTCGGCGAGCCGACGACGTTCACCGCGGCGTGGTTCGAGGGGTTCGGCGACGCGGCTGACGCGACGCCGCTCCTCAACGCGGCGCGGGCGATCAAGACGCCGCAGGAGCTGGAGCGGATGAGGATCGCGAACGAAATCGCCGCCGCGGCGATGGAGCACGCCCGCGACGAGCTTCGGCCGGGCATGAGCGAGAGCGAGGCGGCCGCCCTCTGGCAGGGCCACGTCCATGGTCAGGGCACGAATCGCGGCGACGTCGACCTCGCGCTTCCGTTCTCGCTTGTCTGGTCCGGCCCGGGTATCAAGACGTTCACGGCCACCGGCGACCTGCCGGTTCGCGAGGACGAGCCGACGCTGTTCGAGATCTGGGTCTGTGCCGACGGCTACTGGTGCGACCACACGAAGAACCTCTGCCCTGGCGAGCTGCGTTCCGCGTACGCGGAACTGGAGGAGCAGCTGCTCTCCGTCTACGAGGCGCTCGTCGGGTGCTGCCGCCCGGGGGAGAGCCTCGCCGAGCTCGACCGCGCGGGACGCGAGGCGATTGCCGGGCTCGGTTACCCCGGGCAGCCGACGCACCCGCTCTGCCACGGCGTCGGCGCTCGGGCACACGAGCCGCCCTACGCCCATCAGGCGGGGGCTGGTGAGATCACCGAAGGGATGGTCCTCGCGATAGAGCCCGGGATCTACTGGGAGGGCGGGGGTGGACTGCGCGTCGAGGACAACTTCCTCGTCACCCCGGGAGGGCCGGAGAAGCTCTCCTCTTTTCCGGATGGGATCGTGAGAGCCGAATGATCTGGACGGGTCCCCTGAACGACGATCACCGCATCGGCGGCTCGGTCGGCCTCTACGACACGACGCTCCGCGACGGGGAGCAGACGGTCGGCGTCGTGCTCGACCCGGTCCAGAAGCTCGAGATCGCCAAGGCCCTCGACGAGCTCGGCGTCGACAGGATCGAGGCCGGCTTCCCGCGCGTCTCGCAGGACGACTGGGATGCGGTGAAGCTGATCGCGGGCGCCGGCCTCCGGGCCGAGGTCTGGGGATTCTCCCGCGCCGTTGCGGCCGACCTCCAGGCTCTGGTCGAGCTCGGTGTTCGATCGTCGGTGATCGAGTCGCCGATCTCGGACCGCAAGCTGGAGGCGATCGGGGTCTCGCGCGAGAAGATGCTCGGCCGGATCACGTCGGCGATGGCGTTCGCCGCCGAGTACGGGATCCACGCGGCGTTCTTCGGCGTCGACTCGACGCGCGCGGACGCCGACTTCTACGAGCGCGTCTACGCGGGCGCGCTCGAGGCCGGCGCCCGCGAGGTCGTCGTCGTCGACACGCTCGGGATCGCCTCTCCCGAGGCAGTGGCCGAGCTCGTCGGGCGGACGGTCGCCCTCGCCGGCCCGGCTGTGCCCGTGCATTTCCACGGCCACAACGACTTCGGCCTGGCGACGGCCGCGGCGGTTGCGGCCGTCCGCGCCGGGGCGACGTGGATCCACGGGACGGTCAACGGCATGGGCGAGCGGGCCGGAAACGCCAACCTCGGCGAGGTCGCGCTGGCGCTCCGAGCGCTCTACGGCGTCGAGTCGAATCTGCGGCTCGAGCGGATCAGGGACGTCTCCGAGCGCGTGCGCGAGCTGTCCGGCTACGCGCTCGAGCCGTGGAAGCCTGTCACAGGCGAGACGCTCTTCCGCCGCGAGAGCGGTGCGGTTGCCAGCCAGTTCCACGACCCCCAGTCGATCGAGCCCTACTCGTCGCAGCTCGTCGCGGCCGAGCGCGGAATCGTGCTCGGCAAGAAGAGCGGCCTCGACTCGATCCGGATCAAGGCGGACGAGCTCGGCCTCGAGCTGCCCGAGGGGCGACGCGCCAAGGTGCTCGCGGCGGTCAAGGACTTGGGCGCGCGCAAGCGCGGGCTCGTCACAGACGAGGAGTTCGTCGAGATCGTTCGTGGCTGACCACGACGCCGTGATCGTCGGCAGCGGGATCAACTCGCTTGCCTGCGCCGCCCTGCTGGCGCGTGCCGGCTGGGACGTGCGCGTGGTCGAGCGCAGCGCGCACCTCGGCGGCGCGATCCGGACCGCCGAGCTGACGGAGCCCGGTTACTTGCACGACGTCTTCAGCGCCTGGCATCCGCTCTGGGTCGGCGGCGCCGCTCATGCGGAGCTCGCCGATGAGCTGGCGTCCCGCGGGCTCGAGTATCTGAACACGGAGCATCCATCCGCGACGCTCTATCCCGACGGCGAGGCAGCGTTTCTGCTCAGGTCGGCGGACGCGAACGCGGCCGAGCTCGACCGCCACGCGCCGGGCGACGGCGATGCCTGGCGGCGCGCGCTCGACGACTTCCTGCCGAACGCCGACCTGGCTTTCGCCGTGCTGGGGACGGAGCTCTGGTCGAAGGACGGGCTGGCGCTCGGCCTCAAGGCGTACCGCCGGCTCGGGCGACGGGGTCTCGTCGAGTTCAGCGGCAACGTGCTCGTCACGAGCCGCGATTGGCTGACCGGAACCTTCGCGTCAGAGCGCGCACACGGGCTGCTTGCGCCCTGGGT
>JBKOYZ010000196.1:0-12358 GCA_046725655.1 Actinomycetota bacterium | reverse complement strand
CCCGTGGAGGGCGAGCCCATCGAGCAGGGCGTGGAGGCGTTCAGCCTCCAGCGCTCGTTCTCGGCCCGCCGGGAGCCCGAGCATCTCGACCGCGCGCAGGGAGGCCGCGCGCAGGGCGTCATCGATCTCGGCGTGCCGCACACGCAGCTGGGGATCGATCAGGGCACGGGCGGTGAACGCCAGCCAGACCTCGTTCTCGGCGCGCCGCTCGTCGTCCAGCGGCAGCAGCTCGGACAGCAGCTGCTCGACCGCGCGGCGAGGATCGTCGGCAAGCTCGAGCGCACCGACGCGCTGCCGGATTCGCTCGGCTGCCAGCTCGATCGCGAAGTCGAGCAGCTCCGATTGTGTGCGGAAGTAGTGGCGTAGCGCGCCGGCCGACCAACCCGCTTCCTGCGCGACCGTTCGCACCGAGGCGCCGTCGACGCCGCTGCGGCGGATCACCCGCCAGACAGCCTCGGCGAGCTCGCGGCGCCGTTGCTCGTGATCGACGATCTTGGGCACGCCACCTTTCTAGCACAGATGTGTTAGATTTGTTCCAACACAGTTGTACTAATAAGGAGGCAGTCATCGCATACGCAGGACAAACGCTCAAGAACCCGGCGAGCGGCGAGCGGATCACCTTCCGCCAGACCGGCGCGGAAACGAAGGGCGAGCTCGTGGTTGTCGACCTCGAACTCCCGCAGGACGCCCGCGTGCCGGGTGGCCTGCACAGCCACCCGCTGCAGGAGGAGCGCTTCGAGGTTGTCGAGGGCACGATGCGCTTCCGGCTGAGACGGGAGAAAATCATCGCCGGCCCCGGCACGGTGGTCATTGTCCCGCCTGGCATCGAGCACGACTTCGCGAACGCCGGTGACGAGGAGGCGCTCGTCCGCGTCGAGATCCGGCCCGCGCTCAAGATGGAGCAGCTCTTCGAGACGGCGGTCGCGCTCGCCGAAGAGGGGCGCACGATGAGGAGCGGCATCCCGAAGCCGCTCGACCTCGCCCTGTTTACGCGCGCATTCGAGCAAGAGGTGCAGGCGGCGTTCCCCCCGCTCTGGTTGCAACGTCTCGCGCTCGCACCGCTGGCCTGGCTCGCCAAGCGCCGCGGATACGCAACCCGCTACACCCCCAACCCGACCTCCACCGACGAGCGCCGCGCGATCGAGACTCAACAGGCTGCATGAGTCTCCGCCCGGTAGTGCGTGTTCAGTGGCTATGAGGAGGACCCGTCGCCTGTCCTCCCTCGGAGCAGCCGGCTGAGGGAGTTCGGCGCAATGGTCGCCCTTGGCGATGATCTGGGCCGCATCACGGACTCCGTCAGCCCGCCGAGCCCAGGGACGCGCTGGCTGCTGAACTGTCGGGCTGAGGGATGACTGCGATGCAAGCTTCTCACTCGCGACACCCCGTGGCTGTCACTCGCTCGCGCCTCGCCTCTGCTGGCGACCGTCTTCGTCGCACTCGACCTCTGGCAGCGGGACGGCGGCAAGAGCGACCTCCTCGGGCTGGTGGATCAAGCAATCGACACGCTCGCCGAGGGCACGCGCGAGCTGTGGTGAACGGCCCCGCAGAGGCGATCGAACTCGATACTCGACGACGATCGTCGAGGCGGCCAGTAGTCGCCGGCGCCGACGACCTTGTCCTGCCGGTTGTGGCTCGAGAGCTCAACAAGTCTCAACAGCCGTCGTTGAGAGTGGTGAGCCGGGTTGGGGCCGCCCGGCCCGCGTCAGAGACCGTTCTTGCTAGCGGCGGTGGTGCGCGGTAGACGCGTCAGTGCCGGTTCAGCCGCCGACGTTGGCGAGGAGGATCTCAGCGACGCGCGCGGGCTGTTCCAGGGCGGCGAAGTGTCCGGTGTCGTCGAGCGCGATCGACTCGGCGCCTGGAAGCAGGGCACGGTTGGCCTCACGTTCCGGCACGCGCGACCAGTCGTGATCGCCGTAGACGAGGGTCACGGGGACGGTGACACGGCCGTAGCGCTCTCGGGCCGCGACCATACTGTCCACGTTGAGAAAGACCGCGCGCGCCACGCGCGCGTAGCCAGGCCGACGGCCGACCCGGCGCAGCTCGGCAAGGTAGTGGTCTGGCAGCTTGCGCCCCTCGACCAACCCTCCGCGCAGCACGATACCGAGGACGGGCGCGTTCTCCATCCTCGTCACCACCGGGCCGATTGCCGGCAGGCGCGCACTGGCGACGTAGATGGAGGCCACACGATTGGCTCGGCCTACGCCTTGGGGGTAGTCGTACGGATTGAAGGCGACAACGCCCCGCACCCGGTCTTCGAGCTCGGTTGAGGCGGTCAGCGACACCGTCGCGCCCATCGACTCGCCGGCCAGGGTAACGTCGGTGATGTCCAGTGTCGTCACGTACTCGACGAGCGCTCGGCGGAGCGCCGGTTCGGTGTAGCGCGCCCCCGGCGTGATGTCCGACCAACCCATGCCGGGCAGGTCGATCGCGTAGATCGTGAAGGCGTCCAGGATTCGGGGGATCACGAGCTGGAAGTGATCGAGCTGCGTCCGCACCGTGTGTACCACGATCAGCGCGTTTGGGCCGGAGCCCGCCTTTAAGTACCGCAAGCGCGTCCCGTCGGCGAGCGTGGCGTACTCGATCTCGCCCGACCGGGACCAGTTGCGCGTGTAGTCGCTGTTGGGTCGCAAACCGGTTCCCGTGGTGCTCTCTTGCGCCGACAAGGCTGAGCTCGATCGATCTTGACGCAGTGAGTCAGTGCTGGGCCGAGGTTCCAACCCGCGAGCGGGTTTCATAGGCCCACGAGTTGCTGGAACTGAGCCGAGTCGAAGAAGACGTAGTTCTTGTGCACAAGCCCATCGCGGAATCGCGTGCGGTCCATCCGGCTCCTCTCGAAGGGGCCGTTCGCGCCGGTCCCGTGCATTACCCAGCGTGAGTCCACCTCGTCACCTCCACGTTCGTGTTGGAAGTCGAGCTCGTTGAGCTCGAGATTGTGCCCGCGCCGCGTGTATGCGTCGATTACCTGTCGGGTAAGAAAACAGCGATTGGCGAGCGGGTGGTCGCGATCGGACGAGGTCGCGGCTAGGTTCCCGATATGGCCCTCCCCGAGGGTGCACCTTCTGCGGGGGCACTCCTACGTGAGTGGCGGCAGCGGCGCAACCTCAGTCAGCTCGAGCTCGCCTTGCGATCCGCGGTCTCGGCGCGGCATCTCAGCTTCATCGAGACCGGGCGAGCCCGGCCGAGCCGGGAGATGGTCCTACACCTCGCCGCCCGCCTAGACGTTCCGCTGCGTGACCGCAACCGCCTCCTCCTGGCGGCCGGCTTCGCCCCCGTCTTCGCCGAACGCTCGCTCGACGAGAGCGAGATGGCGCCGGTCCGGGAGGCGCTCGAGCGGTTCCTGGCCGCGCACGAGCCCTATCCGGCAGTCGTCGTCGATCGGCACTGGGACGTCGTTGCCTCGAACCGAGGTGTCGCCTACGTGAACCGCGACGTCGCTCCGGAGCTCCGGACGCCGCCGGCGAACGCCCTCCGGATCGCGCTGCACCCGGATGGCCTGGCGCCGCGGATCTCGAATCTCACCGACTGGAGCGGCTTCCTGCTCGCACGGCTGCGCCGCGAGATCGAAACGACGGGCGATCCCGATCTGGAAGCTCTCTACGAAGAGCTCGTCGCCTACCCGGGAGTCGCGACGGAGGAGGATCGCGCAGACGTACCGACGCCCAGCGAGATCATGCTCAAGCACGAGCTCCACCTCGACGACCGAGACCTCGCCCTCTTCTGCACCTTCACCACCTTCGGAACGGCCCGCGATCTCACACTCGCCGAGCTCACGATCGTGGCCTTCTACCCGGCCGACGCGGAAACCGCGGAAGCTCTCAGCGCCGCAGTCAGCAAAGCCCAATCAACCTGAATTACGAGTCGCTCGACGAGCCTCACGGCCTTCCCTGCGCCCGCTCGGCCGCATTCGGCGCCTTACCCCACGGGTAATCGACTCGCACCAGTCGGCGTGGGCAGGATCGGAGAGACGTGAAATCGACGCCCAGCACCGACCTAGAGGTGGCTCCTCGCGCCCGCGGCGACAGCAGTGACACCGCGCCGTACGCCATCGAGCGAGAAATCGAGGACCTCGCGGTGCTCGTCGACAACCTCGGCGAGCCCGAAACCGAGGGTTCGACAGGTGCAGGCGGTGGAAGGGCCGGGCGTCACCCCATATCCGCGGACAGGCGCAGGCCGACGGTCGTTCCGGTCAGCCGCGTGGCACCGGCCAAGGGAGGTAGTAGGTGAGCAAGCTCAAGGTGTCGACGTTCCTCACTCTCGATGGCGTGATGCAGGCTCCGGGCGACGCCGGCGAATTCGAGCGCGGCGGCTGGCAGCTTCCGTTCTTCGACGACGGCGCAGGCGCGATCGCCAAGGAGGGTCTCTTCGCGTCCGATGCGCTGCTGCTCGGACGGGTGACGTACGAGCATTTCGCTGCCGCCTGGCCCGAGATGACGGACGAAGAGGGATTCGCCGAGCGCATGAACAGCATTCCGAAGTTCGTTGCCTCCACCACGCTCGCAGGCGCCGAGTGGAACGCAACCGTGATCCGAGACCTGGGGGCGGAAGTCCCGAAGCTCAAGGAGCAGCATGACCTGCTCGTCATGGGCAGCGGCCGCTTGGTCCACGCGCTGCGCGAGCACGATCTCGTCGACGAGTACGAGATCTGGATCCATCCGATCCTGCTCGGTGCCGGCAGGCGCCTGTTCGACGAAACAGCGGAGACGACCACGCTCGCCTTGACCGGAACGACGACAACCGACAAGGGCGTCACGGTCTTGACGTACGAGGTCGGGCGTTGAAGCGGCGAGCTCAGCCAGGACCCTGACCGGGCGCCTAGCGAAGGAGCGAATGACTGCCGACATACCGCCTGAAGCGCAAACCGGGTACGCCACAGGAGCCGGCATCGAGTCCACCGACAGGCGTTGGCTCGCACTCGTCGTCCTCTGCCTGGGCGACCTGATGATCGTCCTCGACGTGACCATCGTCGGCGTCGCGCTCCCGTCGATCCGCGCTGATCTGGGGTTCTCCGAGGAGTCGCTCGCCTGGGTCGTGAACGCGTACCTGATCAGCTTTGGAGGTTTCCTTCTGCTCGGAGGTAGGCTCGGCGATCTCTTCGGGCACCGGCGGCTATTCCTGGCCGGCGTCGCACTCTTCACCGCCGCGTCGGCCGTTTGCGGAACCGCGAGCTCGCAGGGCATGCTCGTCGCAGCGCGCGCGGTGCAGGGCCTCGGCGGTGCGCTCGTCTCGGCGGTTGCCCTCTCACTGATGATGACGCTCTTCACCGAGCCGGCAGAGCGTGCCAAGGCGATGGGCATCTTCGGCTTCGTCGCGGCGGGCGGCGGCTCGCTCGGCGTCCTCCTCGGCGGCATCGTGACGGACGCGCTCGACTGGCATTGGATCTTCCTCGTCAACGTGCCCGTCGGTGTCCTCGTCGCCGCCCTGACGCTGGTCGTGATTCCCGGAGCGCGCGTCACGACCACCGCCCAACGGCTCGACGTGGCGGGCGCGGTGACCGTGACCGCTTCGCTCGTCAGCGCGGTCTACGCGATCGTGAACGGGAACCAGGTCGGCTGGCTGACGCCGCGGACGCTCGGCTTGCTCGCGACCTCGGGTGTCCTACTTGCGATCTTCGTCGCGATCGAGGCACGCGTTCGTTCACCTCTTGTGCCGCTGCGGCTCTTCCGACTTCGCAACATCGCTGTCTCGAACATGGTGGGCGTCCTCTGGGCGGGAGCGATGTTCGCCTGGTTCTTCCTTTTGGCTCTCTACCTCCAGCTCGTGCTCGACTACAGCCCGCTCCAGGTCGGGCTCGCGTTCCTACCGGGGAACCTGGTCATGGGCGCGATGTCGATCGGCCTCTCCGCAAAGCTTGTCTTGCGCTTCGGGATCAGACCTCCGCTCAGCGCCGGCCTCCTTCTTGCATCGCTCGGCCTCCTCCTCTTGGCGCGGGCACCGGTGGACGGCAACTTCGCAGCGGACGTGCTCCCGAGCATGATCCTGCTCGGTCTGGGCGCCGGCACCGCCTTCAATCCCGTCCTGCTCGCGGCAATGGGCGACGTCGAGCCTACGGAGGCCGGTCTTGCGTCCGGTCTCGTCAACACCTCGTTCATGATGGGCGGCGCGCTCGGACTGGCCGTGCTCGCGAGCCTCGCCGCGTCCCGAACCGACGCGCTTCTGGCCAGCGGAGAGAGCCAGGCGGCGGCGCTCACGGGCGGCTACCACCTCGCGTTCCTCGTCGGCGCGATCTTCGCAGCGGCCGCCGCCGGGCTGGGCGTCTTGCTTCGCGCTCAGGCGGCTCCCACCCAAGAAGAGCTCGAGGAGGTTCCCGCCGAGCCCGCGCCCTGCTGCGCATTCTCGGTCGGGGACTGCCGGGCAGAGCAACTTGCGTGAGCTCGGGAACGGTCGGGCGGCGCTGCTCTCGTCGTACGAGGGGCGGACGCGGGGCTCTGGCGCCTGGAAGGCCCGCTGACGCGATGTTCACCCGATTGGCCGATCTGATCGACCGCCGCCCTCGACACGTGCTCGCCGTTGCGCTCGGCATCGTCGCGGTCGCGGCGGTGTTCGGGATCCACGTTCACGACCACCTGAAGCCGCGCGGGTTCGACGTGCCCGGCTCCGGTAGTACGAAGGCGCGCGAGCTCGTGGCGCAGGCGTCCGAGACCGATCCTGGGAACAGCGTCCTCGCGCTCGTGCACCTGCCGGCGCCCTACGGCACGCAGAGGGCGCGGCGCACGATCGCCGACGTCGAGGCGAGACTGCGGCACGACCCGGCCGTCGTCGCGGTGCTCGATGCCGCGAGCGCGCGCAACCCGGCCATGATCAGCCGCGACCGGCGGTCGACCTACCTTGTCGCCGCGCTGAGGCTGCTCGACGACAAGCAGCAAGAGGACGCCGGCAAACGGCTGCTCGCTGCCTTCGCCGGCAACAGCTCGGTCACGCTCGGTGGCAACCCGGTCGCGAACCATGAGATCTCGACGACGATCGAGAGCGATCTGCGCCGAGCCGAGCTGTTGGCCGTTCCGCTAATCGTGCTGCTGTCGTTCTTCCTCTTCCGCGGCTTTGTGGCCAGCCTGCTCGCCCCGCTCGCCGGCGGGATCACGATCCTCGTCAGCTTCTTCCTCCTCCGCGAGCTCGCGTCGGTTACCTCGCTCTCGATCTACGCACTCAACCTCGTCACCGGCCTTTCGCTCGGGCTCTCGATCGATTGGAGCCTGCTCTTGCTCTCCCGCTACCGCGAGGAGCGTGCGCGGACAGACGACCTTCGGCTTGCCCTTCGCCAGACGCTTCCGCGCGCCGGACACACGATCGTCTTCAGTGCGCTCACGGTCGCCGCCTCACTTGCCTGCCTGCTCGTCTTCCCGCTTCGCTTCCTCCGCTCGATGGGCTACGGCGGCATCGTCGCCTCGACCGTCGCGATGCTTACCGCGCTGATCGTCCTTCCGACCGTGCTTCGGCTGCTCGGACCCCGGATCGACGCATGGTCGCTTCCACGGTGGCGCGATCCGGCTCGGCTGGCGAAGCCGGCGCGCCTCTGGCGTGCGTTCGGGCAATTGACCACCCGTTACCCGATCCCGGTCGCGAGCGGAGTCGTTGCCCTGCTCATCCTCCTCGCCGTGCCCATCGGGCGGATCGCTTGGACGACCGTTGACGCGAGCAGCCTTTCGACCTCGGCGCAGGCATTCCAGGCCGACCACGTCATCAACCGCTCGCGGGAGTTCGTTCGCAACGGCGGCACCCCCTTCTACCTCGCCGCCGAGACACGATCCGGGCCGGCCGTTCGCGCGCTCGCGAACCAGGCGCGGCAGCTCGACGGCGTCCGTGCCGTCGCGCCGCCGCGTCGACTGCGCGGCGACACCTGGGAGCTCAACCTCGTCTCGGCAGACACGCCGTACAGCGCAAGAACGCAGCGGCTCGTCGGCGAGCTCAGTGGCCTCGGCGGCTTCGGGCATCTCTACGTGGGCGGTGACGCGGCTGCCTTCCACGACGAGCGGCACGCGATCGCTACGCGTCTGCCGAGCGCGATCGCGATCCTCGCTGCGGCCACGCTGATCATCCTCTTCGTGCTCTCCGGCTCGCTGACGGCGCCGCTCCTCGCGCTCGCGATGAACGCCCTTACGCTTGCGGCGGCGTTCGGGATCCTGATCCTGATCTTCCAGGACGGCCGCTTCGAGTCAGTGCTCGGCTACACGAGTCAGGGCGCGCTCGACTTGACGATCCCGCTCGTCCTCGCCGCGCTCGTGTTCGCCATCTCGACCGACTACGGCGTCTTCCTCCTCAGCAGGGTCCGCGAGGCACGAACAAGTGGTCAGGACGATCGCACGGCGATCGCCGCCAGCGTCGCGATCGTCGGCCGCATCGTCGCCGCCGCCGCCGTCCTGTTCGCCGTCTCGATCGGCGCCTTCGGCAGCTCGAACATCATCGTGCTCAAGATCCTCGGCATCGGTACCGCGGTCGCCGTGCTCATCGACGCGCTGTTGGTGCGCTGCCTCCTCCTACCAGCCAGCCTCAGACTGCTCGGCCCACGGGCATGGTGGCTGCCCGCGCCGCTCCGGCGACTCCACCGACGCATCAGCCGCGAAGAACGCCTCGAATCGGAGCCCCGTCCCCGGGCGGTGCCAGAGCAATGAAGGGCACATTCGCGATCGACTTGAACGGAGTGGGTCGCCGTCGTCACCGGCGCCAGCCGCGGCGCTGGCCGCGCGATTGCGGTCATTCTCACGAGGCGGGGGCGACGGTCTACGTGACCGGGCGCAGCGTTCGCGGCAGACCGTCGGCGCCCGGCGCCGGCAACGGTTCTGCAGGCAAAAGCGTTGGAGGCGCTCGACCGCCGGCCGCGGAGAATCACGGCTGCGGAGAAGGCGGTCGGTCAGCGCGTGGACGTTCGGTGGACGCCGCACCTCGTCATCGTCGCCCCAGCAGAAGACGCGGCGCCGCGACAGCCATTGGTTCAGCAGGGCTTGGTGGCAAGCTCGTGCGCGGCTTGCACCTCGTTCAGCCTCGACTCCCTCACTGGACCGGATCCCTCGCGATCAACTCGTTGGCGAACACGACCTCGATCAGGCTGACGGAGACCCCCACGCATAGCGTGAGGCCGATCGCCACCAGGGCGCTGTCCCAGAGATTGTTCGGCCAGACGATGAGCATCAGGTCCTCGATCGCTTGCTCGGCGAGGAAGGGCAACGCGATCGCGCCGAAGGCGATGCCGATGTGCGGAAGGGAGATTCGAGCCGACCGGACGAAGGCGCCCACGACTCCGCGACGCTCGATGACGATGACCGGCCCCACGATCCCGAACAACGTGAGCGCGAGCAGGCCGGGCACGACGAAGACCCCGCTCCCGATGACGACGAGCATGTCGAGGACGATGGTCGCGCCGATCAGGCGCAGGTACGGCAGATTCCGCAGACGCTGGCGAAAGGTCTCCTCGGCGCGACCGAACTGGTGAGCGCCGACGACCGTGTCGAGCAGGCCCGTGTAGAGCACCCAGCCGAACAGGAGTCCGCTCGTGCCTGCCAGCGAGAACACCTTCACCAACGTACCCGCCGCGCTGGAATCGCTTGTGTGCTCGTCGGCGAAGTGCTCCACATATGTATCGAGAATGGTCAGAGGCACGAAGAGGACAGCTGCGGGCAGCATCACCGCCCAGAACCGCTCGCGCCCGGTCGCGAGCGCCTTGCGGACGATCAGCCGCAGACTCAGTCGCTCGGAGGTGCGTCCAGGAGCCACGGTCGTATCCGAGGATCTGGTCGCCTCGTCTTTGGTCATGGCTAGAGCAATCCGTTCAGCGGCGGATGATGGAGCAGCACGACGCGCTGTGAGAACCGGTCGTGCCTCACCTGCTCGCCGGTCGCGTTATCGACTGAACGCCGGCTACCGCTGCAGCGCCTCGATCACGTCCTTCGAATGCGTCACGGGGAGCCGGTTGCCCTCGAGCTCGATACGCGAGCCGCTCGCGTCGTGAACCAGCTCCACCACGCGCACGTTCACGCGCTTGTGGACACGTACGGTGAGGTCGGCCAGCGGGAGTTGAAAGACCAGCGCCGTTGGGGCGCTGCGCCTGCTGGGCGCGGCGAAGCCGTACACGGTCGTGGTGGACACCGCGACCAGCATCTTGGCCGGAAGCCCTGAGGCCGCGTCCACGGCATTCATGCCGGCCAACGAGCCCGCTGCCAGGCCGACGTCCTGTGCGACGCCGCCGACCAAGCTCCCCGCCTCCGCGCCTGCGAGCCCGCCCATGAACAGGCCACGCGCTTGGCCGCGGGGGTTGAACTGGCCGGCGGCGATCACCTCGTCCTCGATCCCGCGCGCCGCGAGCGCATCCTGAGCGAGGCCGACCATCTTCGCCTCGGACATCGTGCAGCAGACTGTAACGCGCGCAGAATGACCACCGGCTGTTTCGACGACGAAGTCGCTAACCGCGGATATTCGGATCGCAGACGCCGGCTCTTCGGGTCCGGACTCGGCCCGGAACGGAGGTCGGCGTCCTAGCATCTAGGAGTGCCTACGCTGCCCGGGCTCGATCCGTCCGTGATCGCGCAGACCCTGCAGCGCGGTCAGCGCGGCCCGAACACCTCGTCACCCGGCCGATCGTTTCATCGTTCTCTCCTTTAGCTGACCAAGGCGCGACCTCGTGGTGCTTGCAGCGGCGAGACACCGCCCGAGGATAGGCCGCGCTTCTAACGCCGTACGCTCACGGCCAGCCGACTCCCGGTGCTGGCGCCTCGGCGACGAGGACCTGGCCCGTCCGCGCAGCGACGACGTCGTCGATGTTCTGGGGGCCACGCCAATCGGCGGCGAGCATGAACAGCGTGCGGCGGTCGGGACCCCCGAGCATGCTCGCGAAGCAGAACCGGTCGAGCTGGAGGCGCTCCAGCACCTGGCCGCCCTCGCGGATACGTGCGCAGTCTTTGGCGTCGTGTGCGGTGGACGCCCAGATGCAGCCGTCGGCATCGAGGCAGATGCCGTCCGGAGCGATACCGTCCGCCCACGTGCGCCGATTGGACAAGCTGCCGTCGTCGTCGATCTCAAAAGCGGTGAGCCGTCCGGCGAACGACTCGGCGACGATCAGCGTGCGGTTGTCGGGCGTGACGACCATCCCGTTCGGGAACGCGAGCTCGTCGGCGACCTCGCGCGCCTGGCCATCCGGTGTGACGAGTGCGATCTTGCCGGGTGCTTTTCCGCTTGTGAGGACGTCGTTGAAGTCGGCGAAGTCGAAGTTGATGCTGTTGACGTAGGCGTTGCCGCGCCCGTCGACGGTCAGCTCGCTCCAGCCGAGCGGCGAGATCTGGCTGAGGTCGGCGTGTCGCACTCGCGAGCCGTCGGGGTCGACGCGAAGCAGCTCGGCGCCTGTGATGAGCATCCGGCCGTCGGGGAGCCAATTGGTGGCCCAGCCCAGGCCCTCGGAACCCCGTCCGGCGACCTCGCTGTTGCCGTCCAGATCGACCGCGATGATCTCGCCCGTACCCCAGTTCGAGAACCACAAGCGATCGTCGTGCCATCGGGGCGACTCGCCGATAGCGAGTCCTTCGAGAAGCACGCGCGGTTCGATGACCTGCGAAGTGGATCCGGACATCGCAACCTCCTTTTTGCGACAGCTTGCCGCCGGCGTGGGGGAGGGCTCCGAAGACTGGATTTTCCACAACGCTTTCCATGAACGTAGATCCGCAGAAACGCGCCGCGTGGTCAGCAAGAAAAAGCCCTGTTTTGCGGGGCCTTCGTGAAGCCCTCTGACGGACTCGAACCGTCGACCCCCTCCTTACCATGAACGTGAGGAGGGGTCGATTCATGCGGTTTCCGCGTAGCGGTGCCGCTTTCGACCCTCGGCCGTAGGCGCACGTCGTCGCGTTTTGTCTGACCGTGCGACCTCGGTGCGACCTCCGGCGGGTGCCCTCGCGTCGGAACTAGGGCCTCACCAGGTGTCGTGGCCTCGGTGTCGCTGCAGGACTTTGCGCTGGGCCTCGGTGCGCGTCTGATTGGTCAGGCGCCGGAAGAAGCAGCCTTCGCGCTGGTGTCTTCTTCTGCCGAATGTCGGGCCGGTGCCGGCGGGCGGACGGGGCGCCCCTTCAACCTCATCCCGTGTCCTGGAGGCTAGAAGTAGCGCCATGCCCGAATTGCTCCACGCCTAGCTTTGTCGCCAGCTTGCCTTCGCGGTGGACGTTGCGTACTCCGGTCGCCCGCTGGGCCGGAAGACCTGGATCGTCACCCCGTTGGGTGTGGTCCGGGTATCGACCAGATCGAGTGCTACGTCCGGGCCGGTGTCCGCGAACAGGCGCGTGCCCTGGCCGATGATCACGGGGAACGTCAGCAGGTTGATCTCGTCGACCAGCTCGTTTTCGAGCAGCCAGCGCACCAGGGCGCCGCTTCCGTGCACCTGCAGCTC
>JBKOYZ010000169.1:0-6891 GCA_046725655.1 Actinomycetota bacterium | reverse complement strand
CGCCGAGGCGGGACGGCTTTACACCAAGGCGATCTCGATCCAGCCGGACAACTGGCGGCCCTGGTACTACCGGGCCCGCTTCCTGCACGAGGTCGACGGACCGAGGGCGGCACTCTACGACGCGGACCAGGCGGCGAAGCGTGACCCGCTCGGCCTCGCCGGCGCCTACGCGGCGGCGGTGAGGCAGGAGGTTGGTTCGCGCTAGCCGCCTATGGCCGGCCGGGTTGGCGAAACAGCGTCGGTTCGTTCCGCCGCGCCGGTCGCCTACCGGCCCACCCTGATTGCACGATCGCGCCCCGAGCTCGCGCCGTCAATGCTTAGTAACAGTCTGTTACTTGCAGCGGTTCGGCTTGGGTTGCGGGCTCGTGTTGCCGCGACCGTTCTGCCGGGACGTGTCGGAGCTTGCAACAGTCTGTTACTTGGACTCGGTCCGGAGTGCGGCTTCGCCGTCGAACGACCATCGCGCCGCGCGACGAGCGCCGTTCCGTTAGGCCTCGTTAGTTGCCGAGCACGATCACGAGCTGCGCCCGGTGCAGGCTGCTCGTCTTCAGGCCGTCGAGTGCCGTGACGATGCCGATGCCGGCGTCGCGGGCGAGACGCTTCGCTTCCGCGGAGAAGCCGGGGCGGTACATGACGAGGGTCGGGCCCTGCGCCTGTGTCGGCGCGTTGCCGACGGCGCTGATCCGGTAGCCGCGCGCGCGGATCGAGGCGGCTTCGGCGGCGGCTGCGCCGGTCTGGCCGTTCCCGTTCAGAACCATCACGCGCGTGCGCGCGCGCGTGAGGGTCGGCTTTCGCACCGGTTTCGCCTTCCGCTTCGCCGGCACGGGGGCCGGCTTCGCCGCCGCCGCCGCCCTGGTTGTGTGATGGGCAAACGGGCGACCCAGCAGCAGCACGCCGGCTGCGATCAGGGCGAGGAGCTCGAGTGCCGCGATCCCGCTCGCGAGGATTGCAGCGATGCGCCACTGGCGGACGGCGTCAAACGAGGCTGCGTGCTCCACGGGAGCGACGAGTTCGCCGCGACCTCGGGTGTTCCTTCGCTCAGCAATGTGGTGGGCTGCGGCTGTACTTGACGAGGTGGACGCTGCGCGGGCGCGGTGTCAGGGCGTCGACGATCGCGTGCGCGTCGTCGAGCGAGCCCGGCGTCGCCTCGAACGACGCCGGAAACGGGTTGTACGGCAGGCGGGCCACGAAGTAGGGACGACGCCGCTTCATACGCGCGAGCGCCTCGGCCTTGGAGACGAAGCGCAAGGAGATGATCTTGTCGTCCATCGCCGCGAGGTGCTCGCGGACCGCGCGAATGTGCGCCGGCATCGTCACGCCTTCGTCGCGACCGTTGAAGAAGACGCGCACGCAGCCCGAGGGCTTCGCAGCCGCCTGATGGCCGCAGGCGACGCAGCCGAACGCGACGGCGGCCGCCGCTACGGCTTCACGGCGTCCCACGTCAAAGCCAGCCCCTCGTCGAGCGACTGCACGGCCTTCCAGCCGAGGTCGTGCGCGGCCAGCGACGGGTCGGTGACGCTGCGGCGGATGTCGCCGGGGCGCGGCGGCTCGTAGCGCGGCTCGCGGTCGTCGCCGGTGACCCGGCGGCAGGCCGCGTGAAGCTCGTTGATCGACGTCTCGACGCCGGTGCCGACGTTGAAGGTGCCCCCTTGATGCCCCGCCGCGGCGAGCACCGCCGCCACGACGTCGCCGACGTAGACGAAGTCCCGCGTTTGCTCGCCGTCGCCGAAGATGGTCGTCTCCTCGCCGGCCGCCATGCGGTCGAGGAAGATCGCCACGACCCCGCCCTCGAGCGACGCCTCCTGGCGCGGCCCGTAGACGTTCGCGAACCGAAGCGAGACGTGGCTCGTGCCGAAGAGGCGGTTCCAGCCGGCGACGTACTCTTCCGCGGCGAGCTTCGCGATCCCGTACGGCGAGATCGGGCGACGCGGCGCGTCCTCGGCCGCCGGCCCATCGCACTCGCCGTAGATCGCGCCCCCTGTCGAGCTGAAGACGACGTGCGTTCCGTGCACTTGCGCAGCCTCGAGGACGCGCAGGGTCCCCAGCACGTTCACGTCCGCGTCGTAGTCGGGTCGCTCGACCGAGGTGCCGACGTCCGCCTGGGCCGCGAGGTGGCAGCAGAGTTCGGGCCGCAGCTCGTCGAACAGCGCCTGCGCGTCTGAGCGGATGTCGCCGACGCGGAGCTCCGCGTCGGACGGCACCTTCTCGCGGCTGCCCGTGACGAGCGAGTCGAGCACGGTCACGTCGTCGCCGCGCGCAAGGAGCGCATCGGCGACATGCGAGCCGATGAATCCCGCCCCCCCTGTCACGATCGCCCGCAAGGCTCCGTATCCTGCCACGCGGTGTTCATCACCTTCGAAGGGCTCGACGGCTCGGGCAAGAGCACGCAGGCGGAGCTGCTCGCGGAGGCGATCCGCGGCACCGGACGCGAGGTGGTGACGACGCGGGAGCCTGGCGGTACGCCGCTAGGCGAGCAGATCAGGGACGTGCTGCTGCGCGGGGACGAGGTCTCACCGTGGGCGGAGGCGGCGCTGTTCGCGGCCGCGCGCGCGCAGCTCGTCGAGCGCGTGATCGAGCCAGCGCTCGACCGTGGCGCCGTCGTCATCTGCGACCGCTACCTCGACTCATCGCTTGCGTATCAGGGACTCGCCCGCGGCCTCGGCGCGGACCGCGTCCTCGAGCTCAACCTGCCGGCGATCCACGGGCACCTGCCGGATCGCACCTACCTGCTCCTGATCGACCCGGCCGAGGCGGCTCGCCGCGTCGGCGGCGACGTCGACCGGATCGAGAGCGAGGACGAGGAGTTCCGCCGCAAGGTCGACGAGGCGTACCGCGAGCTGGCCGAGACGTTTCCGCAACGGATCGAGGCCGTCGACGGCACGCCGCCGGCCGAGGAGATCTCAAAGGTGATCTATGACCACATTCGAGAGCGTCTCTGAGCAGCCCGAGGCGAAGCGCCTGCTGCGGGCGGCTCTCGACGAGGGCCCCGCGCACGCGTACCTGTTCCATGGGCCGCCGGGAGTCGGAAAGCGGGATCTCGCGCGGGCCTTCGCGGCCGAGCTGCTCGGCAAACGCGAACCGGCCGCCCGGGCCGAGCCCGGACGCCCTCCAGTCGCCGTCGCCGAGTCGACGGCTCGGGCGCGCGTCCTGCGCGGCGCGCACCCTGACCTCTACCTGCTCGAGCCGCTCGGTGACCAGATCCGCATCGACGCCATCCGCGCGCTCCGGCACGACCTCCACATGCGGCCGTTCGAGGCCGACCGGCGCGTCTACCTGATCTTCGGCGCCAACCTGTTGAACGACGAGGCGGCCGACGCGCTGCTGAAGGATCTCGAGGAGCCGCCGGACTATGCGGTGATCGTGCTCGTAGCCGACGAGCTGGGGCCGCTGCCGGAGACGATTCGCTCGCGGTGCCAGCTCGTCCCGTTCCGGCGGCTGTCCGAACGGACGATCCGGGAGGCGATCGCGGCGCGCGAGCCGAGCCTTCCTCCAGACGAGGCGACCGCGATCGCGCGGGTCGCCGCCGGCCGGCTCGACCGCGCCGACCTGCTGCTCGACGACGCAGCGTCGAGACGGCGCGCGGAAAGGCTGCAGCTGGCCCGGAGCGTCTACGCGGAGCCAGAGTTCGACGCCGCCGCGGCGGCCGAGACGGTGATCGCGGGAGCGCGTGCGCGGGCACGCGAAGCACGTGCGAAGGCGGAGAGGGAGCTCGCCGGGCTGGAGCTGACGGAACGCGAGAGCGAGCAGCGGCTACGGCGCGCAGCCCGGGGAGCGGAGCGCGAGGAGCTGCTCGCGGCGCTCGAGGAGCTCGCAGCCTGGTATCGGGACCTCGTCGCCTTCTCGGCCGGCGCGGAGACCGCCGTCCACTGCGACCACGCCGACGAGCTGCGCGCGGACGCCTCGGTCGAGCGGCTCGGGGCCGCGGAGGAGGCGGCGGAGCTCGCGCGGGACGCATGGCGCAATTTCGCGGAGTTCAACCTCAACGCGTCGCTCGCGCTTCAGGCGCTCTTCGTCAGCCTGCGCCGGGCCTTCAGCGGGGTCGCGCTCGCGCGGACACAGGCGTAGGTCCTTGTGACCTTGTCACCGCGGAGCTAGGCTCATCGGTCGCCCTTGTCCGGAGTGCGGTCGTTCAGATCCCGTCGGTGGGTCCTCGTCATTGCAGGCCTTTTGCTTGCTGCGGCGATGACGATCCCGCTGTCCCTCGTCCCCGGGCGGACGTCGCGGCTCGCCATCGCCGTGGCGATCACGCTGGCCGCGGGGATCGGCGCGGCGATCGTGGCGAACCGCCTGCACCGAGCCGAGCAGGAGCGGGTCGACGAGCGCCGCCGGAGGCGCGAAGAGTTGGAGACGATCGAGCGCAAGCACCGCGACCTCGCTGGCGCGCTTCCGCTAGCGACGTGGCACTACTCGTCGGGAAATCGCGGCGAGACGCTCTTCGTGAGCCGGCAGATCGAGACGATGCTCGGGTACTCGCCTGCCGAATGGGCCGCGGAGCCGGACCTGTTTTCGAGGCTCCTGCATCCGGAGGACCGCGAGCGGGTTCTCGCAGCGCTCGAGCATGCCGGCGAGAACGGGACACCGATCCGGACGGAATATCGCCTGCTCGCCCGGGACGGCAAGGTCGTCTGGATCCGCGAGGAAGGGTCCACGGTTCGCAGCCCCGACGGCGAGCCCCTCTACGCACAGAGCTTCCTCGTCGACATCAGCGAGCGGAAGAGGGCCGACGAGGAGCGCGACCGCCTGGTGGCGGCAGAGCGCGCGGCTGCATCCGAGACGCTCGAGCGGCAACGCCGCCTCGACCTCCTTCGCGAGGCGACCGAGATCGCGTCGTCGTCACTCGACTACAAGAGCGCGGCGCAGCAGGTCGCCGAGCTCGTGGTCCGCGACCTGGCCGACTGGTGCGTCGTGGACGCGAGCGAGGAAGGCGCCCCGCTGCAGCGCCTTGCCGTCGCTCGGGCAGAGCCGGCGAAGGGGCGGGTCGGCGCGGCACCCGGCGATGAGCCGGAGGCGGCGGTCCAGGCGGTCGTGCAGAGCGGGGAGCCGCGGGTCGTTCCGCCGCTCGGCGAGAGCGCAAAGGGCGACGACCTGCAGGGCTTCCTCGGCGGCGTCGAGGCGCGATCGCTCATCTCCGTCCCCTTGCGGGCGCGGTCACGACCGTTCGGCGCGATCACGATCGCGCGGACCGGTCCGGGTCCGGTGTACGGCGCACACGACCTCGCGCTGCTCGAAGACCTCGCCGGCCGCATCGCGCTCGCCGTGGACCGCGCGCGGCTGTACTTCGAGGTCGAGGAGCGCGCCGACGCGGCACGCGTGTTGGCCCACGTCGCCGACGCCGTCGCGCTGCTCGACGGCAGCGGAATCGTGCGTCTGTGGAATCCGGCCGCGGAGGGGATCACCGCGATTCCATCCGCCGACGTCGTCGGCCGGTCGGCAGCCGAGGCGATTCCGGGCTGGAAGGAGGCGGTCGACTCGGTCCCGATCTCGGCGTCCCCGGATCCCGGCTATCCGGAGGTCGTGATCCCGTTGGAGACGCAGCGCGGGGAGCGGTGGGTGGCCATCGCCGGAGTTCGGTTCTTCGGTGGGACGGTCTACGCCTTCCGGGACCTCACCGACGTCCGTCGCCTGGAAGAGATGAAGGCCGACTTCCTCTCCACTGCGTCTCACGAGCTTCGGACGCCCTTGGCCGCGGTCTACGGCGCCGCGCAGACACTCCTCCGGCACGACTTCGCCCTCGACGAGGGAGGCCGCGATCGCTTCGTCTCCCTGATCGCCGAGGAGTCGGAGCGGCTGGGGCGGATCGTCAACGAGATCCTGCTCGCGAACCAGCTGGACGCAGGCCGGCTCGACCTCCAAGCCGAGCCGTTCGATGCCGTCGAGCTCGTGGATCGGGTCGTCGAATCCACGCGCGCCTACGCGCCTCCGGGGGTCTCGGTCAACCGGGTCGTCCAGGACGGCCTCCCGCGCGTCGATGCTGATCGCGACAAGGTCAGGCAGGTCCTCGTCAACCTCGTCGAGAACGCGATCAAGTACTCGCCGGACGGAGGGCGGGTGGACGTCGGCGTCGAGTCCCGCGACGAGGGCGTGCGCTTCTACGTCAAGGACGAGGGTCTCGGGATCCCGGGCGACGAGCAGAGCCGGGTGTTCGAGAAGTTCTACCGGGTCGACCCTCAGATGCGGCGCGGAGTCGGCGGGACGGGGCTCGGGCTCTACATCTGCAACGAGCTCGTAAGCCGGATGGGAGGGCACATCTGGGTCGAGTCGAGCTCCGGCGAGGGGTCGACCTTTCTCTTCGAGCTCCCGGCCGCGGGCGACGGAGCGCCGCGGCCGGCCGAGCGCGCGCCGCGGCTGGAAGAGCGCGACTCCGTGACCGCGCAGGAATCTCCGGCGGAGAGGTAGCGGAGCCGGGTTCTGCTGAGACCCGGCGCTCGCGGTTCGTTCAGCAGAGTAGGCCGCGCCGACGGTTCCCGTCCCGATCGCCGGAGTCGGGCGACTCCGGCGGCTGATCGGTTCCCCCGGCGCTCGGCTACAGTAGGTTGACCGCCGACGTAGCTCAGCTGGTAGAGCACTTCACTCGTAATGAAGGGGTCCCCGGTTCGAGTCCGGGCGTCGGCTCAAGCGAAACCCGCTGGAGACAGCGGGTTTCTTTCTGCTCCGGTCACAGCGCGTGCTAAGCGACGTGTCTACGAAAACACCGTTTGTGTCTACAGCTGGGCCGGGCCGCGAGCCGAACGCCCGCGCGCTACGTTCTCCGAAATAGCGAAGAGACCGCCGCCCGCGGCCTCTTCGACTGCTTGACCTGATCGGCTAGCCCGTTGTGAACATCGTGGGAACTGCCCATGCCCCGATCTCGCCGAGCTTGTCGACGAGGTAAGCCTGCTGCGAGTGCTCCGT
>JBKOYZ010000148.1:0-5986 GCA_046725655.1 Actinomycetota bacterium | reverse complement strand
TCGCCTACCGCTCACATCGACAACGCAACCAAGCGCTGCCACACTGGCTCGACCACTACAACACGCGAAGGCCGCACAGCTCGCTCGGCGGCCGGCCACCGATCAGCCGCGTTCACAACCTCCGTGGGTAGGACAACTAGTTAGCGACCAAAGAACCAGCGCTCGAGCGGCCGCAGCAGCTCCTCGCGGGCGAACGGCTCGGCGGGCGCGTCGCGGCCGTCCAGCTCCGAGACGCGGGCGTCGTCGCGCAGAGTCGCGTTCGCCTGCTCGATCGCGTCCTCGAGCTCGTAGCCCTCGAAGACGTAGTCCTCTCGGCGCGGCTCTTCGCTCGGCCGGTGCTGCGGGTTCACGGCGCGCCCGACCGTCCACAGCGCGCCCGGCTTCCGCTCGATCCAGATGACGATCGTCTCGCGCACGCCGCCGTCATCGAAGCCCTCGACCACCCGCTGGGCGAAGACGGCGCTCGACGTGCGGCGCTTCACGTGAAGGAATCTAGCGCGGCTCGAGCGCCCCTCGCCCGTACAATCGAGATCGTGGTCCGCGTCAAGAGCTTCCTGCGGAATCCGTTCTCGTTTCTGTTCGCGGGATCCTCGGCGGAGGAACGGGTGGCCGCGTACGTCATCCGCGAGCACGAGCGCGGGCGGGCGCTCGACGAGATCCTGCAGGATCCGTACGTTCGCAACCGGCTGAGCGAGAGCCAGCGGGCCCGGCTCCTCGAGCGACCCGAGCTGATCGAGGCCCTCGGGCGCGGCACGGTCGCCGACGCGCGCGAGCGGCTCAGCGCCGGCTCCTAGAGCTCTCTGCCGACCCCGCGCTCGCGGGCCATCGCGAGCGCAACCGAGCCGATCGCGAGATCCCAGGCGGCGAGCCCGTTCGACTTGAAGAGAACGAGGTCGTCGTCGGACTGTCTCCCCTCGAGCTCCCCTGCGACGACCTCCTGAAGCTCGTGAACCTCCAGCCAGTCGAGCACGCCGGCCTCCACAGGCTCGATCAGGTCGCCGGACTCGAGCCGGGCCTGCTCGCGGGAGTCGCAGCAGACGAAGGCGGCGCGCTCGAGCACCACGTTGTCGAGCTCCCGAGCGCGCGGCTCGTTCGCGCCCACGGCGCACACGAGAGCGCCGGGCCGCAACCACTCGCCCCGCAGGACCGGATCCTTCGCGGTCGTGACCGTGACGACGATGTCGCAGGCGGCAGCATCCCGATGGCTCTCCCCGGCCTCGGCACCGGTTTCGCGGCAGAACTCCTGCAACCGCTCCGGCGTGCGGCAGTAGGCGACCACATGCTCGATCGCGGGCACAGCCTCGCGGATGCATGCGACCTGGCTGCGCGCCTGCCAGCCGCAGCCGATCACGCCGAGGCTCGTCGCTCCGGTCCGGGCAAGGCGCCGCGCGGCCACACCACTCGCCGCTCCAGTGCGCAGCTGCCCGAGCTTGTCTGCCTCGATGACGCCCGCGATCCGAGCAGCGGCGGTGTCGAAGAGGATGACGACGAACGGCGTCCCGTCCGGAAGCCACGTGTACGACTTGAGCCCGGCGAGGTGGAGCTCGCGGTCGACCGCGGACATGACCGCAAACACGCCTCCCTCGAGGCGCAGTCGCTCGCGCGGCCGGTTGTCGACGGCGCCCGCCGCCAACCGGCGGAAGGAGCCTTCGACCGCCTCGAGCGCGTCCGCCGGCCCGAGCAAGGACTCGACCTCGGCTTCCGTCAGGTACAGCGGCAAGCCGCGAAGTGTAGGAGGGCTCGGCGAAACAGAGTCTGTGCCGTTCCGCCAAACCCTCCTGAGCCGTGGACGGCTACTCGCCTTTCTTGATGAAGCTGATGTTGCCGCTCGTCTCGATCACGGCCCACTGCACCTCGTCGAGGGAGGCGATCTGCTGCTGCCGTGCCTCCGCCATCAGCTCCTCGAAGGTCACCCGCTCACGACGGAGGTTCTTCTCGATCGGCTTCCCGTCCTCGACGACGACGATCGGCTCCCCCTCGAGCACCGGGCGCAGGAAGGGCGCCCGGAAACCGACGTACGACGTCAGGACCTGCAGGGCGGCGATCGTGGAGATCACGATGACGGCTCCGGTGACCGAGTAGTCGTCCTGCGTCAGCCCCTGCTGGATCGAGTCGCCGAGTACGATCAGCAGGACGAGGTCGAACGGCTCGAGGGACGCCAGCTCGCGACGGCCGATCACCCGCGTCAGCACGAGCACGAATGCGTAGAGGGCGACAGCGCGGATCGCGATATCCATGCTTAAGGAAAGACCGTCACCTTCTGGTTCAGCGACGCGAGCCGCGTGTCACCGTCGTACAACTCGACGGAGCGCGAGCGGCGGCCGACATTCGTCGGATTGACTTGGAACTGCATGAACAGGATGTACGACTGGTCGGCGGGGACGTGACCGAGGTCGAGCGCGAGCTTGCCGTTCTGGCTCGCCTCGCCGACCGGGCTCGGCTCGATCGTGTTCACGGTCATTCCCTCGAGCCACCCCGGCCCGAGGACGAGCCGCGCGTCCTTGATCTGCTCGTGCGCGGTGATGTGAAAGCGCGCCTCGTAGAGCAGCCCGCCACGGAGGTGGGTGGGCGAGTAGACGCTCAGCGTGGCCTTCGAAACCATCGCCCTGGAGGTGTCCGGCTGCTGGCCGAAGACGTTGAGCAGCGCGACCACCGGCACCAGCGCGATCAGCCCCATCAACGCGCGGCGGACCCATAGACCCGTTTGGCGCCCCTGCAGATCCCGATCCCGCTCGAGAACGATCGTCTCCGGCGCGGCCATCGCAAGCCATTTCGTCAATGGCCAAGCGGCTCCTGTCCGGCGAAGCGGGGGCACCTTGCCCGGGGTGGTCTGTTGTCAGCGCCTAGCGGGTCGGCGTGCGGCGCAGTAGCCGTGCGAGGTTGATGTCCCAACCCCAGCCGAATGCCTTCGGAGTGAACAGGTGAGGCTCGTCAGGGTTCCACCAACGGTTTCACCCGCGCGATCGTGGGCCGGCGCCAGTCATACGGCGCCCAGAGAAATCTTCCAGTCCCGGGCGGGTTCGTCATGCTTGTCCTTCCATACGTGCCGCCTTCGCCCGCCTCGCGGTAAGTCTGACCCGTGAGGTGTGGCAGCGGTCGAGCTCCTCCGCACGTTTCCGTGGCCGCTCCCTCACAAACGCCGCGCAGCCGGGCTTGGCCCGGCTGCGCTGACAAGGGGTATGCGAAGAGCCGAACGGGCCGAAAGTCGTCATGCCCGCGAAGCGGGCGGACTTTCGGCCGGAGTGCGCCCGGCAAGATTCGAACTTGCGGCCTCTGCCTCCGCAGGGCAGCGCTCTATCCCCTGAGCTACGGGCGCGCGGCGCCTAGTGTAGCCGCACCCCGAATCAGCCTTTCGCCCCCGCGCGGAGACCGATCCGTAGCGAACCAAGTAACAGTCTGTTGCAAGGTTCGACGGCGCCGAAATAGACGGTCGCGCGTCCGCAGAAGGCTCCCGAGTGCGAACTGGTCGTCGAACGCCTAGTAACAGTCTGTTACGAAGGCTCGGGGTGGACCCTCGCCGTCGCCCCGTTCGGAAGCGTCACATCCGTCCCCGCGGGAATCTCGGCCCGAACGTACGCGAGGGCGCGGCCTGGAACCGCGCTCGTCACGCGCCCCACGCGCTTCCCCTCGTGCGTGATCTCGTCGCCGGGACTCGCCCGCTCGACGTCGAGGACACGTAGGCGCCGATTGACGTGGCCGCGGTGATGCAGCCGCGCGATGGGCTCCTGGCCCGGATAGCAGCCCTTCGTAAAGCTGATGTGCGTCTCGTCGAGGCCGGCCTCGGCGGGGAGAATCGTCTCGTCGAGCTCGGCCCCCCAGCGCGGAACTCCGGCCTCGATCCGCGCACGCTCGGCCTCCTCCTCCGAAGCCTCCTCGCCTTCCGGGCGCTCGTCGAGGACTTCCTCGCCGCCGAGAACGAGCCACGACTCGTGCTCCTCGGAGGCGATCTCGCACTTCGCGGCGAACCGCATACGCACGAGCTCGGCCGCGACGCGGTCGCCGAGCCCGGGCTCGGTCAGGACCAGGAAGTCGTCGTCGCCCCGCCGGAGAACCCGGAGCGGCGCGATGATCCGCGCTTTCGGCGTCAGCAGCAGCGCGTCACACCTTTCACCCACACCGAGCGCCTCGACGTCGTTGGAGACCATCCGCTGCAGGTAGTCCGCGGCGTCGGGTCCGGAGACGCCGACGTAGGCTCGAGGACGGCGCGCAACGCGCTGGGAAGCCTGGACAACCACCGTCGTTAGTGTAGGAATCGTGTTCAGGTCGAAGGCCGAGCAGAAGGTTGCCGACGCCGGCTACGACCCCGTGCGGCTGCCGCCGGGGCAGTACCTGACCGAGAAATGGCCGGTCCTCCACGCGGGTGACGTGCCGGAGACGGACCTCGCGACGTGGGACTTCAAGGTCTTCGGCGAGGTCGAGACTCCCATCACGCTGGCCTGGGAGCAGTTGCAGGCGCTGCCGGCGACCGAGATCACGACCGACATCCACTGCGTCACCCGATGGAGCCGCTTCGACACGAGCTTCCGAGGCGTCCACTGGAGCGAGCTCGCGAAGCTCGCCGGGCCCAAGGCGAGCGCGCGCTTCGTCCTCGCGCATGCCGAGCACGGCTTCACGTCGAACGTCCCGCTCGAGGCGCTCGAGGACGAAAACGCGCTGATCGCCTACGAGGCCGACGGCGAGGCGCTCGAGCCCGAGCACGGCTGGCCCCTCCGCCTGGTCGTCCCGAGCCGCTACTTCTGGAAGAGCGCCAAGTGGCTACGAGGCCTGGAGCTGCTCGACCGCGACCAGCCAGGCTTCTGGGAGCGCTACGGCTACCACAACGAGGCCGACTACTGGAAAGAAGAGCGCTACGAGTTCTGAATATCACCCGATAGCGGGAGAAGCAGGAATCCAGAGGCGCCGATAGAAGAGACAGCCACCTCCCCATCCCCTCGCGCGAGACGCCCGCTTGGGCGTCTCGCCGTTTCTCGAGCATGGGGGAAACCATGTTTCCCCCCATGAGCCCCCATTCTTTACAGGTTCATTGAGTTAAACGAGCCCGGCAAAGCCGGCCTCTCCAGAACGCGCTTCAACGCGGTACTTCCATCCTGGTGAGGCGCTTTCATCTAGTTTCACCCGTTGCTGATAAAAGAGCAAACGGGCCGGCTTTGCCAGCCCGTTTGCTGTGCAACCCAACGAGGGGCACACGGGGGAAACCGGGTTTCCCCCGTGAAGCGAGCGGGCCGCTCCCGCGGCCCACAACGCGCTACATCATCCCGCCCATATCCGGCATGCCGGCGCCGGCTCCGGCCGGGGTCTTCTCCGGCGGCTCGGCCACGACTGCCTCGGTGGTGAGGATGTTCTTCGCGATCGAGGCCGCGTTCTGCAGCGCCGAGCGCGTAACCATGGTCGGGTCGATGATCCCGGCCGCGAACAGGTCCTCGATCTCACCGGTCTCGACGTTCAGACCGTGACCCTTGGTCGCCTCGCGGACGTCCTGGACGACGACCGAGCCCTCGAGGCCGGCGTTCTGGGCCAGCTGCCGGATCGGCTCCTCGAGCGCACGGACGACGATCGCCGCGCCGGTCCGCTCGTCGGCGTCCTTGATCGAGTCGAGCTTGATCGCCTCGACCGCGTTGACGAGCGCGACGCCGCCGCCCGGGACGATGCCCTCCTCGAGCGCCGCCCGCGTGGCCTGCAGCGCGTCCTCGACGCGGTGCTTCTTCTCCTTCATCTCCGTCTCCGTCGCGGCGCCGACCTTGACCACGGCGACACCGCCCGCGAGCTTCGCCAGGCGCTCCTGGAGCTTCTCGCGGTCGAAGTCGGAGTCGGTGTTCTCGATCTCGGACTTGAGCTGCTTGATCCGGGCCTTGATCCCCTCCGAGTCGCCTGCGCCGTCGATGATCGTCGTCGAATCCTTGTCGACGACCACGCGGCGGGCCCTCCCGAGCTGCGAGAGCTTCGTGTTCTCGAGCTTGAGGCCCATCTCCTCGGTGATCACCTCGGC
>JBKOYZ010000107.1:0-6317 GCA_046725655.1 Actinomycetota bacterium | reverse complement strand
TTTTTATATGACACCGCGCCGGGAGCGACCGCGCCCCCGCCGCGCCTCCGCGATCACCGCCCACTACGCGCACTTCGCCCAGGTGTGTCGCGCTGACCGTCGCGTCCCGGTGCCGGTCTAGGCGCCGCCTTCCGAGAGCGGCGGGATGTTCTGGTTCCGGCGCAGAACGTTATGCGGGTCGAACCGGCGCTTCAGTGCCTGCAGGCGCTCGAAGGCGTCATTTCCAAACGCCGCACGCACACGCTCGATCGGCTCGTCCGCCTGCATGTAGTTGACGTAGCCGCCGCTGTTGAGCGACCACGGCTCGATCGCCGCCGCGGTCTCGCGCGTCCAAGCGATGTGCTGCTCGTCGAGGTCCGGATCCTGCCAGGTTCCGATCGCGCTGACGTTGAACGCGGCGTGCCGCCAACGGAGAGCGCCGGCGGGAGCATCCTCGTCCTTCGGCGCACCGTGCAGCGACTCGATCAGGAGCCCGCCCGGGGGGCGGCCGAGCGCCTGAAGCCGCCGCAGCAGCTCGTCGATCAGCTCGTCCGGCAGTTCGGCGACGAAATGGCCCTTCCAGTAGTGGCGGTTCTCGCCGTAGGCGGAGTCGAACACGCGCTGCTGGTCGAGGAACGAGTGCCTGCGCACGCGGTCGGCGACGACGCCGCGGCTCGAGCGCAGGACCTGCAGCTCCTCGGGGTCACCGGCCGGACCCGTGTAGCAGGGTGCCACCTCGAGTACCGGCGTGAGCGACTCGTCGACCGCGACTCCGACCTGGCAGCTGAGATCGCGGGGAGAGCCGGCGACGAGGTCGCGAAAGCGGCGGAGCGCGTCGCGCACGCCGGTTCCGCGAAAGGTGAGCAACCCGCCGAGGACGCTCTCGAGCGGTTGGAGGCGGAACTCGAGCCGCGTCGCGACGCCGAAGTTCCCGCCGGTGCCACGAAGCCCCCACAGAAGCTCCTCGTTCTCGTCGCCGTTCGCACGGACGACGCTTCCGTCGGGAGTGACGAGCTCCGCGCCGATGAGGTTGTCGCAGGTCAGGCCGTGCTGAGCCGTAAGGTGGCCGATCCCGCCGCCGAGCGTAAGCCCGCAGACGCCGGTGGAGCCGACGACGCCGCCGGGTGTCACGAGGCCGAACCGCTGCGTCGCCGTGTCGAAGTCGAGCCAGGTCGACCCGCCTTCTGCTCGGGCAATCTGCGCGGCGCCGTCCACATCAACACTGCGCATCCGCGAGAGGTCGATCACGAGCCCGCCGTCGAGCACGCAGTGCCCTGCCGGGTTGTGCCCGCCTCCGCGCACAGCGACTTCGAGCCCATGCACACGCGCGAAATCGAATGAGGTCCCGACGTCGGCCGGGCCGAGGCACTGGGCAATGACCGCCGGACGACGGTCGACGAGGGCGTTGAAGCAGATGCGGGCCGCGTCATACTCGGCGTCCTCGGGGCCGATCACCGTTCCGGCAAGCGAGCTCCGCAGCTCGTCGAATGTCATGCGCTTCCTCCTCCGGGTTCGCACGTACGACCGCCGGGCGGGACGGAAGTCATCGACGCGGCGGGACGTCCATCGCGACGGACAGTCGCCGCCAGACCGCGGGCCGAGCCACCGCGCGCGACGGGCGAGCTTTTCCCGCCAGCTCTGCGCTGCTTGCCGACCGTGCGGTCACTGCTGACGGAGGCTCGAAAGCCTCGGCCCGGCGGCCGAAGCTGGAAAGCTACTCCTGTGAAAGTCCTGCGTCTGTGCTGGCTTGGTATCCCTGTGCGCGAGTACGAGCGGATGGTTCATCTTCTGCGCGACGTGATGGGACTCTCCGTCGAGTTCGAGGAGTTAACCACGACGGAGCTGTCGCTTCCCAGCGGCGATCGCGTTCAGCTCTTCGCGCCAGGCGACCCATTTCGATTTCTTCAACACGCAGGCAAGGGCACCTGTCGCCTTGTTCGAGGTGGACGAGGTCCACACTGCACGCGCTGAACTCGCAGCAGCCGGGATCGAGATCGTCGGCGCCATCAAACGGGACAGCAACTGGGAATGGCTGCACTTCCGAGCACCCGACGGCAAGCTCTATGAGCTTGCAAGCCGGCGTGCAAACGCGGGCTGACCGCCTCCAACCCCACGCAGCGCGCGCCCTCGGCGGGAGCTCGCCGAGCACTCATCACCCGCTGGCCGAGATGCCCCGAGGCGGCCACTTCGCCGCCCTCGAGCCTTTGGTGCAGCGGGCCGGTTTATCGGCCGTCTTTCCGAGCCCGGCTGGGAGCTACCCGCGGCGGCTCGTCCGGCTGTTTCGGATAGACGGGCGGCCACGGCGCATCCTTCAGACCGCCGGCCCGATCTTGCTCGTGAAGTTCGAGCAGCGTCTCCAGGGACTGCGGCTGTTCGTTGATTGCTTCCCAAGGGTCGCCGTTCGCCGCCAGCCGTTCGGGCACGGTCGTGATCGTCAGCTCGTCGGGGTGAAACGCGTCGATCTCGTCCCAGGCCAGCGGCGCCGAGACCTGACCGCCGGGGCGAGCGCGCACCGACCACGCGCCGAAGACGGTCTTGTGCGGAGCGTTCTGGTTGTAGTCGACGAAGACGCGGCGGCCGCGCTCCTCTTTCCACCAAGCCGAGGTGATCAGCTCGGGACGGCGGCGTTCGAGCTCGCGCGCGACGGCGACCGCCGCCGCCCGCACCTGGTAGGAGTCCCAGCGCGGCTGGAGCCGGACGTAGACATGGAGGCCACGGTTCCCGGTCGTCTTCGGATAGCCGGCAATGCCGAGCTCGTCGAGCAGGCGCCGAAGCTCGCCCGCGGCAGCCCGCACCTCGTCGAACTCGACGCCCGGCTGCGGGTCGAGGTCGAGGCGCAACTCGTCGGCGACGTCGGAGCGGTCGGAAACGTACGGCCAGAGATGAAAGCCGAGGCAGGCCAGGTTCACGGCCCAAACCACGTGGGCCATGTCGGCGAGAACGAGCGCACGGGCGGTCGTCCCGTTCGGCGTGCTGACGATCGTCGTCTGCAGCCACTCCGGCGCGGTCTCAGGAACGCGCTTCTGGAAGAACGAACTGCCCTCCGCGCCATGAGGGAAGCGCTGCATGAGGGTCGGTCGCCCGCCCACGACGCGCATCAGCGGCTCCTCCACGGCGAGGTAGTACCGCACCAAATCGAGCTTCGTCTCCCCCCGCTCCGAAAAGAAGACCTTGTCCGGGCTCGTAACCGTAATCCCGCGCCCTGCAACGTCGAGCACGCGTTCCTCCGCCACCGGGCCAACCGTATCGCGGAAGCTGTCTGCGCTCAGCCCTTGTCGTACTCGTCGTGGCGGCGGATCCAGACGGCAGCGTGCAGGTCACCCACTCCTTGCACCATCGTCTCGTTGCGCCCGCGTGGCGCGCGGTCGAGCCACTGGTACATGCCCCAGAGGCCGTCCAGCCCGCGGATGTACGCCGAGTAGGTGTGGTAGACGATCCCGTCCTCGAGCGCGAACGCGCTCATGCCCGGGGCTTCCCGTGTAGCCGTCGCCAGGTCGGTGCCATAGACGGGAAGCGTGTCCGAGTCGCCGAGCTCGCTGCGGGTGTCCATCGCGCGGAAGTTGTGCTCGACGACACCCGCCCGCTGCTGCTCCTCAGTGAACGCCACCTGGAAGTCGTAGTTGAAGTCGCTCCCAAACGACGATGCCCAGGGGAAGCTCCAGGCCATCCGCCGCTTGTACGCCTGTAGCTTTGCGAGCGGCGCCCGCGAGATCGCCCAGAGCATCACGTCGTGGTTGGCAAGGTGGACGACGGAGCCGTCGAAGCCGTCCGCGATCGCCGAGCAGGAGGGACACCCCGCCGTGTACTCGGGCCCGAACATGAAATGGTAGACGAGCAGCTGCGACCGGCCCCGGAAGAGGTCAGCGAGCGACGCGCTCCCCGCGTCGGTCTCGAACCGGTAGTCCTTGTCGATCCGCACCCACGGAAGCTCTCGTCGCTGCCGCGCGAGCTCGTCGCTGCGCCGCGTCAGCTCCTTCTCGGCTTCGAGCAGCTCGAGCCGGGCGGCGAGCCACTCCTCACGCGTTCCAGTCGTGGGGTCGGTCATCCTCTGTCTCCTTCCGTTCGCTGCCGTCGTGGCCTTTGGCGTCCGTCACCGATCAGGTCTCAACTCATTGAGACACCGGCGGCGATCGGATTGGAACGGCCGATCCGTTCGAACCGTCGACGGTGTCATAACGTGTGTGCGAGCGAACGGACGTCGCGCTGCGAGGATGCCGTGGTGACCGAGCGGACGCTCATTCGCGCCCGGAGCGGGGACGAGGATGCTTTCCGCGAGCTCACTGAGCCGTACCGGCGCGAGCTCCTTCTCCACTGTTACCGAATCCTCGGCTCGGTGCAGGACGCCGAAGATCTGCTCCAAGAGACGCTGTTCGCCGCCTGGCGCGGGCTCGAGCAGTACGAGGGACGAGCCTCGCTGCGTGCCTGGCTGTACCGCATCGCGACGAACCGCTGTCTGAACATGCTGCGCGACCGCGGGCGACGCCCGCAGGAGGTACCGCCGATGGCTGAGCCGCCCGAGCCCACCCGCCGCACCGACCCGATCTGGCTCGAGCCGTACCCCGACGCACTGCTCGAGGGCGTTGCCGACACCTCCTCCGCCCCGGAGGCGCGCTACGAGATGCGGGAGGCGGTCGGGCTAGCGTTCGTCGCTGCACTCCAGCAGCTCCCGCCGCGCCAGCGGGCGGTGCTCGTGCTGCGCGACGTGCTCGGCTTTCACGGGGCCGAGGTGGCGGACATGCTCGAGACCAGCGAGGGATCGGTCAAGGCCGCGCTGCAGCGCGCGCGGGCGACGCTCGGCAGCCGCCTTCCGGCCGCCAGCCGCGCGCACGCTCCGCTGCCGAGCTCCGCGCTCGAGCGCGAGCTCATCGGACGCTTCGTCGACGCGGTGGAGCGCGGCGACATCGACGGCATCGTCGCCATGCTCACGGCGGACGCCTGGCTCACGATGCCGCCCCAGCCCTACGAGTACGAGGGCCCCGCCGCCATCGCCGGGTTCCTGCACGACCGCCAAGCCCGGCGCGGCGCTCCCCTCCGGCTCGTGGCGACGCGGGCGAACGGTCAGCCTGCGTTCGGCTGCTACCTGCCGGACCCGCAGGCGGCGATCGCCCGCGCCTACGGACTCTTCGTGCTCACGCTGCACGAGGACCGCATCTCGGCCATCACCTGGTTCTTCGACCGCGGCCTCTTCCCCCACTTCGGGCTCCCCCGCACGCTTCCCGAGGCGGACTCGCCCAGCCGCACGACATAGGGAGTCGCGGTTCACAAAGGGCATGAGTGCTATGTCAAGACGTTTGGCCCCCGAGAGGAGATATCGATGACCGATCACGAGATCGTGAATCGCACGGAGTGGGCAGCTGCGCGCGGCGAGCTGCTCGCCCGCGAGAAGGAGCACACCCGACTGGGAGACGAGCTGGCGCGACGGCGGCGCGAGCTGCCCTGGGTCCGGGTCGAGAACGAGTACCGCTTTGATACAGACGACGGCACGCGCACGCTGCCGGAGCTGTTCGACGGCCGTAGTCAGCTGCTCGTCTACCACTTCATGTTCGGGCCGAGCTACCAGGCCGGCTGCACGACCTGCTCGTCGATAGCAGACGCCGTCAACGGCGTCGTCCCGCACCTGCACGCGCGCGACGTCACCATGCTCTTCGTCTCGCAGGCGCCGCTCGAGAAGTTGCAGGCGTACAAGCGGCGGATGGGCTGGAGCTTCCCCTGGGTCTCGTCGGCTAACAGTGACTTCAACGTCGACCTCGGTTTCTCGAGCAGCGAGGAGCGGACGCGCGCGTGGGTCGCGCCGATGCTCGAGCAGCTGCCTCCGATCGCCGGCCGCAATGCGAGCGAAAGCGGCACTGACGTCGTCGGTTACCTGACCGAGCGCCAGGGCTTCAGCGTCTTCGTCCTCGACAACGGGGCCGTCTACCAGACCTATTCGGCCGGCGCTCGCGGGGTCGAGTTCCTGATGGGGTACTACGGAATGCTCGACCGGACGCCGAAAGGCCGCGACGAGGGCGACGCGTTCCAGGTCTGGATCCGCCGGCACGACGAGTACTGAGCACGGTCGAGGAGGGTCGCGAGATCGGCAACGATGGAGCTGTCGCGATGCGCATCTATCTCGCGTTGGGGGACAGCATCTCCATCGACGACTACACCGGCGTACCCGGCGGGGGAGCGCCCTCGCAACTCGCGCGCAAGCTCGCTGGCGAGCTCGTCGACCTCACGTGCGACGGGAACACGACACAGGGCGTGCTCGCGGACCTCGCTCGGGCACCAGCGGCCGCGGACGCGGTGACGCTAACTGCCGGCGGC
Organism: Actinomycetota bacterium; assembly: GCA_046725655.1. Lineage (GTDB taxonomy): Bacteria > Actinomycetota > Thermoleophilia > Gaiellales > Gaiellaceae > 13-2-20CM-68-14. The sequence continues at coordinate 35 of JBKOYZ010000107.1, read as the reverse complement.
AATGACCTGCTCGGCGGCGCCCTTCCGCGCGCAAT
>JBKOYZ010000004.1:0-12465 GCA_046725655.1 Actinomycetota bacterium | reverse complement strand
GCACGAAGCCGAAGAGCTGCTGCTGATCGAGGAGGCGGACGCCTGGTTCGAGTACCTGGAGGCGACGCGCGCGCAGTCCGAGGTGCGCTACCAGGAAGTCGAGCCGTGGGCTTGGGCGCGCCTCTCGCAGCGACTCCGAGCGGTCAAGGCGCGCAAGGCGAGGTTGCGGCCGGCAGCGGCGGCCTGAGCGCGCCTTGACTGCTCGGACGAGCGCGTCGGCGTCGCTTGCGATGCCGACTGTCAGGCCGTGGCGGCTCCGCCGCTGCGGCCGTCTAATCCCGCGGGACGGATCGCTCACGTCCGATGGGCGGCCGCGGCCGTTGGTCAAGGCGCGCAAGGCGAGGTTGCGGCCGGCAGCTGCGTAGTCGGGCCCGCGGACCGGCGTTGCTACCCTGCAGCTAGGCCTATGGCACGCCTTTTTCAATCGTATTCGCAGCGCGCGCTCCGCCCGCGGCCGGGCGCCGGTAGCGCGCGCGCACAACAAGGAGATTTCTTTTGCTTCGACTCTTCCGGCGCAAGAAGAGCGCCGACACGACCGCGCCCCCCGAGGGCGCCGCACCACCCGAGCCCGTAGTCACGCCGCCCGCTGTCGAGGCGGGCGAACAACCGAGACCGAAGCGTCGCCGCGGTAGCCGCGGCGGTCGCGGGCGGAAGAAGAAGACCGAGACCGCTGCGACGGCATCGGCCGAGGCCAAGCCCAAGCCCGAGAAGCCGGAGAACCGGCCCGAGCGGAAGCCGGCGCAGCGCTCCAGGCGCGGCGGCTCGCAGCGCCGCCGCACGCCGCCCCGCCGCGCCCCGCTCCCGGCGGCGAAGCGCGAGCTCCTGGTCTCGGTCGACGTCGGCGAGCAGCGCGTCGCCGTGCTCGAGGACGACAAGGTCGCCGAGGTCTATCTCGAGCGCCCGGAGCGCCGTTCGATCGCAGGCAATGTCTACAAGGGCGTCGTCGACAACGTCCTGCCGGGGATGGAGGCTGCGTTCGTCGAGATCGGCCTCGAGAAGAACGGGTTCCTCTACGTGGACGAGATCGTCGTCCCCGAGCTGGAAGGCCGCCGTCACGGCAAGAAGATCCAGGACCTCATCAGCCGAGGCCAGGAAGTGCTCGTCCAGGCGGTGAAGGATCCGATGAAGTCGAAGGGCGCCCGCCTGACGACCGAGATCTCGTTGCCGGGCCGCTACGTGGTCTACGTCCCGAGCGGCGAGGGGCTCGGCGTCTCGCGCCGGCTCGAGGACGACGAGCGCACGCGGCTCCGCGACATCCTCAAGAGCCTCGACGTCAAGGAGGGCGGCGTGATCGTCCGCACCGCCGCCGAAGGCGCCTCTGCAGAGGACATCGAGCGCGACCTCGTCTTCCTGCAGCGGCTCTGGAAGCAGATCGAGGAGCGGGCAAGCTCCACGCCGCGCGGCGCGGCGGCGCTGATCTATCAGGAGGCCGAGCTGCCGCTCCGCGTCGTTCGCGACCTCTTCACGGAGGATTTCGAGCGCCTGGTCGTCGACGACGAACGGACGCAGAAGCGGATCGTCGGCTACCTGAAGAAGACCTCGCCGCACATGGCGGAGCGGGTCTTCCGCCATCGCGAGAAGGCGCCGCTGATGGATGCATACGGCGTCGACGCCGAGATCCGCTCGACGCTGTCCCGGCGCGTCGACCTGCCGTCCGGCGGCTATCTCGTCTTCGACTACGCCGAGGCCTTCACCGTCATCGACGTCAACACCGGCCGGTTCGTCGGCTCGCGCGGCAAGGGCTCCGGCGCCCGGCTCGAGGACACGATCACGAAGAACAACCTCGAGGCCGTGAAGGAGGTCGTGCGCCAGCTCCGGCTGCGCGACATCGGCGGCATCATCGTCATCGACTTCATCGACATGGCGAACCCGAAGAACCGGGCCACCGTCGAGGAGGCGCTGAAGAACGAGCTCGAGCGCGACCGGACGAAGACGTATGTCGTCGAGATCTCGCCGCTCGGCCTCGTCGAGATGACGCGCCAGAACGTCACCGACGGCCCGCGTGAGATCCTGACGCGCAAGTGCCCGGTCTGCGAGGGCGACGGCGTGGTCGTCTCCGACGTCTCGGTTGCGATCGACGTCGAACGGCGCTTGCGGGCACTCGCCGCGGCGTCACGGCACAAGGCGTTCAAGGTGGCCGTCAACGAGCACGTCGCCATCCTCCTGATCGGGCCGGGCGCGCAGCGGCTGGCCGAGATCGAGGCCCAGGCGAAGCGTCGGTTCGTGCTCGAGCCGCGCGCAGGAGTGCCACACGACTACTTCGAGGTGCTCGGCCAGGGGACGCTCGAGAAGCTCCAGGGCGAGACGCCTGTCGCGGAGGGCGCCGAGCTGCGCGTCAAGCTCGTCGAGGTCGGGCGACACGACGTCGGCGCCGCGATGGCTAACCGCGATGGGTACACCGTCTGCGTAGCCGACGCGGCCGACCTCGTGGGGAAGACCGTGAAGGTGCGGGTCGAGCGCTTCGTCGACGGAATGGCCTACGCGACGCTCGTCTCGAAGCAGGCGCAGGTGGAGCGCCCGATCACCGCGGAGGACCAGGCGGAGAAGCCGACGCGGAAGCCGCCCGCAAGGCGGGCGGCTGGAGCGTCTGTCGGCGATAGCGGAACAGCGGAGGGAGTAACCAGCGCGGAGCGAGTGGGAGGTTCCCCCGGGAAGATCGGAACGACCCGCAAGGCCCCGACCGAGAAGGCGGCGGCCGCCGACGAGCCGGAGGAGCCAGAGGAGCCCGGCGCCGAAGCCGCCGAGGGTACGGAGACCGCAGAGCCGAAGCCCAAGAAGAAGACCCGGCGCGGCTCCCGCGGCGGCCGCGGCCGGAAGAAGAAGGCGACAGCGGATCAGCCCGCGGAAGTCGCGGCGGCGAATGGCGGCGGCCCGGCCGAAGAGCCTGCCGCGGCGGCGGCGAATGGCGGCGGCCCGGCCGACGAGGCCACCGCCGCGCCGAAGATCCACTTTCCGGAGCCCGACCTCGGCCAGGAGGAGACCGAGCCACCGGCCGAAGGCGAGGCCCCGCAGGACGGTACTGCAGCTCCGAAGAAGAAGCGGACACGGCGTGGTACGCGCGGAGGGCGCAACCGGCGCAAGAGGACGGCGACGGCCACGGCGGCTGGCAACTCGTCAGACGAGCAGTCAGCGGACGTAGCCCCGGACGACTACGTCCCGATGGCCGAGTGGATCGAGGAGGTCGAGCCCTCCGGAACCCGCTAACGACCGTCTACCGGTAGCCGACGAGGCTGCGGCCGATCGGCCGGCGTCGCGGACGCAGGAACGCGGCGTAGATCACGATCGCACAGGCGAGCATCGCCCCCCAGGCGAGTGAGACCGTTGGATGGAGAACGTTCGGGATCTGCCAGCTCGTCCAGCCGCGCTTGACGATCTGCTCGGTCCAGAGATCCTCGACCTGGTTCGTCAGCCCGTAGACGAGCATCAGCGCGAGGTAGAACGCCGTCAGCCCGCGGATCAATGGCCGCCGGATGGCGCCGACGTGGCGGGAGAGGAGCAGCGCAGTCACGGCGAGCAGGAACCCGTCCAGGCCGTGGTGGTGTCCGTGATGCACGGCGGCGTGCAGCATGCCGCTTCCCGGCTCCGGGCGGATCTTCCCGGTCTCGAAAATCGAGCCGAGGATGGGAACACCGTCGAGGAAGAAGCCGAGCTCGGCGGCGATATAAGGCGCTGCGAAGAACAGTGCCACCCCCCCGACCACGAGACGGGCGGCGTCGCCGCGGGCGGTCGTGCGCGGGAACTCACGCCTCCCTCGCCGGCTCGCCCACACCGTCAGCCCGAACGTGAGCCCGACGCCGATGACGGCGGGGAGGTTCGCCCACTTCGGATCGAGGTGGCTCTCGGTCTGCACGCCCGGCAGCGCAACCGTCGCGCACAGGACGAGGGCGATGATCCCGATGAGGTCGGCGAGCCGGTCGTCGAGACGGTCGACGACGATCGGCAGGACGCCCACAGCCGCCAGGGCCGCGGAGAAGCTGAGAAACACGAATACTCGCCCCGCCCCGCCGACGATTCCCGAGTTGTGAACCTTCCAGAGCTCGCGCGGGGCGAGCCGCCAATACGTCTCGAAGACGGCGACAGCGGCGAGCGCGAAGAGCAGCCAGACCACGTAGATGTCCCCTAGCTGCGACGTTCGATTCGGGAGGTGCGAGCGTTTCATGCGATCGGTTTAGACGGGCGCGGCGGCTAAGCCGCCACGCCTCCAGTCGGCATCGCAAGCGATGCCGAGCGCAATCCCGTGCTTTGCGGCCGGGCCGGAATCACGGCTAACATGCCTCCTCGCGGGCGGCATGCCCGCGTTTCTATGGCCGATTACGCGATCATCTCACTCGGCGGAAAGCAGTACCGCGTCCGCGAGGGCGACCGGTTGCTCGTGGACCGCCTTCCGACCGCGGAGGGCAAGACGTTCCATCCGGACGTGCTCCTCACGGGCGGGAACGGCAAGCCGAACCTGGCGCCGCGGATCCAGGTGACGGCGAAGGTGGTCGGCGCGCCGCTCGGCGAGAAGATCCGGATCGGCAAGTACCGCCCGAAGAAGGGCTATCGCCGCCACACCGGCTTCCGCGCCAAGCTGTCCGAGATCGAGATCCAGTCGATCGGCTCGCGCTCGTCGGGGAGTTCCACCGCGAAGAAGGACGAGGCGAAGCCGAGAGCCTCGACGCGGAAACCGGCGGCGAAGAAGCCGGCCGCGGCGAAGCCCGCCCACACGAAGGCGAAGTCAACGGAGAAGAAGTAGATGGCACACAAGAAAGGTCTTGGCTCCTCCCGCAACGGCCGCGACTCAAACGCTAAGCGCCTCGGCGTCAAGCTGTTCGCCGGCCAGGACGTAAAGGCGGGAATGATCATCGTCCGGCAGCGCGGCACGCGCTTCCGCCCAGGCCCCGGCACCGGGATCGGCAAGGACGACACGATCTTCGCCAAGCGCGACGGCAAGCTCGACTTCAAGACGAGCGGCGAGCGGCGGACCGTAGTCGTTACCGACTAGCTCGCGATGTTCAGCGACCGCGCCCGCATTCACGTGCAGGCGGGGCGCGGCGGCGACGGCGCGCTGAGCTTCCGCCGCGAGAAGTACGTGCCGAAGGGCGGTCCGGACGGCGGCGACGGCGGCCGCGGCGGCGATGTCGTCCTCGTCGCCGATCCCGAGCTGCGTGATCTCTCGCGCTTTCGGCGCCAGCGGTGGTTCAAAGGCGGCCCAGGCGGCCACGGCCGAGGCGCCCAGAAGCACGGCGCCGCAGGCGAGACGGTCGAGCTCCGAGTGCCGGTCGGGACGCAGGTCTTCGACGAGGACGGGAATCTGACGGTCGACCTCGCGCATCCAGGCGCCCGCGTCGTCCTCGCGCGCGGTGGCTCCGGTGGCCGCGGCAATCGCCAGTTCGCCTCCCCGACGCGCCAGACGCCTCGTTTCGCCGAAACCGGTGGACCGGGCGAGGAGGCCGACTTCGAGCTGCAACTGAAGCTGCTCGCCGATGCGGCGCTGGTGGGGCTGCCGAATGCCGGGAAGTCGTCGCTACTGAGGCGGATCTCGAACGCGAAGCCGAAGGTTGCGGACTACCCGTTCACGACGGTTGAGCCGGTGCTCGGGACGGTCGACGCACCCGACGGGCGGCAGCTCGTCGTGGCCGACGTGCCGGGGTTGATCGAAGGCGCGAGCGAGGGCGTCGGCCTCGGCCACGAGTTCCTCGCGCACCTCGAGCGCGCCCGTCTGCTCGTGCACGTGATCGATGCCGCGGCAGGCGACCCCGCCGCGCAGTTCCGGTCGATCGACGTCGAGCTGTCGGCGTACGGCGCGGGGCTCGAGCGCTGCCCGCAGGTCGTCGTTCTGAACAAGATCGACCTGGTGCCGGAGCCGCCGGCGTTCGAGCTCGGGGAGGACGAGCGGGTCCTGCGCATCTTCCGCGTCTCGTGCGCGACCGGCGAGGGGATCGAGGAATTCCGCCGGGCGCTGTTCGAGCTCGCGCCCGAGCCGGAGGAGGCGCCGTCGGCGGACGAGCTGGCCGACTTCCTCGTCTACCGCCCGGCGCCGAGCGGGCGGCCATTCAAGATCCTCCGCACGGACCGCGGCTTCCGGGTCACGGGCCGCGCGCCAGAGGGCGACGAGCTCGAGACTGCGTTGCGCGCCGCCGGCGCCAAGAGCGGGGACGAGGTCGAGGTCGGTGACGAGGTGCTCGAGCTTCAGTGATCGGCATCCTCGGCGGCACGTTCGATCCGCCGCACAACGGCCATGTCGGGCTGGCGGAGGGTGCGCTCCGGGAGCTCGGCCTCGACGAGCTCGTCTTCCTGCTCGTCGCGAACCCGGGCCACCGCGGCTCGATCGAGGATGCCGATACGCGAGAGCGGCTGGCGCGGGTCGCGTTCGCGGACATTCCCCGCACGCGCATCGAGCGCGACGAGCATCCATACACCGTCGACGCCGTTCGCGGAGGGCGCTTCGGCGACGCGGTCTTCGTCGTCGGCGCCGACGAAGGGGGCGCGTTTTCCACCTGGAAGGATCCAGACGAGATCCTGCGCTGGGTGAGGCTCGCCGTGGGCTCGCGGTCAGGCCACCAGCCGCCCGATCTCGAGCGGTACGGCGACCGTGTGATCCCGTTCCGGTTCCCCTCACCGCCGATCTCCTCGAAGGAGATCCGGCGCAGGATCAGCGTCGGCGAGCCGATCGACGGCCTCGTCCCGCCGCGTGTCGCCGAGTTGATCGAGGAGCTCGGCCTGTACCGGGCCGACAGAGGCGGCGGCTAGACTAGGCCGGCGCCGGAAAGGATCTATCAGACCCTGACACCACTCGAACAAGCCCGCCGCATCGCCGGCCTCGCCCAGGAGAAGCTGGCGGAGGACATGGTAATTCTCGACATGCGGCCGGTGTGCACCTACACCGATTTCTTCGTCATCTGCACGGGCCGCAACCCGCGCCAGACGAAGGCGATCTGGGACGAGGTGCACGAGCGGCTGAAGCACGAGGACCGCGTCCTGCCGCAGAACGTCGAGGGGGGCGGGGAGGGCACCTGGATCGTCGCGGACTATCTCGACACCGTCCTGCACGTCTTCACGCCCGAGTCGCGCGAGTACTACCGGCTCGAAGACCTGTGGGGCGACGTGCCCTCGGTGGCCGTCGAGGCCGCGTCAGCTACGGCGTAGTCTGTTTCGACAACACATGTCGTCCGGCGTGGCAACTACGCTTGGCGCGTGCTCACGACGGATCAAAAGGGGAACATCGCCGAGGTCGCGATCACTCTCGCGGCGCTACGTCTTGGGATCGACGTCTATCGGCCCATTGGCGAAGGCGGACGCTACGACCTGATCCTCGATCTCGCCGGTGGCCTGTCGCGTGTGCAGTGCAAATGGGCGTGCAGGCGTGTCGATGTCGTCATTGTCCGCTGCTACTCATCCCGGCGAAATCGCCACGGCCTGCTCAGGCGGATCTATGCGGAGGGTGAGATCGATGCGTTTGCTGCTTATTGCGAGGAGATCGATCGGTGTTTCCTCCTGCCCTTCGACGAATTCGGTTGCCGGGCCGAGATTCACCTACGGCTCAGCCCGACGAAGAACAACCAAGTCGTGGGCGTCAACTGGGCCGATGATTTCGATTTCGACGCTAAACTGAAATCGCAGCTTGGGGCCGTAGCTCAGTTGGGAGAGCGCGAGAGTGGCACTCTCGAGGTCACGGGTTCGAGCCCCGTCGGCTCCACTCTCTTCACTTGATCCCCGCCGGCTCCGCGACCCAGTCGCGGGTGACGTAGAGCCAGAACGCCAGCCCGGCAAACTGCTTGTAGCGGCGGAAGCGCCGCTCGATCGTCTTGTCGCTCGCCTTGCGGCCGTTCAGCTTCGCGTACTTCGGCCGCGACCATGCGTCGAGGATCAGCCGCGAGTAGCGCCCGAGCAGCATCAGCATCTGCGCAGTTGCGTACGGGCCGACGCCTGGGAGCGCTAGTAACCGAACCGCGACCTCGTCTTCGGGTAGGTCCGGATCGAGCAGCTGCTCGAGATCGAGGGTGCCCGCGGCTACGTCCACCGCGAGCGCGTGCAGGTAGGCGTCGCGGTACCCCGCGCGGACGACGTCCTTGTAGAAGCGTTGGTCCGCCTCCGCCATCGCGGCCGCCGTCGGGAAGGCGCGTCGGCCGCCGGGCGCCTCGGCACCGAGGTTCGCGACGAGCGCGCCGACCATCCGCTTCGTGGCCGACCAAGCGCAGTTCGTCGTGCAGATCGTCTTGACGACGTCCTCGAAAACGGTCGGGCTGCGGACCATCCGTCCTGCGCCGTCGGCCGCCCACGAGAGCTCCGGGTCCGCGGCGGCGAGCTCGTAGAACTCGGAGAGGTCTTCATCCAGCGCGAGCACGTGCCGGGTCCGCGCAAGCAGCTTCTCTGCCGCGCGGTGCGAAGGCGCGCGGCCGTGAACGAGGATCTGCGCGCGGCCGCGTTTGCCGGGGCCAATCTCGATCGTTCGCGGCTTCTGGCCGTCCACGGCAAGCGTGACCTCGAGCGACGGCACGTCTTCGTCGAGTCGCATCGGTGGGAGCTCGACCAGGCCGTGCGAGAGCAGCGTTCGCGTGAGGTCGACCGGCTCGCCGCCCGCACCGACCAGCGGGATCTCGGTGCTCCAGGCCGTCACGGCTGTAGTTTCGTCACGTGGCCATCCTCGGCATCGACGTCGGCGGCACGTTCACCGATGCAGTCCTGCTCACGGACGAAAACGACCTCCGAACGGCCAAGATTCCAACTGCGCCGCGGCAGGAGGAGGCGGTCGTCGCAGCCGCGCGCGGGGTCGCAGCAGAGCGCGTCGAGCGCTTCACACACGGAACGACGATGGCCACTAACGCGCTGCTCGAGCGCAAGGGGGCGACAACCGCGTTCGTCGCCACCGAAGGGTTCGAGCACCTGCTGCACCTGCGGCGGCAGAACCGGGCCGAGCTTTACCGACTCTGCATCGACCACCCCGCGCCACTCGTCCCGCTCGAGCGCTGCGTCGGCGTACGGGAACGAATCAGCTCCGACGGCGTGCTGGTTCCGCTCGAGCTGGAGTCGCTGCCGGAGGTGCACGCGGAGGCGATTGCGGTCTGCCTGCTCTTCTCTTTCCGCGACCCGAGCCATGAGCGGCTCGTGGCGGAGGAGCTACGTCGGCGTCAGCCGGAGGCCCGCGTCGTCGCCTCGCACGAGATCGCGCCGGAGTTTCGCGAGTACGAGCGGGCGTCGACTACTGCAATCGACGCCTATCTCGGCCCCGTCGTCGCCCGGTACCTCGAGCGGCTCGGGGACGCCACGCGTGCCGCTTCGCTGCCCGAGCCGCTCGTGATGCGCTCGTCCGGCGGGGCGGCGACGGTGGAGGAGGCGGCGGCTCATCCGGCGATCGCACTCGTCTCCGGCCCGGCGGCGGGGGTGATCGGCGCACGCGTCGTCGCGCAGCGCGCCGGCTTCGAGAACGCGATCTCCTTCGACATGGGTGGGACGTCCACCGACGTCTGCCTGATCGGGGACGGCCGCGTCGAGCTGTCGGCGGAGCGTGAGGTGGCCGGCCTGCCGCTCCGGCTGCCGACGGTCGATCTACAGACGGTCGGCGCCGGCGGCGGGTCGATCGTCTCGATCGACGCGGGCGGAGCAATCCGCGTCGGCCCCGAGAGCGCGGGCGCCGATCCAGGGCCGGCCTGCTACGGGCGCGGCGGCACCCGGCCCACGGTCACGGATGCGAATCTCCTGCTCGGTCGCTTGCCGGCGCGGCTCGCAGGGGAGATCGAGCTCGACCGAGACGCAGCGGCCCGCGCGCTCGCCGGCATCGACCCTGCGGCCGCGATCGCGGTCGTCAATGCCGAGATGCTGCGCGCCCTCCGGGTCGTCTCGATCGAGCGAGGTCACGACCCGCGGGAGTTCGTGCTCGTCGCGTTCGGCGGCGCGGGGCCGTTGCATGCTTGCGCGCTGGCAGACGAGCTCGAGATCTCGACCGTGCTCGTTCCCGCGGCCGCGGGCGTGCTTTCCGCCCTAGGCCTCGTCGCGAGCGACCAGCGCCGCGACCGGGTCGTCTCATACGTTCGCCCGCTGGCCGAGGTCAAAGAGCTGCCGGCCGAGGGCGTCGCGGACCTTCGCTACCGGGGCCAATCGTTCGAGCTGAGCGTGCCAATTCGAGAAGACCTCGCGGACGCGTTCCACCGCGCGCACGAGGAGCGCTACGGCTCCTGCGACCGCGAGCGGGAGATCGAGCTCGTTGCCGTCCGGACCGCCGAGACGAAGCCAGGCCCTGAAATCGAGCTGCCGTCGCCGACGGCGCCGCTCCACGTGGACGGCCCCGAAGTCGTCGAGCTCGAGGGCGCAACGTGCTTCGTCCCCCCAGGGTGGGTGGGGGATAGGGACGGAAATAGCACGCTGGTGCTGACGCGAGCGTGACGAAGGAGTGGCGGAAGCGTGAAAATCGAGCTCCAGGTCCTCGGAAGCGCCCTGCGGTCGATCGCGGACGAGATGGGCGTCGTCCTCGTCCGCTCGGCGTTCTCGGCGAACATCAAGGAACGCCGGGATTGCTCCACGGCGCTCTTCGACGCGCGGGGTCGCATGATCGCGCAGGCCGAGCACATCCCTGTGCACCTCGGTGCGCTACCCGACGCGGTCGCGGCGGTGCGTACGCACGAGCCGGGCCCTGACGATGTTTTCGTTCTCAACGACCCGTACGCGGGCGGAACGCACCTCCCCGACATCACGCTCGTGTCCCGCACCGACGTCGGCTTCGCCGCGACGCGTGCTCACCATGCTGACGTCGGCGGTGTGGAACCGGGAAGCCTGCCGGCCGGATCGCGTCGGCTCGACGAGGAGGGGGTCGTCATCCCGCCGTCGCGTCTCGACGAGCAGACGATCGAGCGGCTCGTGTCGCAGATGCGCAACCCAGACGAGCGGCGCGGCGACCTCCGCGCGCAGCTAGCGGCTCATCATCTCGCGCGCCGCCGCATGGCCGAGCTCTGCGCGAAGCGCGGCACCGCTGCGGTGCGGGGAGCGATGGACGCCCTGCACGAGTACGCCGAGCGGCGCGTGCGAGCTGCGATCGGCGAGCTGCCCGACGGACGCTTCGAGGCGGCGGACGTTCTCGAGGCCGACGGCCGCGACCTCGAGCTTCGCGTGGCCGTGACGATCGACGGCGACTCGGTCGAGATCGACTTCGGGGGAACGGCGCCGCAACACCAGGGGAACCTCAACTGCCCGCTCGCTGTGACCCGGTCGGCATGCTACTTCGTCGTTCGCTGCGTCACCGATCCGGACGCGCCGGCTTCGGGCGGAGCCTTTGCCCCGGTACTCGTGAACGCACCCGAGGGCTCGCTCGTGAACGCTTGTCCGCCGGGTGCTGTCGCGGGCGGGAACGTCGAGACCTCGAGCCGGATCGCCGACGTCGTCTTCCTCGCGTTCGCGGGTGCAGTCGACGTGCCGGCTCAGGGGCAGGGGACGATGAACAACGTCACCCTCGGCAACGACGACTTCACCTACTACGAGACGATCGGCGGCGGGCAGGGAGCGTGCGCCGACGCCCACGGGCCTTCAGCCGTCCACGTCGCGATGTCGAACACGCTGTCGACGCCCACCGAGGCACTCGAGCTCGCGTATCCGCTCCGCGTCAAACGGCATGCGCTGCGCCTTGGCTCGGGGGGCGCTGGTGCCTTCTGCGGCGGTGACGGCGTGGTGCGCGAGCTTCGCGCGCTCGAGTGGTGCCGCCTCTCGATCCTGAGCGACCGCCGCCGCCACGCACCTGCTGGAAGGCGCGGGGGCGATGCGGGAGCGCGGGGCCGGAACCTCCTCAACGGACGCGAGATTCCGGCGAAGGTGACGCGCGATCTCCAGGCGGGCGACGTCGTGGGGATCGAGACGCCCGGGGGCGGGGGGTACGGGGCCGGCCCCTAGGTGCTCGGCGGTGCCTGCTCGTGGCGCGGCAGCCCGTCGTCGGGCAGCTCGTCCCAGGGCGCGCGCGAGGCGACGAACGAGTGGTACATCGGCCGGATCTGCGGGTCGCCGTCGAGGGAGCCGAGACGGACGGAGACCTCTTCGCCGTCCGGCCAGTGGCCGCCGAGCAGGCTGGAGCCGCATTCGGAGCAGAAAACCTTGACGGCGGTTCCTCCCGGCGGACGATAGACGCGGAGCAGTTCCTCCCCGGCCAGCAACCGGAACTGGTTCCGCGGGACGCGTCCCTGCGTGAGGCCGAATGTGCCGGAGTGCTTGCGGCAAAGCGAGCAGTGACAGTGGTTCGCGCGCCGAAACGGCAGCGTCACCTCGAACCGAACCCCGCCGCAAAGACAGCTGCCGCCCACGATCTCGCCCACCCGGAGAACTCTAAGTCGAAGCGGCGACCACATCGCCTACACTTTGCGCGTCGTGTGGGAGCTGATCTTCATGATGCTCATCCTGAAGATCCCGATCGTCTATCTCGCGCTGGTCGTCTACTGGGCGATCAAGGCCGAGCCGAGACCACCGGAACCTGCGCTGCTCCCGGTTGCGCCCGAACCGTCGCCGACC
>JBKOYZ010000152.1:0-2518 GCA_046725655.1 Actinomycetota bacterium | reverse complement strand
CGCGACCGGCGGCTCCGTCGCCATCATGCGCCGCTTCGACGCGGAGGCCCTTGCCGACCTGCTCGCGTCCGGGCAAGCCTCGTTCTTTCACGCCGCGCCGACGATCTACGCGTTGACGACCGAAGCTGCGGGCGACCTGCGTGCGCGCGACCTGCGTGTGTGCGTGAGCGGCGGCTCGTTCGTCAGCCGCGCGCTCGTAGACCGCGTGCGAGCGTTTGCGCCGGCAGTCGACTTCCGCATCAGCTACGGGATGACGGAAACCAGCTCGCCCGCCGTCCTGACACCACCGGGCTGGATCGACGACCGGCCGGGCGATGCGGTCGGGATAGCCGTACCGGTCGACGAAGTACGGGTCGACGACGAGGGCGAGATCCAGTTCCGAGGGGCGACGGTGATTCCCGCCTACGACAGCGCGGAGGCGAACGAGGGTGCGTTCGTCGACGGGTGGCTGCGAAGCGGCGACCTCGGGAAGATCGACCGCGACGGCTTCGTCACGGTCCTCGACCGGATCAAGGACATGATCAACCGTGGCGCCGAGAAGATCTCCTCACTCGAGGTCGAGGATGCTCTCTGCGCCCATCCGGCCGTCGCCGAGGCGGCCGTCGTCGGCAAGCCCGACGACGTCTACGGGGAGCTGCCGCGGGCGATCGGCGTCCTCGACGCCGACGCCGAGATCAGCGAGACGGAGCTGCAGGAGTTCGCCGCGGAGCGGCTGGCGAAATTCAAGGTTCCGGCCGAGATCACATTCACGGGCGAGTTGCCGCGCAACACCGGCGGCAAGGTTGAGAAGAGCCGCCTACGCTAGTAGTCCTCGGGCCGGAGGCGGCGCCAGGGGTGCGTCGATCCCGCCAGCCGCACGACGCGGATGCCGGACGCTCGAGCCGCAAGGAGCATCGTCCCTGTTCGCTCCCAGCCAAGCCTTCGGTGCGCCTTCGGCGACTGCCGGTTCGTCACGGTGTACTTCGAGTACGCGTAGCGATAGCCGAGTCCGGCGTTGAAGAGCAGCATCTCGCGGAGCAGCGCCGCGTGGATGTTCCTCCCCCGCAGCTCAGGGACGGTGTACGCGTCTAGGCAGTGCACCTCGTCGGGGCGAAGGTCGACGTAGGCGCCGCCGTCCTCTCCCGGCTCGTACTGGGTCCAGTTGTAGGCAAAGGCCCGGCCCTCGACGCGGCCGACGAAGCAGAGAAAACCGGCCTCGAGCCGGCGCGTAAACAGCGCCCGAGCGAGGCGCTCCTGTCCCGCGGGGTCAGTCGATTGCCACACCTGCGTGATCTCCTCCAGAGTCTCCTCGCGGGAAGCGACGAATGTCTCCAGCGGTACGCGTGCAGTCGCCGCAGGGATCGGCTGGGTCAGGTCGCGACGTACGATCGCCACCAGTTGCGACAGTCGAAGCGGCCGCGTGAGACGGCCGCCGACGCGGTGGGCCCAGACGTACGCCGGCGAGCGCAGCAGCGCCTGCCCGGGTGTGTTGAGCGGAGTCACTCCGTCCCCCGGGTGGCACGCCTGCCGAGGTAGGCGCCGATCAGAAGCTCGTCGCTAAGCACGTCTGCCGTCGGACCGTCGAGCATCTTCTCGCCGTGGTGCAGCACGACGACGCGGTCGGCGAGGCTCGTGATCGCCTGCATGACGTGCTCGATCATCAGGATCGAGACCCCCTGTTCCCGGACGCGCCGGATCTGCTCGACCGCGAGATCGATCTCCGCGGGGTTCAAGCCGGCCATCACCTCGTCCAGGAGCAGCAGCTGCGGCTCCATCGCGAGCGCCTTCGCGATCTCGAGCCGCTTGCGTTCCGGAGCGCTCAGGCTGTCCGCGGGCAGATGGGCCTTCTCGCCCAACCCGAGCGACTCGAGCACGGCGAGCGCCTTCGCGCGCGCGGCCGCCACGCGCGCGCGCTCGCGGTGCGCGAAGAGCGCTCCGACCAGCACGTTCTCGAGCACGCTCATGCCCGCGAACGGCTGGGCGATCTGGAACGAGCGCGCGATGCCGAGCCGGCCGATTCGGTGCGGGCGCAGGCGGCGCAGCGAGCGGCCGCGGAAACGGATCTCCCCCGTCCAGCCCTTGACGCTCCCGGCGATCACGTTGACGAGCGTCGTCTTACCCGCTCCGTTCGGGCCGATCAGCCCGAGGATCTCGCCCTCGTCGAGATCGAAGCTGACGCCGGCGACCGCCGCGAGCCGGCCATAGCGCATCGTCACGCCTCTCGCCTCCAGCAGCGCGCCCTCAGACACCGAGGTACTCCCGCTTGAAGGCCGCCTCGGCCAGCAGCGACGACGCCTCGCCGCTCATGACGACGCTGCCGCTCCGCAGCAGGTACGCGCGGTCGGCGAATGACAGCGAGGTCTCGACGTCCTGCTCCACGACGAGCAGCGTCGTTCCCTCGACCCTGATTCGGACGAGTGCCTCGAGCAGTGCGTCGACGACGACCGGCGCGAGCCCGAGCGAAAGCTCGTCGACCAGGAGCAGCGCCGGCCCTGACATCAGCGCCCGCCCGATCGCGCACATCTGCTGCTCGCCGCCG
>JBKOYZ010000075.1:0-2508 GCA_046725655.1 Actinomycetota bacterium | reverse complement strand
CGAGCGGACGCAGAAGAACCCGGTCTACTACGTCCAGTACGCGCACGCGCGGATCGCCGGGATCCTGCGGAATGCCGGCACGGCCGCGAGTTCGAGCGCGTCTCCGGATCAGCCGCTCGCGCCGGAGGAGAAGGATCTGATCAAGCGCCTGCTGGAATTCGCCGTGCTCGTCGCCGAGGCGGCGGAGCGGCGCGGCCCGCAGGCGATCCCGGTCTATGCGATCCGTGTGGCGGACGACTTTCACCGGTTCTACACGGAGCACCGAGTGCTCGGGAGCGAAGCGCAGGCGTTCCGGCTCGCGCTCGTGGGCGCCACGCAATCCGTGATCGCCCGCTCGCTCCAGCTCGTCGGAGTCGAAGCGCCCGAACGAATGTGACGCTTTAGGATCCCGGCATGCCCGTCGCCGAACAGACGGGGGGTCGGCCGGGAACGCCCGTCCGGCCCGACCGCAACCTCGCGCTCGAGCTCGTCCGCGTCACCGAGTCGGCGGCGATGGCTGCCGGGCGATGGGTCGGCCGCGGCGACAAGAACGCCGCAGACCAGGCCGCCGTCGACGCGATGCGCGCGATGCTCGACTCGGTCTCCATGGACGGCGTCGTCGTGATCGGCGAGGGGGAGAAGGACGAGGCGCCGATGCTCTACAACAGCGAGCCCGTCGGCGACGGCACCGGCCCCCAGGTGGATGTCGCGGTCGATCCTCTCGAGGGCACGCGGCTGACCGCGCTTGGGCAGCCGAACGCGATCGCCGTCATCGCAGTTGCGGAGCGCGGGACGATGTTCTTCCCGGGCGCGGCGGTCTACATGGAGAAGATCGCCGTCGGCCCGCAGGGGATCGACGTGATCGACATCAACGCCTCGCCGACCGAGAACGTGAAGGCGGTCGCGGAGGCGAAGGGCGTCTCCATGCGCGGGATTTCCGTCGTGGTCCTCGAGCGCGACCGGCACGACGACCTGATCTCGGAGCTCCGGGAGGCCGGTGCGAAGGTGAACCTGATCCGCGACGGCGACGTGGCTCCCGCGATCGCGGCCGCGCAGGGCGGCACCGGCGTCGACATGCTCTACGGCATTGGCGGCACGCCCGAGGGCGTCATCTCGGCGGCGGCGCTGAAGTGCGTCGGCGGCGGGATCCAGGGAAAGCTCTGGCCGCGCGACGACGAGGAACGGCAGCAGCTCGTCGATGCCGGCCTCGATCCGGAGCGCGTCCTCGAGACCGACGACCTCGTCTCAGGGCAGGACGTCTTCGTCGCGGCGACCGGAGTGACGACCGGCGCCCTCCTACGAGGCGTCCGCTACCTCCCGAACGGCGCGATCACCGACTCGATCGTGATGCGCTCGCGCTCCGGGACGGTGAGGCGCATCGAAGCGAGCCACGCGCTGGACAAGCTCGAGAGCTTCACGGGCCGCGAGTACGGCTAAGACGCTCGTCGCGGATAGCCCAAGCGGACGTGTCCTGGTGCCAGGCCTCAGGACACGGCTCCACCAGGCAAGACGCCGCTCGGGGAGCGGGTTCGCGCGCGGCAGAGACGCCGCGCGCAGTGGTCGAAACGGACGTGTCCCCGTGCCAGGCACGAGGACACGTCCCGAACGGTCAGGCCGCGACTGCTTCCTCCGAGGCGTCGCTTGCGATGCCGCTTAGAGGGCGCGCGGGCTTTGCCCGCGCGCCCGTCTCAACCCGGCCTCGCGAATCAAACGAGCGCTGCTTCCTTCTCCATCTCCGGCGCGTACATCCCGGTGCGCGCGGCGCCGTTCATCTTCGCGCGGTGGTAGTAGGCGCGCTGGGCGGCCTCGACGTTCTCCGGCTTCCCCGCCCAGGCCTTCAGCGCCGGCGCCTGCAGGGCGCGCCCGTACGAGAACGAGAGCTGCCAGGGGTGAGGCCCGCGGGAGTTCATCGCGTTCAAGTGTGCGGTGGCGTCCTCGTCCGTCTGGCCGCCGGAGAGGAAGACGATCCCCGGCACCGCCGCCGGCACGTGCTTGTAGAAGCATTCCAGCGTCGTGTCGGCGACCTCGTCGACCGAGGCGTGGTTCTCGGCGTCGTACCCGCTCAGGACCATGTTCGGCTTCAGCAGCGTGCCGCGGTATTCGACCCGCTGGTCGTGCAGCTCCGTGTAGACGGCCTGCAGCACGCGCCCGGTCGCCTTCGCGCTCTCCTCGATCGTGTGCCCGCCGTCCATCAGCACCTCCGGCTCCACGATCGGCACAAGCCCCGCCTCCTGGCAGAGCGCCGCGTAGCGGGCCAGCGCATGGGCGTTCGTCCAGACGCAGTACTCGCTCGGCTTGGCCTCGGCGATCGAGTAGGTCGCGCGCCACTTGGCGAAGCGTGCGCCCAGTTCTCGGTATTCCTCGAGCCGGTCGCGCAGCCCGTCGAGCCCTTCCGTGATCGTCTCGCCGTCCGTCAGCGCAAGCGGCTTCGCGCCCTTGTCGACCTTGATCCCGGGGATGATCCCCTTGCTCTCCAGCAGCTTCGGGAACGGCGTCCCGTCGGCGGTCGACTGGCGGATCGTCTCGTCG
>JBKOYZ010000031.1:0-16995 GCA_046725655.1 Actinomycetota bacterium | reverse complement strand
CCTCCTCGGCCTGCCGCTGCTCGGCGCACGCGGGTTCCCGCACTTCGGGCCGCACGAGTTCGGCTTCTTCGGCCGCCTCGACGCCGCGGCGTCGTACCTCGGGCTGACCGAGACGCAACTCGAGTCGCGGCTGAACGACGGAAAGACGCTTGCGGAGATCGCCAAGGCGCAGGACAAGTCCGCCGACGGTCTCGTCGACGCCCTCTACACCGCCGAGAAGAAGAAGCTTGACGACGCGGTCGCGGCCGGCCGCCTGACGAAGGCGCAGGAGCAGTCGATCCTCGCCGACCTGAAGCCGCGCCTCCGCGACTTCGTCGAGAACGCGCAGCTCCGTCTCCGCCACGACGACGGCCACGGCTTCGGCGATGCGCCTCCGAGGGCACCGTTCGACGTTCGGCCCTTCAGCGGCCCGGGGATCTAGGTGGCGGAGCGGTCGCGGATCGAAAGCGCCCGGCGACGCGCGACGACCTCGAAGCGGGTGCTGGCGGGTCTCGCGGCCGCGAGCTTCGTCGCCGCTGCGCTGCTCGCGCGCGCGACTCATCCCGGCAAGGTGACATCCAGCTCGAGCTCGGGCGGCGGCTCGAGCCCGAGCGCCGTCACGAGCTCGGACGACGGCGAGTCCGACGACGGCTCGGGCTCCGGCAACTTCGCAATCGCGCCCTCCAACTCGGCGCCGCAGGCGCAGACGAATGTCTCGTAGCTCGTTCCGGTCGATGGGGACCGACGTCGTCGTCGGCGGTGCGAGCCCCGGCGAGCTCGGGGAGGTCGAGGCGTTGTTCGAGCACTGGGACCGGACGTTCAGTCGCTTCCGTACGGACAGCGAGCTGAACCGCGTCAACGCAAGCGACCAGCCGTTCATCGGCCTGACGCCGCTCTTCGCGGAGGTCCTTTCGGCCGCGCTCGTCGTGGCGGCGCGGACGAACGGGCTCGTCGACCCGACGCTCGGCGTCGCGATCGAGGCGGCCGGCTACGACCGCGACTTCGCGTCGGTCGCGGACGATCCGCGTCCCGCCGGGCGGCCCGTTACCGGCTCATGGCGGTCGCTTCGGCTCGCCGGAACGCTCCTCTTCCGCCTCCCGGGGACCAAGCTCGATCTCAACGGCGTCGTCAAGGCGATGGCTGCCGACGCGGCGCTCGAGCTGATCGCTGGGGACGGGTACGTCTCGGCCGGGGGCGATGTCGCCGCTCGAGGTGACGTCATCGTCGGCCTCCCCGGCGGCGGTGCGCTGGCGCTGCGTAGTGGCGCCATTGCCACGAGCGGGACGACGCGACGGCACTGGCGGCGCGGAGGCCGCTTGCAGCACCACCTGCTCGACCCCCGCACCGGCCTCCCGTCGCGGTCACGTTGGCGGGAGGTCACCGTTGCAGCCTCGGGCTGCCTCGAGGCCGATGTCTCGACCAAGGCGGCCTTCCTGCTCTCCGAGGACGGGCCGGACTGGCTCGACGAGCGGCGGCTGCCCGGGCGCTTCGTGGCTGAGGACGGGATCGTCGCGAACGCCTGCTGGCGCGAGGCGATGACGCCGGTAACCGCCGCGGCGTGACGCTGGTCGAGTGGTACACCGCCCGAGCCGGCGGGCTGGTCGCATTCGGGCTCCTGACCCTCGCCGTCCTAGCCGGCCTCACCCTCTCCGGCCGCGCGAAGCTGCGCTACTGGCCGCGCTTCGCGGTCGAGGACGTGCTCCGCTTCCTGGGCCTGCTGACCGGCGCGTTCGTCGCGCTGCATGTTCTCGCACTGTTCGTCGACAGTTACATGCCGTTCTCGCTCACACAGCTGGTGGTTCCCGGCGCCGCTGCGTACCGTCCCTTCGCGACCGCGCTCGGAATCGTCGCCGCCGAGCTCCTGCTCGCGCTCGCGGTCACGAACCGCTATCGACGCCGGCTTTCGTACCGCTTCTGGCGCCGCGCGCACTACCTGAACTTCGCCGTGTGGTCGTTCGCCCTCGTGCACGGGCTCCTCGCCGGCTCCGATACCGGATCCGAGTGGGCGACGGCGTTCTACGTCGGCGCCGCCGGTGCCGTCGGCGGCCTGCTCGCCTGGCGCCTGCTCGTGCCGCGCCACGCGGCGGGCGTAGAAGGCAGGGGTGCGGCCGTACGACCGCACCTCTGACCGAGAATGTCCTACTGGATCACGTGGGCGCAGTACGTCGAGCCGGGCCCGAAGGGGCCGCCGCACTCGGTCGTCTGCGGGAACTGATCGGCCTGTCCGAAGTCGTTGACGTTGTCCGGATAGTCGACGCCGTAGTGGAAGCCGCTCGTGCCGAGCGTGTACCACGGGTAGATGCAGAACGGACCGCCATAGCCCGTGCAATCAGTTGGGCCGACGAACGAGTTACCGAGCACCTCGGCCTTGCCGCCGGTATCGCTGACGACCGCCCAGTGCTGTGCGGTAGAGCCGTCGCCGAACGTGACCGACTTGATCTGGATCGGCGACGTTCCGGCCCAAGCCTGGTCGTTGAACGACTGGCAGAACGTCTGCCCGGGGATGCAGAACTGCGAGGCCGGGCTCGTGAACGGCGAGGTGTGGCCGATCTCCCAGACGAACGAGTTCGGCGCGTCGTCGACGAGGCCCCAGCCGAGTGCGTTGCCGAGCTGCTGCGTGTCGAAGGCGGGCATCATCGGCCCGTCCTTCTTCGGGTTCAGGACGATCGTGCCCGAGTGCCCGGTGCGGAAGTCCTTAACCGTCACGTGGAACCCGTCCTTCGCAGCAGTCGTGAACCAATGGATCGTGACCGTGTCGCCCGCCTTCATGATCAGCGGGTCGGTGCCGCCGGCGGTGTCGTCGTTCAGCCGCGCGTTGAAGCCGGCCGGCTCGTGGAAGATCCCCGGCGTCCCGGTCTGCTTGATCGTCCAGACCGGCGAGCAGACGGTGTAGGTGTTCGGCGCGTACTTGACGCCGAAGCCGCCGTTCGGCGTGCAGTTGTTCACGATCGAGTCCGGGTAGAACTGGAGCTCGACGAAGGCCTGGCCGAAGAGGCTGTTGGGGTCGGTGACGGTGCCGCCGAACCAGAACGTCGGGCCCGTCGCCGAGACGTTGAAGGCACCGTCGGTCGGGAGCACGACTTTCCACGTCAGGTCTCGCGCCGACCCGGCCGCATCCGACAGCGGGTCGATCTCGGGCTCGTCGTGGCCGGAGCAGCCGGCCGCATACTGAACCTCGAACACGTCCTCGATGTAGTTCGGGTGGTGCGCGATGCAGCCACCGGACGCGGCGGATGCTGGACGCGCGGTTCCGAGCGCGAAGGCGACACCGAGCGCCAAGCCGGCGGCGGACCCAAAGCAAGCGCAATCTCATGGCACCCTCCTTGTTCCCTGGGTTGCGCCTGCCCTGAGCAGCGGGAGTATTGCGGCCGCGACCGGATGGGTCAAGGATCCTCTATCAAGGCGCCGCGTAGGCTGATACCGATGCAGACGACGCTTCCCTGGAACATCTACTCGGATCCACAGTTCGTGGCGCCGGAGCGCGAGCGGATCTTTGCGCAGTCGTGGCAGTACGTCGGCCACACGGGGCAGCTCGCGCAGCCGGGCTACTTCGCGGCTCCCGTGGGCGACATCCCGGTGGTGGTGACGCGCGACCGAGACGACGCGCTCCGCGCCTTCCTCAACGTCTGCCGCCACCGCGGCTCCGTCGTCGCGTCGGGCGAGGGAACGCGGGCATCCCTGCAATGCCCGTACCACGCCTGGACGTACGGGCTCGACGGCGCCTTACTCGCGGCGCCGCGAGCCGAGCGGGAGGGCGGGATCGAGCCCGGGGTCTCCCTTCAACCGGCGTCGGTCGGCACCTGGGGCCCGCTTGTCTTCGTCAATCCCGACGCTGGCGGGGCACCGCTCGCGGAGACCCTCGGACGGCTCCCGGAGCTCGTCGCCGAGGTCGGCATCGACGTGGGCTCGCTCGAGTTCCGGCGCCGTGTAGAGTCGAGCGTCCAGGCGAACTGGAAGCTCGTCGCCGAGAACTTCCTCGAGTGCTACCACTGCGCCGTCGCCCACCCGAGCTTCAGCGCGGTCGTCGACGTGTCTCCGGAGACGTACCGGCTCGAGCCCGGCGAGGCTTTCTCCACGCAGTTCGGCCCGGTGCGACAGAACGGCTCCGGCTTCGACACCGAGGGCGACATCGCTCGCAGCCAGTTCCACTTCCTCTGGCCGAACACAATGATCAACATCTTTCCCGGCCGGCCGAACTTCTCGATCGGGTCGGTCCTGCCCGCCGGCGCGACCCGGACGGAACGCTTCCTCGACTACTTCTTCGCGCCCGGCGTGGACGAGGCATGGATCGAGGAGCTGCTCGCCTTCGACGGCCAGGTCGGCGCGGAGGACAAGGTGCTCGTCGAGAACGTCCAGCGCGGCGTCGCCACCGGCCTGGTCGCGAGCGGGCGGCTGCTGCCCGACAGCGAGCGGCTGATCGTCGACTTCCAGCACCGGGTGGCCGAAGCGCTCGCCTAGCCCCCTCCCGCGCGGCGCGCCGGCTTCTGCGTGCGGCGCCTACGCCGCGCCTCGCGCCGAACTTGTTTGCCGTGCTCCGAGCGCGCACGGGCGTCCAGCTTTCGCTCCAGCCTGCCGAGCTCACGCTGCAGCTTCTGCCAGCTCTCGAAGCGCTCGCGCGGCAGCGCCCCGGTGCGTAGCGCCTCGCGAACGGCGCAGCCCGGCTCGCTCCGGTGGGCGCAGTCGGCGAACCGGCAGCGCGAGGCGATCGCTGCAACATCGTCGAAGGTCGTCTCGAGCCCGTCGCCGACGGTCCAGAGCTGCAGCTCGCGCAGCCCCGGCGTGTCGAGCACGAGCCCGCCGCCGGCTAGCGGGATCAGCTCGCGGTGGCGTGTCGTGTGCCGGCCGCGGCCGTCCTCGGCGATCTCGGCGGTTGGCATCAGCTCGCAGCCTGCGAGCCGGTTGACGATCGTCGACTTCCCCACCCCGCTGGAGCCGAGCAGCGCGAGCGTTCGGTTCCCGGCGAGGTAACCCCGAAGCTCGTCGACGCCCTCGCCCGTGAGCCCGTTGACGGTGTGGATCGCGACGCCGAACGCAACGGCTTCGACCGCGAGGACGGCGGTCTCGACGTCCTCGCAGAGGTCGACCTTCGTCAGCACGATCGCCGGTTGTGCGCCGCTGTCCCAAGCCGTGGCCAGGTAACGCTCGAGTCTCCGTGGCTTGAAGTCGACTACCGTCAGCGCCATCGTGACCAGCACCATGTCGGCATTCGCGGCGAGGACCTGCTCCCGCGCCGCAAGCCACGGCTCCTTGCGGGAGAAGACCGTCCGCCTCGGCAGCACGTCCACGATCGTCGCCGGCGGCCGCACCGCGACCCAGTCGCCGACCGCCGGCCAGACATCCTCGTGCCGCAACCGTCCGGCCACCTCGGCGCGCAGCTCGCCTTCGGTGCCGTACAGGACGTAGGCGCTGCGGTGCTCGACCGCAACCCGGGCGGGAACGTGGCCCTGCTCGCGGTGCGGTTCGAATTGTTCGTCGCGCTCCGGCGTCCAGCCGAAGCGCGCGAGATCGCTCTCGCTCAACTCCATGCTCCTCTCTGGAAGTGGCAGTCGCGGACCGCGCAGCGGCCCGCCGTTCAGCGTCAGCCGGGGCGAGCGCTTGTGATCTAGATCACAGCTCTAGAGGAGCGCAGCGCGACCGGCGGGGCCCAACAGCTCTTGTTTCATGGCGCACCTCCTGGGTCGCGGGTTCCGGCGCAGCGTACGTTGGCGAAGCCCAACCGTCAACGAACCAAGTAACAGTCTGTTACAAGGATCGCGACGTCGAATCGGTGGCGCGCTCCCGTATTTTCGGGCTTCTCGCGGCCGCGAGGCCGCTCCCCGGGACGTGTCGGTCCTCGTAACAGACTGTTACTTGGCTTGGGGCGGCCGCAGCGCTGCGAACTCGTCGGTGATCTCCAGCCGGCGCGAGCGGAAGCGGAAGACGGCCGCCGGCCGGCCGCCGCCCGGGCCGGACGCGCGTTGCCGGCCCGTTTGCTCGATGACGCCTCGACGGAGCAGGACGCGCTGGAGGTTCGTCGGGGAGACGTCGTGGCCCAGTGCCGCCACGTAGAGGTCGCGGAGCTCCGAGATCGTGAACTCACGCGGGGCGAGCGCGAAACCGATGTTGCTGTAGGAGAGCTTCGTGCGCAGGCGCTCGCGGCCCGCGAGCGTGATCTCGCGGTGGTCGAAGGCCAGCCTCGGCAGGCGCGAAACCGAATGCCACGCCGTGTCACCCGGAAGCTCCGGGTCGACGCCGACGGGGACGAGGCCGAGATACGCGGTCGCGATCTGCCACTCCGAAGGGTGGCGGCTCGGGTCGCTCCGGGTCTCGAGCTGCTCGAGGTGCGCGACCTCGCGAACGTCGACCTTGGCGGCGAGGTGGCGCCGGATCGACTGCTCCAGCGTCTCGCCTGCCTCGAGGTACCCGCCCGGGAGAGACCACGCGCCCAGAAACGGCTCTCTGGCGCGCTGCCACAGCAGCACCTCGAGCCGGCCGTCGCGGATCTGCAGGACGACCGCGAGGGCGACATGGGTCGGACTGGTAGACTTGTGCACGAGTTTTAGCCTCTCAGTCGAAAACCTTAGCGAAGAGAAGACATGACGGTCATCGAGGCTCAGCGTCCGCCGGTCGGAGTCCGGCGCGACGTCGAGGAGGTCTTGCGCGACGGCGGCTTTTCGCCGTTCCACCGCAAGGCCGTGCTGGTCACGGGCGCCGCCTGGACGTTCGTGGCGATGGAGATCCTGCTCGTCGGCTTCGTCCAGGCGACGTTCGCGGCGCAGTGGAACCTGAACGGCACCTGGCAGGGCCTGATCAACAGCTCCGCGCTCGCGGGCTCGCTCTTCGGCAGCCTGGTGCTCGGGCGCCTCGCGGATCGGATCGGACGCCGGACGATCTTCCAGTACGCGATTCTCTGGTACGCCGTCTTCACGGCACTGACGGCGGTTGCATGGGGGCCGTGGTCGGTGATGACGCTCCGCTTCCTGGCCGGCATCGGGCTCGGCGGCATGCTCGTCGTCGACCCGTCGATGCTCGCCGAGTACCTGCCGCCGCAGCGGCGCGGCCGGATGCTCGTCTTCCTCGACCTCTGGTGGCCGGTCGGGTTGCTGCTCGCAACCGGGCTCTCATGGGTCTTCATCGGCCACTCGATCGGTGGCGAAAACTCCTGGCGCTGGCTCTTCCTGGCGGCGTCCTTCCCGGCCTTCATGGCCTTCGTCGTCCGCCGGACGCTGCCGGAGAGCCCGTTCTACCTGGCCCGCACGGGCCGCGCCGACGAGGCCGCCGAGGTTCTCCGCGAGATCACGGGTCATCCGGTCTCGGCTGCCGAGCTGGAGGCGCCGGAGCAGGAGCGCTCGTCGATTCGGGAGCTGTTCACCCGCTCGCTCGCGCGTACGGACGCGCTGATGATCGGCGTCTGGGTGGCGCTGAACATCTCCTACTACGGCCTCTTCCTCTGGCTGCCCTTCGTCCTCAACGGCGACAAGTTCTCGATCGACATCTACCTGCTGCTGGCGCTCTCCGCGCTGTCGCAGTTCCCCGGCTACGCCGCCGCGATCTGGCTCGTCGAGCGGATCGGCCGTAAGCCGACGCTGGCCGCGTTCCTGTTGCTGGGCGGCATCAGCGGCTACGCGTTCGCGGCCGCCGATTCGGCCTCCGTCTACGTGATCTCCCTCTTCTTCGTCGGCTTCTTCAACCTCGGCGCTTGGGGCGCCGTCTACCCGTACACGTCCGAGCTTTTTCCGACGCGCGTGCGAGCCTCGGCGTTCGGCATGCTCGAGGGTGTGGGCAAGGCCGCGGCGATCGCCGGGCCTTACATCTTCGGCAACCTGAAGGATGCGACCGGAGGCACCTTCTGGCCGCTCACGTTCGTCGCACTCGTGATGGCCGCGGGCGGGATCATCGCCGCTGTGCTCGGGCAGGAGACGAAGGGGCGGAAGCTGCTCTAGGTGCAGCCGCCGGCCACGGCGGCGACAACGCGAATCTCGCTCTCGCCTGCCGGCGCGTCGAGACCGCCTCGGTCGCGGACGTCCACGCCGTCCACGTACACGTTGACGAGGCTGCGAAGCTCGCCGCGCTCGTCGAAGAGGAGGTCGGCGACGGGCAGCTGCGTCAGCGCGGCCTTCACGGTCGTAGCGTCGGACTCGAAGCGCCCCCGACCTCCGGCCTCCGTCGCGAGCAGCGACGGCAGCAGGATCACTGCCACTCGGCGACCTCGACCGAGAGGACCGGAGGGAGGTGGCGTGCCGCTTCGACCCACGTCTCGCCCTCGTCCGGCGAGACGAAGATCGAGCCGCTCTGGGTGCCGACGTACACGCCGACGGGATCGAGCCAGTCGCTCGCACCGTCCTCGCGAAGGATCGCAACCCAGGCCTCGTCGTAGGCCGGCCGAACGTCCCAGGTCGCGCCGGCGTCGCGCGTGCGGTAGACGCCGAGGCGACCTTCCGAGGTGACGCGGTTCTCGGCGCCTTCCTCGGGCACGACCCACGCGGTGTCGGGGTCGCGCGGATGGATCGCCAGCGCGAAGCCGAAGCCGCTCGGCAGCCCGTTGCCGTCGAGTCGCTCCCACGTCTCGCCGCGGTCGTCGGAGCGGTAGACGCCACAGTGGTTCTGCTGCCACAACCGCTCCGGCCGTGCGGGGTGGGCGAGCAGCTTGTGGACGCACTGACCGACCTCGGGATACGGGTCGTCCGGCATGAAATCGGCGGCGACGTTCTTGTTCGCCGGCACCCACGTCTCGCCGGCGTCGTCGGTGCGGAACGAGCCGGCGGCCGAGATGCCGACGTAGAGACGCTGCGGGTCGTCGCGGTCGAGCGTGATCGAGTGGCAGCACATCCCGCCCGCACCCGGCATCCAGCGCTCCCGCGTCGGGTGCTCGAGAATGCCGCGGACGGACTCCCAGGAGGTGCCGCCGTCGTCGCTGCGGAACAGGGCCCCCGGGGCGGCGCCGAGCCAGAGCGTCTCTGGCTGCGACTCGTGCCCCGGCTCGAGGTGCCACGTCTTCTCGAGCGTCAGCCCCGACTCCTCCGGCAGGCCGAGACCCTCGCTCCGTTCCCAGGAGGCGCCGCCGTCGGTCGAGCGATGGATGCTCGCGCCGTAGACGAAGTTGTTCGTGCAGGCGTAGAGGGCGCCGCTCCGCGGGTCGCGAACGGCGTGGAAGACCTCCCACCCGGTGAGCTGCGGCCCGTCGAGCTCCCACTTCCGCCGCTCCTCGTCGCCGCGCAGTCGGAACAGGCCCTTGCGCGTTCCTGCGAGGATCAAGACGCCCACGACAGGGAAGAAGCTATCGCGCGACCGCGTTTTCGGTCGAGCAGCGCGAAGGCAAGGAGGAGGCATGGCCGAACTGACCGATGAACAACGCAAGTTCATCGCCGAGAACCCGTTCGTCGCGACCGCGACCACACTCCGGAACGACGGGTCTCCGCACAACACGATCGTCTGGAT
The DNA here is from genome assembly GCA_046725655.1 of Actinomycetota bacterium. Lineage (GTDB taxonomy): Bacteria > Actinomycetota > Thermoleophilia > Gaiellales > Gaiellaceae > 13-2-20CM-68-14. Next base: position 7,599 of record JBKOYZ010000031.1, on the reverse strand, counting down.
CGACGCCGAGGACGGAACGGTCACATTCAACACGGCGGTCGGCCGCGCGAAGGAGCGGCACCTGCGTACGGACCCGCGCGCGGCGATTCTGGTCGTGCACCCCGAGAACTCGTTTCAGTGGGTCGCCGTCAGCGGCCCCGCGGAACTGACGACGGACGGCGCCGACGACCAGATCGACAAGCTCGCGAAGAAGTATCTCGGCCAGGACAAGTATCCCTGGCGCAACGCCGCCGAGCAGCGCATCAGCGTCAAGATCCGGCCGGAGCGAGTCGACTCGTCCGGCTTCGACGGGTAACCGGCTGCCGTTGCTGACCGACGAGCAGGCGCAGCTCTTCACCGAGCCGAACTTCGCCACGGTCGCGACGCTGAACGCCGACGGCTCGCCGCAGCTCAGCATCGTCTGGATCGACTGGGACGGTCACGACGTGCTCTTCAACACCGCGGTCGGGCGGGCGAAACCTCGGAATCTCGCCCGTGATCCCCGTGTGAACGTGCTCGTCGCCGACCGCGCGGACGGCTACCGCTGGGTCGCCGTTCACGGCAACGCCCGGATGACGTCCGACGGGGCCGTCGATCACATCGACCGGCTCGCCCGCAAATACACCGGGAACGGCTGGCAGCCCAAGCCCGGCGAGCAGCGCCTGTTGGTCCGGGTCCGTCCCGAGCGCGTCAGTGCGTACGGTCTCTAGATGGCGTTGACGCTCTGCGACGTCGGGCCGCGGGACGGGCTCCAGAACGAGGCCGAGACGCTGGCGCCCGGCGTGCGTGCCGAGCTCGTCAACCGGCTTGCGGCCGCCGGCCTCGCGCGGGTCGAAGCGGTCAGCTTCGTGCGCGACGACCTCGTGCCGCAGATGGCGGGCGCGGAGGAGGTGGTGCGTGGGATCGACCGCCGCGACGGCGTCGAGTACGCCGGGCTCGTCCTGAACGAGGAGGGCTTCGAGCGGCTGCGTGCTACCGGCCTCGACCGCGTCAACGTCACCCTGGGCGCAACCGACAGCTTCAACCGGCGCAACGGCAACGCGTCCCTTGAGGAGGCGACGGCGCGGGTGCAGCGGATGCTGGCGGCCGCCGACCGGCCCACGACGGCCACGATCAGCGTCGCCTTCGGCTGTCCGTTCGAGGGCGACGTCGATCCCGCGGCTGTGGTCGAGCTCGCCGGCGGCCTCGACGCGGACGAGCTCGTCCTCGCGGACACGATCGGAGTCGCGACGCCGTCGTCCGTTCGGCGTCTGGTCGAGCGAGTGCGTGCGCTCGGGAGACCTGTCGGCTTCCACGGGCACAACACTCGCAACACCGGCTACGCGAACGCGCTCGCGGCGCTCGCGGCCGGGGCGATTGTGCTTGATGCGTCGATCGGCGGGCTCGGCGGCTGCCCGTACGCGCCTCGGGCGACGGGCAACATCGCGACCGAAGATCTCGTCTACCTGCTCGAGGGCGAGGGGATCGAGACCGGCGTCGACCTCGATGCCCTCGTCGGCATCTCGGCGTGGCTCGAAGGCGTGCTCGCGCGGACCCTCGAGGGGCAGGTCTACCGTGCGGGAGCAGCGACGGTGGCCTGATGAACAGACTCGCCAACGAGACGTCGCCGTACCTCTTGCAGCCAAGGCGTCGCTTGCGATGCCGCTCAGAGGCCGTGGCGGCTTTGCCGCCGCGGCCGTCTGCTGACGTCACATGAACAGACTCGCCAACGAGACTTCGCCGTACCTTCTCCAGCACGCCGACAACCCGGTCGACTGGTTTCCGTGGGGCAAGGAGGCGCTCTTGCGCGCGCAGGCCGAGGACAAGCCGATCCTGCTCTCGATCGGCTACGCCGCCTGCCACTGGTGCCATGTGATGGAGCACGAGTCGTTCGAGGACGAGGAGACCGCCTCGCTGATGAACGAGCGCTTCGTCAACGTCAAGGTCGACCGAGAGGAGCGGCCGGACCTCGACTCGATCTACATGGACGCAGTCGTCGCGATGACCGGCCAGGGCGGATGGCCGATGACGGTCTTCCTGCTCCCGTCCGGCGAGCCGTTCCTCGGCGGCACCTACTTCCCGCCTGAGCCGCGGCACGGGATGCCGGCGTTCCGTCAGGTGCTGACGGCGGTGTCGGACGCGTATCGCGAGCGGCGCGGCGACGTCGGGCGGCAGGCCCAGGCGCTCGTCGAGGCGGTGCGGAAGTCGGGCGAGCTCGCGCCCTCTGCGGAGCCCCTGACGGAGTCGCTCCTCGGCGACGCCGTTCGCGGCCTCCGCCGGCAGTTCGACCCGGAGTGGGGCGGCTTCGGCGGCGCGCCCAAATTTCCGCCTGCGTCGGTGCTCGAGTTCCTGCTGCACGTGCACAAGCGCACGGGCGACGAGGAGACGCTCGGGATGGCGACTCGCACGCTCGACGCGATGTCCGCCGGCGGCATGTACGACCTCGTCGGCGGCGGCTTCCACCGTTACTCGGTCGACGAGCGCTGGCTCGTGCCGCACTTCGAGAAGATGCTCTACGACAACGCGCTGCTCGTGCCCGTCTATCTCCACGCGTGGCTCGTGACCGGTGAGGAGCGGTACCGTCGCGTCGCAGAGCAGACGCTCGACTACCAGCTGCGAGAGCTGCGGCTCCCGGAGGGAGGGTTCGCGTCGGCGCAGGATGCCGACACGGAGGGCGTCGAAGGGCTCACGTTCACCTGGACGACGGCGGAAGGTGCGCCCGCCGAGCTCCTCCAGCCGTTCGAGCACGGCCGCTCGATCGTCCGGGGCGAGCTCGACGAGGCGCTCCGGCAGCGGCTTTTCGAGGTCCGCGAGCAGCGGCCGAAGCCGCTGCGCGACGACAAGGCGATCGCCGCGTGGAACGGGCTTGCGCTCGCCGCGCTGGCAGAGGCAGGTCGACGGCTCGAACGGACGGATCTCGTCGAGGCTGCGCACGACCTCGCGGAGTTCCTGCTCGGGCCGCTCTCACGCGAAGACGGCCGCCTCTACCGGAGCTGGCGGGCGGGAACGGCGAAGCATGACGGCTACCTCGAGGACTACGCCAACGTGGCCAACGGCCTGTACGAGCTTCACGTCGCCACCGGCGAGCTCCGTTGGCTCGAGGAGGCGAACCGGCTCGCACGGCTTGCGATCGACCTGTTCGGCGACGAGGAACGCGGCGGTTTCTTCCTGTCGCCCGTCGACGGCGAGGAGCTGGTCGCACGGAAGAAGGACCTCGAGGATCATCCGACACCCTCCGGCAACTCGATGCTCGCCTTCGTCCTGCTTCGGGTAGCGCGGATCTGGGGCGACGACGACCTCGAGCGACGCGCCGCCGGCGTCCTCAGGCTCGTCCGTGACGCGATCCCGCGCGCCCCGGTCGCCTTCGGGCACGCGCTCAACGCACTCGACCTCTACCTGTCTCCGCCACGCGAGATCGCGGTGATCGGCTCGCCGGCGGACGAGGTCGCGAAGGCCGCGCTCGCCGATTTCGACCCGAACGCGGTCGTCGCGTTCGGGCCCTCCGATGAGACCCCGCTGCTCGCCGGGAAGGACTACGTCGACGGCCGCCCCGCGGTCTACGTCTGCGAGCGGTTCGCGTGCCGCGCGCCCGTGACAGACCCGTCACAGCTGGTCAGGGTTCCTTAGAAGCGAACGCGGCCGGCGCAGCGGCCGGCCGCGTTCATTTGTCCGGCGCCGAGGGGGCGGCACCGAACAGGGTGGAGGGGGAGGCTGCGGCCCGCTCCCCCTCCCGGGCGCCCGCCTCTAGCGGCGGGCGAACCTCAGCGCCAAAGGGCTCGCGCGTGGATGCAGCAAGCACATAAGTGGCGGAGTCCAAGTGAAATCTCCTGGGCGAAAGGCAAGCGAAAGCTCGCCGCGTCTCGATTGTCGGTCCTGTCAGGTACGCGGACCGTACCCGACGGAGGCTCGGAGCGAAACCCCGGCGGCCGACAGGGGGCGCGCCGTGGCGACGGTCTCCTGACAGGCCGATAACCACGGAGGGGCGCCCCCGTCAGAGAAAGACGCCGATCGTCGCTGAAACTTACGCCCCGGTTTCGCGCGCGCAAGGGGCGAGCGCCTGTGGTGCGGCGGTTGTCCAAACCGCTAACTAGGCGGCTGTACACTCGGTCTCAGTACGCACGATGGGGAAGAGGGTCTACGTCGGTGCTGCGCTGGTCGGCGCGCTTGCGATCGTCTCGGGCGCCTCGGCCGGGGGTGCGGACATACCCGGCGTCAGCTCGAAGGAAATCGTCATCGGCGGCACCATTCCGATGAGCGGGCCGGCGGCGGCCTACCGGTCGATCGCCACGGGCGCCGCCGCCTACTTCAAGTACGTGAATGCGCACGGCGGCGTCAACAAGCGGAAGATCAAGTACATCTACCGCAACGACGAGTACGACCCCGCGAAGACGCTCGAGCAGACGCGCGAGCTCGTGCAGCAGGACCGGGTCTTCGCGATCTACAACACGCCCGGGACGGAGACGAACCTTGCCATCCGCGGCTATCTGAACCAGGCGAAGGTGCCGCAACTCTTCGTCGCAAGCGGCGCGAGCACCTGGGGTCGCGACTACAAGAAGTACCCGTGGACGATCGGCTACCAGCCGAGCTACGTCGCCGAGGGGACGATCTACGGCCGCTACATCGCGAAGAACTCGCCCAAGGCCCGAGTCGGCGTCCTCTACCAGGACGACGACTACGGCAACGAGCTCCTCAAGGGGCTCGAGCGCGGCCTCGGCGCCCGAAAAGGCCTCATCGTCTCCAGGCAGGGGTACGGGATCAGCGACGAGAGCATCAACTCGCAGATCGCTCGCCTGAAGGCGAAGCGCGTGAACACGCTGATGCTGTTCGCGACGCCGAAGTTCGCGATCAAAGCGTACTCGGACTCCCGCCAGGTCGGCTGGCGACCGAAGGTCTTCGTCAACGCGGTCTCGAGCGCCGTGAACATCATGACCATCGCGACCATCTCCAGCAGCAAGCGGCAGACGGAGGGCTCGATCTCGACCCTCTTTCTCAAGGACCCGACCGACCCGCGCTGGCGCCGCGACAAGGCCGTGACACTCTTCCGCTCGATCCTGAAGAAGTACAACGGTGGCAAGGGCATGAACGACGTCTACAACGTCTACGGAATGTCCAGCGCGTACACGATGGTCGACGCGCTCGAGCACGCGGGCAAGAACCCGACCCGCGACAGCGTCATGCGCGCCGCCACGCACCTGAACGAGCGCGCCAACCCGTTCGTGCTGCCGGGCATCTCGGTGCGGACAGCGCCGTCGAACCGCTTCCCGCTCGCCCAGGCGAAGCTCGAGCGTTACCACAACGGTCGCTGGGCCTACTTCGGGCCGCTCGTCAGCGTCAGGTAAAAGCGTAAGCTCCGCCGGGTGGCTGGCGGACTGGCCGCTCCGGAGGCGCTCGAGCTCGTCGACGAGCACTGGACGGCGCTGGCGGCGGAGGCCCGCCGGCTCCGCGAGGTCGGGCACGGCACCCTCGTCACCTACTCGCCGAAGGTCTTCATCCCGCTGACGAAGCTCTGCCGCGACGTGTGCGGCTACTGCACGTTCGCGCGGCCGCCACGGCGCGGAGACCGCGCGTACATGAGCGAGGAAGAGGTCCTGGAAGTCGCGCGTGCGGGCGCGGCCGCGGGCTGCCGGGAGGCCCTGTTCACGCTCGGCGACAAGCCCGAGCTTCGCTACCGCGTCGCCCGCGCGGAGCTCGCCGCGCTCGGATGTGAGACGACGCTGGACTACCTCGCGCGCTGCGCCCGGGTCGTGCTCGACGAGACCGGGTTGCTGCCTCATCTGAATCCGGGGGTCATGTCGCCGGAGGATGTGCGTGCGCTGCGCGCGGTCTCCGTGTCGCAAGGGCTGATGCTGGAGACGCTGGCCGAGCGCCTAGCTGTTCGCGGCGGCCCGCACTGGGCCTCGCCGGACAAGCTGCCCGGATCACGGCTCGCGACCATCCGCGCGGCAGGCGAGGCGGCCGTCCCGTTCACGACCGGGATCCTGATCGGGATCGGCGAGACCCGCCGCGAGCGGCTGGAGGCACTGCTTGCGATCAGGGAGCTCGGTGAGCGGCTCGGCCACGTCCAGGAAGTGATCGTCCAGAACTTCCGCGCGAAGCCGGGCACACGCATGGCCAAGGCGCCGGAGCCTCCTCTCGAGGAGCTGCTCTGGACGTGCGCCGCTGCCCGCCTCGTGGTCGGGCCGGACTGGAACATCCAGGCTCCGCCGAATCTCTCCTACGACGAGTTCCCGCGGCTGCTCGATGCCGGCATCAACGACTGGGGCGGCGTCTCGCCCGTCACGGTCGACCACGTCAACCCCGAGGCGCCGTGGCCTGAGGTCGAGCGACTGCGCGAGGCGGCGCGTTCACGCGGGCTCGAGCTCGCGCCGAGGCTCGCGATCTACCCGCAGTACGTCACCGAGCTCGACAGCTGGGTCGACTCGTCGGTCGCGACGCGCGTCCTCCACGCGGCCGACGCCGAGGGGCTTGCACGGACCGATGACTGGACGGCGGGGCGCTCCGAGTCGCTGCCACGCTCCGCCGCCGCGCTCTTGGAAGGTTCCCCCGGCCTCCTCCCCGCGGCGAGCGTATCGCCGAACGGCGCACCGATGGGCAACGGCTCCGTGCCGAAATTGTCGCAACCAGTCGCGCTGGCGCTGGCGAAGGTTCGGGAGGAGGACGAGCTGGACGAGGACGACGCCACCGCGCTCTTCGGCGCCCGCGGACCTGACCTGACCGCCGTGCTCGCAGCCGCAGATCGGCTACGGCGCGAGGTTTGCGGCGACACCGTCACCTACGTCGTGACACGGAACATCAACTACACGAACGTCTGCTACTTCCGCTGCGGCTTCTGCGCCTTCTCGAAGGGGAAACTCGCGGCGAACCTACGAGGCGCGCCGTACCTCGTCCCGATGGACGAGATCGTGCGACGCTGCGAGGAGGCGTGGGAGCGCGGCGCGACGGAGGTCTGCCTCCAGGGCGGCATCCATCCGGCCTTCACCGGCGGCTTCTACGTCGACGTCTGTCGGGCGATCAAGAGCGTGCTGCCCGATCTACACGTGCACGCCTTCTCCGCCCTCGAGGTGTGGCAGGGTGCCGAGACGCTCGGGCTGACCCTGATCGACTACCTCGAGCGGCTGCGCGATGCCGGCCTCGCCTCGCTGCCCGGCACGGCGGCGGAGGTCCTCGACGACGAGATCCGTGGAGTGATCTGCCCCGACAAGGTGACGACCGAGCAATGGCTGCACGTCCACGGGGCGGCGCACACAGCCGGCCTTCGGTCGACCACAACGATCATGTTCGGGCACGTCGACGGCGCGCGGAACTGGGCCCGCCACCTGCTCAGGCTGCGCGAGCAGCAGCGCCGGTCTGGCGGCTTCACCGAGTTCGTCCCGCTCCCGTTCGTGCACATGGAGGCGCCGATCTACCTCAAGGGTCTAGCCCGGCCGGGGCCGACGCTCCGGGAGGCGCTGCTCATGCACGCCGTCGGGCGGCTGACGCTCCATCCGTGGATCACGAACATCCAGGCCTCGTGGGTGAAGCTCGGGATCGAAGGCGCGCAGGCCGTCCTCAACGCCGGCGCGAACGACCTCGGCGGAACGCTGATGAACGAGTCGATCTCGCGCGCGGCCGGCGCGAGTCACGGGCAGGAAATGCCGCCGG
>JBKOYZ010000104.1:0-4423 GCA_046725655.1 Actinomycetota bacterium | reverse complement strand
GTAGTCGATGAAGCGCGGTCGCCAGTTCGACGGCGCGATGCGAGGGTTCAGCTGCTGCGGGAACGCAAGGTCGAGATGGTTAGGGAGGCGGTGCGCCCGAGCCGCAGCCCCGCCGCCGTCCAGCTCCCAATAGAGCAGCGCAAACGCGATGTTGTTCGACACCCACACGACCGATCCGGCCTCGAGGAGGTCGCTCGCCGAGCTCGTCTCCGGGCCGCCGTGGATGAGGTCGTCGATCAGCAGGCCCGTCGCCCAAAGTGTTCCGAGCGCGAGGACGGACACGAGTGCGATCGAGAGCACTCGGAGCAGGCGGGAACGGCGGCTGATCTTGCCGGGGTCGCCGGCGATGACGGCCACGAGCAACACCCCTTCGATCAGCGGGAGGAGCCACTTCGGGCCTGGCCGGACCGCTTCTGGCAAGAGAATCGTGAGCACGATCGCCGCGACCACGGCGCCGGCCATCGGCCAGCGCGCCTCGCCGACGACCTCATCTCCAGCCTCGGACGAACCGGCGGCAGCCGCAAACTTCGCTGGCTCGGGCTCATCGGTCATCCGCAAGCATCCTAAGAACTGCGTCGCCGACTGCTCGGGCGAGCGGCAAAGCTTCGCGGACCCGCCCCCGGGGCTCGCAACGTGCCGGTCGCATCGCGGTTGAGCGCAACGGAGCGCGTCTGGCAAGGTGCGGGGATGACTGAACTGGCGGCGCCGACCGCTTCCGGACGCTCGGGCATTTCCCGGCTTGTCGCCAACCCGCGGGTGCGCTACGTCGCTGCTGCGGCGGCCTTGGCGGGCCTCTACTACGCCGCGGCTCAGATCGGCTACACGCTCAAGTTCAGCGGCGCCGTCGCCGCGATCGTCTGGCTGCCGGTGGGCGTCGGGATCTCGTTCCTCTACTTCGGCGGCCTTCGCCTCTGGCCCGGGGTCCTCGTGGGCGACCTGCTGGCGGACCAGTGGGACAAGCTTCCCGTCGTCTCCGGGATCGGGCAGTCGATCGGAAACGTGCTCGAGGTCGTGATCGCGGCCGCGCTCCTTCGGAGGCTCGTGAAAGGGAGGCCGCTTGAGAGCGTCGCGGGGGTCTCCGCCGTGCTCGTCGCGATCTGCGTCGGGACGGCCGAGAGCGCGACGGTCGGGCCTGCGTCGCTGCACCTCGGCGGTGTGCTGACGACGGGCGACCTACCCTCTGTCTGGCACACCTGGTGGCTCGGAGACACGGCCGGGGCGCTCGTCGTGCTTCCGCTTGCACTCGCGTGGTGGCGCCCGCTGCGATTCCAGTGGGACACCGCCCGCGTCTTCGAGGCTTTGGTCCTGCTGCTCACCATCGTCGCGCTGACCGAGTTGGCGCTCCGGAGCGACCGCCCGTTGAGCTACATCGTCTTCCCGGCGCTCATCTGGGCCGCGCTCCGGTTCGGCCCCCGTGGGGGAACGCTCGCGGTTGCGTTCGCGACGGGCTTCACGCTTTGGAAAACCGCCCATCACGCCGGGCCGTTCGTGGTCAGCTCGCTCGAGCGCAGCACCATCAGTACGCAGCTCTACGTCGCCGTCGCCTCGGTCTCGACGATGTTCCTCGCCGCAGTCGTGTCCGAGCGCGAGGCGATCGCGCGAGGCCTCGCCGAATCGCGCGCTCGCCTCGTCGGGGTCGCCGATCGTGAGCGGCGGCGCCTCGAGCAGAACCTCCATGACGGCGCTCAGCTCACGTTGACGCTGCTCGCCGGTCAACTGGCCGCGGCCAAGGCCGATGCGCTCCGAGCCCCGGAGCGGGGGCCTGCGCTCCTCGAGGGGGCGGAGAATCAGGTGCTGGTCGCGATCGATCAACTCCGCGAGCTCGCGCATGGGATCCACCCGAGCGTGCTGACGGATCTCGGCCTCGCCGAGGCGATTCGGAGCTTCACTGCCGACTCACCGGTTCCGATCGAGCTGCTCGAGCTGCCGTCGAGCCGGGTCGACGCAGGCGCGGAGGCCACCGCCTATTACGTCATCGCCGAGGCCGTGACGAATGCCCAGAAGCACGCTCGTGCGGAGGCAATCAGGATTCGGGTCATCCGCTCGAGTCGCGCCCTCCACGTCGAGGTCGCCGACGACGGGCTGGGTGGCGCCGACCCGCGCGGCTCGGGTCTCCAGGGTCTACGCGACCGCGTCGAAGCCGTGGGCGGCGTCTTGGACGTCGCCACTGCTCGGGAACGGGGAACGCGAATCCGTGCCCTGCTTCCGGTCGGCGACGGCGCCGCGCCGCGCTCGTGACCTCGCACGGGCACGGCGAGTGGAACTGGCCCCCTCAGGCGTTGTCGCCGCTCAGGTAGAGCAGGGCCGCCATGACGCGGCGGTTGACGCTCTCGGGCTCGCCCAGGTCGAGCTTCAGGAAGATCGAGTTGATGTGGCGCTCGACCGCGCGTTTCGTGATCGTCAGCGACGAAGCCATCGCGCCGTTGCTGCGGCCCTGAGCGATCAGGCCCAGTATCTCGAGCTCGCGCGGTGTCAACGCGGCAAGCTCGGAATCGCGCCGCTCGCGTGCCGCGACGAGCTTGTCGACGACGCGCGAATCGATGACCGATCCCCCCGCCGCGACCTCGTGCAGAGCGCGGCTAAGCTCCTCCTGGTCGGTGAGCCGCTCCTTGAGGAGGTAGGCCCGGCGGTCCGAGCCCGCCTTCAGGAGCGCCATCGCGTACCGCGGCTCCGCGTGCTGGCTCAGGATCACGACACCGGTATCGGGATGGGAGGAGCGGAGCTCGGTGGCGAACCGAATTCCCTCGTCCGTGTTCGTCGGCGGCATCCGGATGTCAGTCACGACGACGTCGGGCGCCGTTCGGTCGACAGAAGCGCGCAACGCTTCTAGGTCTCCCGTCGCCTCCACGAGGTCGACGTCGCCGATTTCGTCGAGGATCCTGGCGATCCCCTCGCGAACGAGAAAGTTGTCTTCGCCGACGACTACTCGGATGGGCACGGCTCTCGTTTCTGACACGCTTCCGGACGCTCGAAACGCGTCGATGCCAATGGGTCAGCCGCCGCGAGTATTGCAGCGGCTTCGCACGGGAAGAAGGTCGAACACGACTTGCGGCGTGTGGTGAAAGCCTCCCCGCAAATTGTGGTGTTTTGTACCGTTGTCACCAGGCCAGAGGGCCACGATACTCGCCGAGGTCGAGTTCACCAATCTATCCCCTGTCACCGGCCTCCGAAGGGAGTCGGATGCCCCTGCACGAACCACCTACGCGTCTGATCGGGTCGCGGCAGCGGCCTGCAAAGACTCGTAAGCCGACGCCGTGATCACGCGAGAGCGCGCGCGGCAGACCAGCGGCGGCGCGGCGCCCACCGTGCGAGAACGGCGGCTCGGCCTCGACGTCGTTGCGTCCAAGCTCGCCGTTCCGCAGCAGCGGCCCGGGAGCGTTTCCAGGACTGCCCTCGTCAACCGCCTCCGCGCAGCGGGCGCGTTCCCCACGGTCGTCGTGGCAGCGCCGGCGGGGTATGGGAAGACGACGCTGCTCGCGCAGTGGGCCGCCCGGGATGCGCGCCCGTTCGCGTGGGTGACGATCGACGAGCGGGACAACGACGCCGCAGTCCTGCTGAGACATGTCGCCGCGGCGTTCGACCGGATCGAGCCGCTCGACCCGCGTGTGACGACTGCTCTCGACGCCTCGGCGCACTCGATTTGGGACGCGGCGATGCCCCGACTCACGGCGCAGATGGCGGCTCGCGAGTCACCGTTCGTGCTCGCGCTCGACAACGCAGACCTGCTCGAGTCGAGCGAGTCCGTCTCGATCGTCACGACCCTGATCGAGAACATGCCGGCGGCGTCGATCGTCGTGCTCGCGGGCCGGGCCGTCCCGAAGGTTCCGGTCGCAGCGCTGCGTGTCCAGGGCCCGCTTCTCGAGATCGGCGCGTACGAGCTCGGGCTGAGCCGCCGCGAGGCCGAGATTCTGCTCAGGGCAGCGGGCGTCGAGCTGGACGAGGACGAGATCGTTGGGTTGCTCCAGCGAACGGAAGGATGGGCTGCCGGCGTCTACCTCGCGACGCTCGCGCTCCGCGACGGCACGGACGCAGCCGGTCGGCGACGCGAGCCAGCACAGCTCGCGGGGGACGATCGCTACCTCGCCGATTACTTCCACGCCACGTGCGTGTCCCACCTCGCTCCGGGCCTGCGCCGCTTCCTCGCGCAGACGTCGATTCTCGAGAAGATGTGCCGCCCACTCTGTGACGCGGTACTGGAGGGCAATCGGGCGGCGCGTGCGCTGAGGGCCCTCGAGCAGGCAAACCTCTTCCTCGTGCCTCTCGACCACCACCGCGAATGGTTTCGCTACCACCATCTCTTCCGCGACCTGCTGCGGCGAGAGCTCGACGAGAACGAGCCCGACCTGGTCCCGGTGCTGAATGCGCGGGCGGCTGCCTGGTACGAGGCGAACGGCGATCGGGAGTCGGCGCTCGTGCACGCCCA
>JBKOYZ010000117.1:0-18042 GCA_046725655.1 Actinomycetota bacterium | reverse complement strand
TGGCGCAGCTCGGCGCGCGGCGCGCGTTCGTCGTCCACGGCGCGGCCGGCATCGACGAGCTCTCGCCGGCAGGGCCGAACCTCGTCTGCGAGGTCGTAGGCGGCACCGTCCAGGAACGGACGATCGACCCGCTCGAGCTCGGAGTCCCGCGCTGCGATCCGGAGGACCTGCGCGGGGGGTCGCCGGCCGAGAACGCGGCCGTCATCCGGCGCGTCTTCGCCGGCGAGAACGGCGGCCGGCGGAGCGCCATCCTGCTCAACGCCGCCGGCGCGATCGCGGCCGGAGGCCATGCCGAAGACCTGCGAGAGGGGCTCGAGCTCGCGCGCCGCGCGGTCGATTCGGGTGCGGCGGCAGAGCGGCTCGATCGGCTCGTTGCGTTCAGCCGCAGCGAGGAGGCCGCGGCCTGATGGGCAGGTTCCGCGAAGCGCTGGCGGGGCCGGGCCTCGCCGCGATCGCCGAGATCAAGCGCCGCTCACCGTCGGCGGGAGACCTGCGACCCGGTGCGGATCCGGGGGAACTCGCGCCGCAGCTCGCCGCGGCCGGCGCCGCAGCCGTGTCGGTGCTCGTGGACGAGCGCTTCGGCGGTTCGGTTGCCGACCTGCAGGCTGCGCGTGCGGCGACAGCGGCCCCCCTCCTTGCCAAGGGGTTCTTCCGAGACGAGGCGACACTCGGCGAGCTGAAGCAGAGCGGCGCCGACGCGGTGCTGCTCCTCCTGCGGGATCTCGACGACCGCTCTGCGGCGGCACTGATGGCACGGGCGAACGAGCTCGGACTCGATGCGCTCGTCGAGGCGCACGACGCGACTGAGCTCGAGCGCGCGGTACAGCTCGGGGCGGATCCAATCGGGATCAACGCGCGCGACCTGGACACTTTCGCGATCGACCGGACGGCGGCGCTCGAGCTCGTCTCGGCGGCGCCTCGTGACCGGGTCGTCGTGGCCGAGAGCGGCGTCCTCGCCCGGGCGCACGCAGCCGCGGCGGAGCTCGCGGGAGCCGACGCGATCCTCGTCGGAAGCGCGCTGATGAAGGCGGCCGACCCTGCGCTCGAGTTGCGCGAGCTGCTCGCGCGGCCCCTCGTGAAGATCTGCGGCCTGACACGGGAGGAGGACGTCGCGGCGGCCGCAGACGCGGGCGCCGACCTCGCCGGCTTCATCCTCGCGCGCGAGACGCCGCGCCGCGCGCCCGCCGTCCTTCCAGTTCCCGACACGATGTTGTCCGTGGCGGTCTACGTCGGCGAGCGCGGCGACGCCGGCGGCGATCTTGCCCAGCTCTACGCGCGCGAGAACGGCCACCGGGCGCGGGACGGCGTTCTCTTCCGCGGAGACGACGAGGTCGCGCAGGTGGTCGACCGCGCCTGGCAGCAGGAGGATCCAGGGCACCTGGAGCGGGCGCGAGCGGCCGGGGGCCGGATCGTGCTCGCGGGCGGCCTTTCGCCGGAGAACGTCGCCGATGCGATCGACGCCGTCCACCCGTGGGCGGTCGATGCCAGCTCGAGCCTCGAGCAGGCGCCGGGGATCAAGGACCACGACCGCATTCGCGCGTTCGTCGAGGCCGCCCGGTGACCGTCGCAGCCCGCACCTACGGCGAATATGGCGGCCGCTACGTCCCGGAGACGCTGATCCCGGCGCTCGACGAGCTGGAGCAGGGTTGGCGCGAGGCGGCCGACGACCCCACTTTCGCGGCGGAGCTTGACGAGCTGGGTCGCTCGTACGCCGGCCGGCCGACGCCGTTGACCGTCGCCGAGCGCTTCGCCCCCGGTAAGCGGCTCTACCTCAAGCGAGAAGATCTCCTCCACACGGGCGCGCACAAGCTGAACAACGCGCTCGGGCAGGCGGTGCTGGCACGGCGGCTGGGCAAGCGCCGGGTCGTCGCGGAGACCGGTGCGGGCCAGCACGGCGTCGCCGCCGCGACCGTCTGCGCGCGCTTCGGGTTCGAGTGCGTCGTCTACATGGGCTCAGAGGACATGCGCCGCCAGGCGCCCAACGTCGAGCGGATGGGGCTGCTCGGGGCCGAGGTACGGCCGGTCGAGTTCGGGACGAGGACGCTGAAGGAGGCGACGAGCGAGGCGATCCGCGATTGGATCACCAACGTCGAGACGACGCACTACCTGATCGGCTCGTGCGTCGGGCCGGCCCCGTACCCGGAGATCGTCCGAGAGCTGCAGTCGGTGATCGGCCGCGAAGCGCGCGAGCAGTTCCTGGCCGCCGCCGGGCGGCTGCCTGAGGTCGCGGTCGCGTGTGTCGGCGGCGGCTCGAACGCGATCGGGCTGTTCGCGGGCTTCCTCGATGACGACGTCCGCCTCGTCGGCGTCGAGGCGCGCGGCGCCGCCAGCCTCGGAGCCGGCCGCGCCGGAGTGCTCCACGGCTCGAGGTCGTCGCTCCTCGCGGACGAGGACGGGCAGATACTCGATGCGCACTCGATCTCCGCCGGCCTCGACTACCCCGGCGTCGGCCCCGAGCACGCGTTCCTCCGCGACAGCGGCCGGGCCGAATACGTGGCCGCGACGGACGAGCAAGCGCTGGCAGCGTTTCGGCGACTCGCAGAGACCGAGGGGATCATCCCGGCACTCGAGCCCGCGCACGCGCTTGCCCGCGCGCTCGACGATGACGCGGAGCTGATCCTCGTCTGTCTCTCGGGCCGCGGCGACAAAGACCTGGCAGAGGCCCTGTCCCGGTGAGCCGCCTGTCGCGAAAACCCCGCACCCCCACCCTTCTATGGGTGGGGTCGCTCCCTCCGCCCTCGGCGGATGACGCTACCCGGGAAACCGTCGCGGATGTGGCGCGGCTTCGTGTCGGATCTGTGTCGATTTGTCCACGGCGATGAAAACGCTCGTCGTCTACCTCATGTGTGGGCGTGAGACGCCAGAGCTCGCCGTGGCTGCGGTGGACGGCGGTGCCGACGCGCTCGAGCTCGGCTTCCCCTTCTCCGACCCGCTAGCGGACGGGCCGGTGATCCGGCGAGCCGCGGAGCGGGCGCTCGCCGAGGGGATGCGGACGCGCGAGTGCCTGGAGTGCCTGGCCGCGACGCGCGAGCGCGTCGAGGCGCCGCTCGTGCCGATGACGTACGCGTCGCTGCTCGAGGCCTACGGCTACGAGCGGTTCGAGCAAGACGCCCGTGCGGCCGGCGCGACCAGCCTCATCGTCGCCGACCTCCCGATCGAGGCGCAGCCCGCGCTGCGCCGCGTCCAGCTCGTCGCGCCGACGTCCACCGACGAGCGCATCGCCCTCGCCGCCGACCGCACCGACGGGTGGCTCTACCTCGTGACGCTGACGGGAACGACCGGCGCGCGGGCCGACCTCTCGCCGGCGCTGTCGAAACTCGTCGAGCGCGCACGCGCGACCACGGGCCTCCCGCTCTATGCCGGCTTTGGGATCTCGACCCCCGAGCAGGCGCGCGCAGCGGCGGACCTCGCCGATGGGATCGTCGTCGGATCCCGGGCCGTCGAATTCGCCGCGGAGGGGCCCGAGGCGTTGCGCGCGTACGTCGCCTCCCTGCGCGCCGCGGTCGACGCCGCCGTGCCGGTATAGGCTCGGCGGGTGGAGGGATACACGCAGGCGACATACGGCGAGGAGTGGGCGGCCGAGTACGACGAGATCCACGGCGAACTCGACCCCTCGGCCGCCGTCGAGACGATCGCCGAGCTCGCAGCGGGACGGCCGGTCCTCGAGCTGGCGATCGGCACCGGCCGGATCGCGCTGCCGCTGAAGGAGCGCGGCGTCGACATCCACGGCCTCGACATCTCCGAGCCGATGGTCGGCCGCCTGCGCGAGAAGCCAGGCGGCGCTGAGATCCCTGTGACGATCGGCGACATGGCGGACGCCGACTACGGCGGGCGCTTCCCGCTCATCTTCGTCGCGTTCAACACGATCTTCGGGCTCCCCACGCAGGACGACCAGGTGCGCCTGTTCGAGAACGTCGCGCGGCACCTCGTCGACGACGGCGTGTTCCTGGTCGAAGCCTTCGTCCCGGACCTCAGCCGCTACGAGCGCGAGCAGAACGTCTCGGTGATGAAGGTCGAAAAGGACAGCGTCCAGCTCGACTTCAACCGCCTGGACCCGGTCGCGCAGGTGATCGACGTTCAGATCGCGACGTTCGGCCGCCAAGAGACGGCGCTCCGGCCGATTCGGCTTCGCTACGCATATCCAAGCGAGCTCGACCTGATGGCGCGCCTTGCCGGGCTGCGGCTACGTGAGCGGTGGGGCAGCTGGGATCGCTCGGCGTTCGACCGCCGAAGCCGCGAGCACGTCTCCGTCTACGAGCGCACCTGAACGACGGCAGCGCCGCGGACGCGACCGCCGCGCACGTGTTCGAGCGCCTCGTTCGTTTGCTCGAGCGGGAAGGTCTCGGTCTCGGTGCGCACGGGCACCAGCGGCGCGAGCGCAAGGAACTCTTCGCCGTCGCGTCGCGTCAGATTCGCCACCGATCGCACGGCCCGCTCCCCCCAGAGCAGCTCGTAGGGAAACGAGGGCAAGTCGCTCATGTGGATGCCGGCGCAGACGACGGTGCCGCCCTTGGCGAGCGCCCGGAACGCCACGGGAACGAGGGCGCCGACCGGAGCGAAGATGATCGCCGCGTCGAGCTCCTCGGGCGGCTGGTCGTCCGAGGCGCCCGCCCAGACGGCACCGAGCTCACGTGCGAACTCCTGCCCCTCTTCGTCGCCGGCGCGCGTGAACGCGAAGACGCGCCGACCCTGGTGGCATGCGACCTGCGCGACGATGTGCGCCGAGGAGCCGAAGCCGTAGAGGCCGAGGCGCTCAGCGTCGCCCGTGAGGCGGAGCGACCGATACCCGATCAGGCCGGCACAGAGGAGCGGCGCCGCCTCGAGATCCGTGTAGCGGTCGGGCAGCGCGAAGCAGAAGCGCTCGTCGGCGACCGCGTACTCGGCGTAGCCGCCGTCCAGCTGGTAGCCGGTGAAGCGCGCGCGATCACACAGATTTTCGCGATCGGAGCGGCAGTAGCGGCACTCGCCGCAGGTCCACCCGAGCCAGGGAATGCCGACGCGGCGGCCGTCGCCGACGACGGTGCCGACGACCTGGTGGCCCAGCACGAGCGGCAGCTTCGGGTCGGGCAACTCGCCGTCGAAGACGTGGAGATCCGTTCGGCACACAGCGCACGCGTGAACCTGGACGAGGAGCTGACCGGGGCGCGGCTCCGGTCGCGGGAGCTCGGTGGAACGCAAGCGCCGCCTCTGCTCCTCTAGCACCATCGCACGCATGCCTCTATCGTGACGTCAATGCTGCGTCTAGCGGCAGTGTTCGCGGCGCTCGCGCTGCTCCTCGCGCCGGCAGCCGCGGCCGACGTCCTCGGCACGGCGCAGGTCCGGTCTCACGACGGTGCCCTGCTGGCGGCGGCGCGAAAGGGCACCTTCTCGTACCCGCAGGACGGGTCGCTCGTCTCGATCGGGAGGGTCGCGTCCACCGAGCGGCGCGTCGTCCTCGACGACATCTCGATGCTCGGCGGGCGCGTCCACGCCGAGCGGATGACCCTCGGCCCGGGGCGCACGGTCGCCATCGACGGACTCGTCGTCGACGGGCTACTCCGCGACGCCCACCCGAACGCCCTTTTCTCGCTCGACTCCTCGAGCTACCTCGTCGTCAGCCAGAAGGCGGTGATCGGCAAGAAGACCGGCTTCGTCGGCCTGCGGCTGAACGTCGCCCCGGGCTACCCCGGCGCCTCGCGCGGCGCCGAGGTGCTCGTCGGCCTGCGCGAGCGCCAAAAGACGGGCGGCGCGCAGCTCGCGAGCCGCGTCGTCACGGCCGCCGGCCCCTGGGCCGCCCTGGGCTTCGGCGCCCCGCCGTCGCTCGCCGGGCTGCCAATCGTCACCGAGCCCCTGATCGGGACCGTTCTGCCGGCGGCGAGCGGGATCGGCGGGAAGGCCGTCGCGATTGCCGCCCAGTATCTCGGCGTGCCGTATCGCTGGGGCGGCGCGAACCCGCTCACCGGTTTCGACTGCAGCGGGCTGACGATGTACGTCTACGGCAAGCTCGGGATCAGCCTCGGGCACTACACCGGCACGCAGATCCAAGAGGGGACGCCCGTGCCGCCGTCCCAGCTCGCTCCGGGCGACCTCGTCTTCTTCGACGCGAGCGTCTTCGGGACACCGGGCCACGAAGGCATGTACGTCGGTAGTGGGATGTTCATCCACGCGCCGCATACCGGCGACGTCGTTCGCATCTCGAGCCTCGCTTCGTACGCCGACCGCTACGTCGGCGCCGTCCGCCCCTACTAGTCAGGGAGCCGCTGCTCGAGCTCGAGAACCGGCGCGAAAAGGTCGCCGATCCGCTCGACCCGCTCGAGCGCCTCCGCCGGCGCGAATCCGAACGGTGGGCGGCACTCGACCTCGTCCCATGCGAGCGGCGTCGAGACCCCCGGCCGCCGCGCGGCCCGAAGCGAGTACACCGCGACCGTCGACCGCGCCGGGTCGTTCTGGACCCAGTCGACGAGAACCTTGCCGTGCCGCGCGGTCTTCCGTAGCTACGCGGTAACGAGGTTCGGCAACTCCTCTGCGAGCCGCTCCGCCAGCGATGCCGCGGCTAGCGGCCGCGCTGCTGCTTCTGCATCTTCTGCATTGCCCGCCGCTGCTGGCGGTTCATTGGTTCGGGCAGCGCGCCCTCGTTGCCCGCTGCCTCGAGGTACGCCTTCCGCTCGGCTGCGGTCAGGCGGGACATCGCGGCCTGCGCCCGCTGCGGATCCTTCGCGACGCCCGCCCGCTCGAGCTTCGCGAGTGCGCTCGCGGCGTCGGGGTTCTCCCGCGCCAGGGCAGCGCGCGACGCCTTCATCATCAGGCCGCGAGCGCCTGGGATCTTCGCGACTCCTCGCATGATCGGCCGCGCATACTTGCCCCCGCGAAACCGGGAGAGAAGCGCCAGCAGGCCGACGAACAAGAGCAGCGCGGCGGCGATGAAGAGCGGGATGAAGTAGACCCACACGACCGCGCCATCGTAGCGCGGCGGTGCGTTTTCGCGACCCCCACGGCTCTCTTCCAGCCACGTCCGGGGTCAGACCCCGGACGTGGCGGCTCCGGCCAGAGATCTGACAGCTTGGCAACGGCTGTGCCGAAACTGTGACCCCGGACGCGGCCGTAACGGTCACTCGTGACCGACGAGCCGCCGCGCCGGCCGCTGACGCACGGCGAGCAGGGCTCGGCAGCGCCGGACGTCCTCACACCTGTGCGACTGTTGCCCCATGAGGGCGAGCCCGAGGGAGGAGCGATGAAGCGTGAGCAGTACGACCTGGTGGTGATCGGCGCCGGCTCCGCCGCGCGCGACGCCGCCAACCGAGCCGCGAAGGAGTACGGGGCGAAGGTCGCGTTGATCGAGCACGAGCGCTGGGGCGGCAGCTGCCCCAACGTCGCCTGCGTGCCGACGAAGGCCTACCTCGTCGCGGCGGAGATCGCCCACTGGATCAACACGCTCGCGAACAGGCGCGGAATCGAAGTCAGCTCCGCGCGCGTGAACCTGGCCGAGACGAAGGCATGGAAGGAGACCCTCAAGAAGCCGCAGCCGAAGTGGGTCGAGGACCTCCAAGCCGCCGGCTTCGACACCTACGCCGGAACCGCCTCGTTCGTCGATTCCCACACGGTCCGCGTGGGCGACACCGACCTGTCGGCCGACAGGATCCTGATCGCAACCGGCTCGCGCACTGCGGTGCCGCCCATCGAGGGCATCGAGAGCGTCGACTGGATCGACCACATAACCGCGCTCGACCTCGAAGAGCCGCCGGAGTCGCTGCTCGTCGTCGGCGCCGGCGCCGTCGGGCTCGAGTTCGGCCAGGCCTTCTCGCGCTTCGGTTCGAAGGTGACGATCGTCGACGCGCTCGACCAGATCGCGACGCAGGCCGACCGGCAGTCCGCGGCCGAGTTGCACGCAGCGTTGGCGGACGAAGGCCTCGCAATCGTCCTCGCCAGCTCGGTGACGAAGATCGCCGCCCGCAACGGCGGCGGCGTCGCGACGATCGCGCCGCGCGAGGGCGGCGACGCGCGCGAGGTCGAGTTCGAGCGCCTGCTCCTTGCCTCGGGCCGCGTCCCCAACATCGAGCAGCTCAACCTGGAAGCGATCGGCGTCGAGACCTCCAAGCTCGGCATCGTCGCGGACGGGAGGATGCGGACGAGCGTGCCGGGCGTCTGGGCGGCAGGCGACGTCAACGGCCAGGCGCTGTTCACGCCGGCGGCGCAGTACCAGGCACGAATCGCGATCGCCGACATGTTCGGCGCCGACCCCGCTCCGGCCGATTATTCGACGCTGCCGATGGCCATCTTCACCGAGCCCGAGCTCGCCGGCGTCGGCATGACCGAGGCCGAGGCGAGGGAGCGTGCGCACGAGGCCGAGAGCGTCGTACAGCCCCTCCGACATCTGCGCCGCGCCGAATACACAGACGCCGAGCACGGGCTCTTCAAGCTCGTCTTCGATTCGAAGTCGCGGCGTGTCCTCGGCCTGCACATCGTCGCGCCCGCGGCGAGCGAGGTGATCCAGGGCTTCGCGCTGGCGATCAAGCTCGGGGCGACGGTCGACGACCTCGCGCAGGCGCATCACGCATTCCCGACCATCGGCCAGGGCGTGAAGGCGGCGGCCGAGCAGGCGCGGGTCGCCGTGGCGGCGTAGCGGGGCTCAGCCTGCAGCGGGCGGGGCCAGATCCTGCCAGCTGACGGTGAACGAACCTCCGTCGCCGCGAAGCGCGCCCGGAATCGCGTTCGCCCCGGCCTCCGACGGATGCTCGGGGTCGTTGAGGTCGCCGTGCAGCTCGATCGGCGTCGCCGCCCACACGGGGTCGGAGATCCGGCCCCGATGCCCTTTGACCGCCGCGGTTCCGTGAGAGAAGTCCACAGTGCCGAAGTTGGTCAGCGGGAGCGTCGTGCAGTTGCCGACGTAGTCGCAGCCCGTCGGCGCCTCGGCGATCCACTCCGCGGAGGAGATGTCCGGCTTCCGCATCGTCAGCCTCTTCGTGAACTGCCGGCCGGTGGTCACGTTCCGTAGCCGGATCAGGACCGTGCGCCGGTTGGCCGTCACTGTCGCCGACATCCGGTCACCCGGACGGACACGCAGCGTGACACCCACGGGAGGTGCCGGAAACAACTCGTACCACGCGACGTAGTTCGGCGCCCCGAAGGAGCAGTTCGCCTGGGTGCCGGTCTGCTCGACCCCGTACGAGCTGCGCGAGAAGCCACCGAGGCCGACCCAGAAGGCCGAATACGTGAGGTCGCCTGCCTCGCAGACGGCAGCCGGCTGGACCCACCGTCCCGTGACGCTCGTGAACCGCCGGTGCGCGACCGCGTACCCCGCCCAGTTCGTGCTCACTTCGGGAGCGGGTGCGAAGCGGATCGGCCCCGCGCGGGCCGGGAGCGGCGAAGCGACCGCGGCCGGCGCCGCGACGGCGAATGCGACGGCGGCCGCGACGAAGGCGAGCGACGGCGGGACTCGGCCTCGAAGCACCCAAAGAGTCTGCCTGCCCGCTCCTTCCACCGCTCTAAGAATTTCGTTCCCCGCGCTCAGCCACCGGTCGCCGAGAAGGGCTGGTAGTCGGGTGAGCCCGTCCAGCGGCCTCCCCAGCGCCAACCCGCCGTCGCGAATGAACGCAAGAGAACGCCGCCGCGGACAGCCATCCCCGGCCGGAGGTGCGACCGGTCGAGGTAGGCCCGTCCGGCGCGCGGGTGCACTCGGCCCCGCTCGAGGTAGGGGTTCTCGACCGGGTTGACGTCGATCGCCTCGCCGAAGGCATGCGACGACCACCGCCGCGGGCCGGGCCCGATCACGTACCGGCAGTTGAAGCCGGCGGTGTTGTCCGCTGCGAGCGAGCGCTCGTCGTTGCCGCGATAGGCGTCGATCGGCCGCAGCCGCCGGATTGGAAACCGCGCCGCGTAGAGCCGACGGAAGACGGCCACGACATCGGGCACCACGCGCGCGTTGACGACGAGCGCCCCGGTGTGGGCGCGGCCGTCGAAGCCCCAGCGCCTGAGGCGCACGCGGCGGAGCTCGGCCGGCGCCACCGGGCACCCTGGGTGCCACGAATACGGCAGCTGCGCGGCCGTCACGCGCGAGACGCTCGACGTGAACGGCGGCGCCTGGAAGGCCGAGACCCACGCGAGCGCGACGAGCAGAGCCCTCATCGTCTGCCGAGCGTAGTTTGCAGGCGCGAATGACGAGAGCCGTCCTCACGTCGTTCTGCCTCGTAACCGGCACCTGGCCGTGATCGACTACAACACGCACCCGATCGTGCCCGGGCGCGGATCGGGGATCTTCCTGCACGTCACGGCGACAGCGGGCCGACGCTCGGCTGCGTCAGCCTCGCCCGGCCGCAGCTCGTCACCGTGCTGCGCTGGCTGCGCCCGGAGGCGAAGCCGCTGATCGTGATCGGGACGGCCGCGAAGATCCGCGGCTATTGAGAAGCGGTCCAACCGAAATCGCGCCCGAGCAGCTCGTAGAGCCGACGGTTCGGCTCGGCGAAGTGCTCGGCCAGCCGGCGCCGCGTCTCCGGCTCGATCTCGGCGTACTCCTGCTCGTAGACGCGCGGGTAGTCGGGCAGGTCGTGCGGCGCGGCCCCGAGGAAGTCGAGGACGCGCCGGTACGTCCCCGCGGGATCGGCCGCGAGCTCCTCGCTCGGGATGACGACGAGCTGTTCCGACGGGAAGACGGCGAGCCAGCGTTCGAGCTGGAGCGCGTAGAGCCCGCGTGCGAGGTAGGCGTGATCCCACCAGGCGTGGCTGAAGTAGCCGGGCTCCCGGATCAGCCGCTCCTCCTCCCCACGCGTCCGCTGGGGCTCGGCGTCGATCGCGTCCTCGAAGGAAAGTGGCTCACGGCCGAGTGCGACCTCGTGGTGGTAGTGCGAGAGCGCCCGGTCGACGGGGTCGCGCAGGAGTGCGATCAGCCTCGCCTCCGGCACGGTCGCCAGCGCCCGCTCCGGCGCCAGCGGATGAAACAGGTAAGCCGGGCTCGCCTCGCCGACCAGGCGCCCGCGCGGCCGCAGCGGAAAGTGGCCCCGGTACCAGGCGACGCCGCGCAGGTAGTGGCGGTCGAAGAAGCTGACTTCCTTCCACGACGGGCCGGTGATGCCGGGGTGCCAGCGGAGGTAGGCGTACAGCGCCGTCGTCCCCGCCTTCTGCGCGCCGAGGATGAGGAAGTCGGGCAGCGGGCGGGCGAACGAGGTCGCGCGCCCGTACGTCCAGATCGCGCTCCGAGCCACCGCCCGCGCGGGGCGCGGAATCCGTGGGATCAGCTCTGCGGGGACCCTGAAGGCCAGCTCAGGAGTAGCCGAGCTCGCGCAGGAGCGGCCCCGCTTCGCGTTCGACGTCCTCCACCTGCTCGGGCGTCAGATCCCGGCGCCAGCGGCCGACCGATTGGCCGTGCACCTGCGAGAGCGCGGCCGCGAGCGGCGCCGTCGACGTTCCGAGGCGGGCGGCGATCCGCTCGGCTGTCGCGGGCGGATCCAGGGCGAGCTCCTCGTAGCGCACCTCCAGCGTGTGCTCCGGCGCGCCGCGCGCCGCCGTCGCGTAGCGGCGCCAGGCCCACGCCGCCCGCGCCGCCTCGCTGGCGCGGAGGAACTCGTCGCGGCGCTCGGGCTCGACCCACGAGCGGACGTGGCCGCCGAAGGGCAGTCCGGCGTCGTCGCGGCCTTCGCGCCGGTCGCGCAGCCAGCCCTGCTCCAGCAGCGAGCACACGACGTCGCGGCCGTCGCGGACGATGTGAAGCACAGTCGCGCGCGGGTACGCAGTGACTGCGGCCCGGACGACGAAGCCGAGCTCGGGCGTCTGCTCGACCGGGCGCAGGTCGCGCACGAACCCCAGCCGTCGAACACGCTCGAGCGTCGCCCGAAGCTCGGGCGCTGCCTCGCCCTCGGGCAGTCCCACCCAGCGTGCGACCGCGGCCTTGACCGGGCGCACCTCGCCGAGATCGACGAAGCCCGGCTGCGAGCCCACGGCGCCGGCGAGGAACGTCGTTCCGGAGCGCGGCGAGCCGACGACGAAGACGATCTCCTCCGTCGCGACATCCGGATCGCCGCCGGGCTCGCCCCAGCCGCGCTGTGCGACCCGCGCCACCGTGCGCCCGTAGAGACCCGCCTGGCGGATCACGTCCTTCGCCGACATTGGGCTAGAGATTACGAGCCGTGCAGAAACGCCGCCACGGCGGCGCGGCCGGCATCGGTCTCGGCGCGGAGCTGGGTCCCGTGCCCCGAGCCGTGCACCACGACGAGGCGGCCGCCCGGAGCAGCCTTGGCCTCCTGGCTCGCCCAGACCATCGGCGTCGACAGATCGCGGTCGCCGGCGAGCAGCAGCGTCGGGACGGGCGGAAGCTTCCGCGCCTTCGGCCGCGGCGGTGCGGGAGTCCGCGGCCAGTAGAGGCACGTCTTGACGATCCCGTTGTCGCGCGCGGCAACACGGGTGAACGGCCAGATCGCCTGCGCGCGAACGCGCGCGATCGCACGCCGCAGCGCTCGCTCGCGCCCGACGACCGCCACCGCGGAGCTGCCCCACGGCATGTGCGTGTCGGCGCAGAGCGTGCTCGCGTGCAGGCCCTGACTGAAGATGGCAAACGGCGTGGCGGGGTCCGGCCGCCACCGCTCGACGAGCGTCGACAGGGAGCCCCAGCTGCCGCCCCTTGCGGCGTGGAGCGCCGGGATCACCCCCGGGTAGCGCGGATCGACGACGCTCATCGTCACGAGCGCGTCGAGGAGGCCGGTCTGGATCGACGGCCTCCGCCGCACGGCCGCGGCGAGGTCCGCTGCGGGATCGGTCTTGCAGGCCTGCGCGTGACAGACGGCGCGCAGGACCCGCGCCGATGCGTGCGCGTCCGCGACCGAGAGAGGGTCGAGCGTCCGGTGCGGCACCACCGAGTCGAGCACGAGCCGGGCGACATGCTTCGGGTAACGCAGGGCGTAGCGCTCCGCGACGAAGGTCCCGTACGAGACGCCGTCGAGGGTCAGCTTGTCGACGCCGAGCGAGCGGCGCAGGGCCTCGAGGTCCTCGACCGTTGCTGCCGTGCTGAAGAACCGCCGCTTCGAACCGATCTTGTTCGCGCAGCCCACGACCGCATCCCTGGTCGGCACGGCGAGGTCGCTGCTTCCCATCTGTGCCTGCAGGGCGGGGCAGCGTAGCGCCCCCGCACCGGTCCCTCGCTGGTCGAACATGACGATCCGGTAGCCGCCTGTCACGCCCGCCAGCCGGGACGAGATCCGCGCCGCGAACGGCTCGCCGGGCTGGCCCGGGCCGCCCGTGAGGAAGACGATGATCCCGCGTGGCGCGTCGGCCTCCTGCACCGCGATGCGCAGCTTCAGCGTGCCGCGCACCTTGCCGCTCCGGTCGAGCGGGACGGTCAGCGTCGAGCAGGTGAACGTCGGTGCGTCCGGGCAGCGGTCGGCGACCGGCCTCGCAGAGGCGGCCGAATCGTGGTTCGTGACGGGGGCGCCGAGCGTGCAGGCGAAGGCCGTGAAACAGAGGACGAAAAGGTAGGGCGCGGGACGCCTCCGCACGTCTGCTTAGACGAGCAAAGGCACGATTAGATTGGACAGGCGCCGCGACGCCGAGGGTCAGCTAGGCCGGTCGGAACAGCAGAGCCAGCCCGGCGGCAATCACGACCACATCGAGCAGCGAGCCGACATAGAAGACGAGTGCTCGATGCCGACGAATCTTCCCCCAAGCGACCGCTGTCGGAACCACCGTGAGCACCGCCAGCAGCTGCGTCACCCCCAACGTCGGTATTGCGACGAGCGCGGCGGCGGCGAGTGCCGACGCCAGCGGTACCCACTGCCAGCGGGTTGACCGAGCGCCGAGTTGTCGGGCCAGCAGGACGGCTATAACAACGACCGCTACCGCAAGGGCGAGCTCGAGCGCGACGTCAGAGAAGGCGACCGCGACCACGGCGACGGCCGCGACGATCAGGCCGATGGCGAGCCACCGCCGCTCGGTGGATTCTGCGCCTGCCCGCACCATTGCGCATGATCTACCCGTCCGAAGCCGAGTTCGATCCCCACGTTCGCTTCCAGGCCGCCGGGCAGGCTGACCTGTGTACCGCTGGGTCGAGCACACGGGGGAGCTCGAGCTCGAGATCGGGGCGCAGACCGCGGAGGATGCCTTCGCAGAGGCGCTCGCCGCGCTGGCGGAGCTGCTCGAAGACGACCGCGCCGGACCTCCGCAGCGTCACCGCCTTGTGGTCCGTGCCGACGATCGGCCCGCGCTGCTTGCAGCGTGGCTCGACGAGCTCGTGTTCCTCGCCGAAACTGAGGGCCTGATCGCGGAGCGAGTCGAGGAGCTGACGCTGGGCGACACCGGATTACGCGCGCTCGTGACGGCGCGGGCGGGCGAACCGCCGCATTTCGTCAAGGCGGTGACGTATCACCGCCTGGAGCTCGCGGAGTACGAGGACGGTTGGCGCGGTCGCGCGGTGTTCGATGTTTGAGCTGCGCCGGATCTCCGACGTCGTCTGGGAGGTGCCGCGCGACGCGCGGCCCGGGATGCGAGTCCCGGCTCGCCTCTTTGCCGACGACGAGCTGCGGCACGCGCTCGAAGGCGACGGCTCGCTGGAGCAGCTCGCGAACGTCGCCGGCCTGCCCGGAATCGTCGACGCTGCATTGGCGATGCCCGACATCCACCAGGGGTACGGATTTCCGGTTGGGGGCGTCGCGGCAACCGAACCGCCGGACGGCGTCGTCTCGCCCGGCGGGGTCGGCTACGACATCAACTGCGGCGTCCGCCTGCTTGCGCTGCCGCTCACGGCGCCGGAGCTCGGCGACCGGCACGAGCCGCTCGTGCACGAGCTCTCGCGCGCGATCCCGGCCGGCGCGGGCAAGCGCAGCGGCAACGGCGACGGCCGGCTGCTCGACGCCGTGCTCCGAGAGGGCCCGCGCGCGCTGGGTGAAAGCGACGATCTCGAGCGCACCGAATCGGGCGGGTGCCTACCAGGCGCCGACGCGGCGGCGGTCTCCGAGCGGGCGCGGCTCCGCGGCGGCGGCCAGCTCGGGACGCTCGGCTCTGGCAATCACTTCGTCGAGCTGCAGCGGGTGGAGCACGTTTTCGACCCAGACGCCGCGGCGGCCTACGGGCTCGCGGAGGGGCAGCTGACGGTGCTGATCCACTCCGGCTCGCGCGGGCTCGGGCACCAGGTCTGCAGCGACTACGTCAGGCGGATGGACGGCGCGATGCGCCGCTACGGGATCGAGCTGCCGGACCGCCAGCTCGCCTGCGCCCCGGTCTCGTCGCCGGAGGGACAGGAGTACCTGGCGGCCATGGCGGCCGCGGCCAACTTCGCGTGGGCGAACCGCCAGTCGATCGCCGACCGCGTGCGCGACGCCGTGCGGCGCGTGCTCAGCACCGACGCGGCCGCCCGTACGCGGCAGGTTTACGACGTCGCGCACAACGTCGCCAAGCTCGAGCGCCACCACGGCCGCGAGCTCTGCGTCCACCGCAAGGGCGCGACCAGAGCCTTCCCGCCGGGCTCCGACGAGGTCCCGGCCGCCTACCGCAAGTCCGGACAACCGGTCTTCATCCCCGGGAGCATGGGCACCGCGAGCTTCGTCCTCGCCGGTCGCGAGGGGGCGATGGAACTGTCGTTCGGGACCACCTGCCACGGCGCCGGGAGGCTCCTCTCACGGACGAGCGCGCGCCGGCGAATCGAGGGAGCCGACCTCCGCCGGGAGCTCGAAGCCCGCGGCATCGTCGTCCGCTCGCCCTCGAACAAGGGGCTCGCCGAGGAGGCACCGTTCGCCTACAAGGACGTCGAGCGCGTCGTTGAGGTAGTCGAACGAGCCGGGCTGGCGGCCCGGGTCGCGAGGCTCGTGCCGATAGGCGTCGTCAAGGGCTGATCGTGGGTTACACCGCGCAGAAGCCGGGAATGAGCACCGCGCGCCATGGCGACGAGATCCGAGGAGCAGCCGAGCCGGGACGATCGGGCTGAGAAGCCGACCGCTCTTCCGAGGAGCGCCTGGATGGGCGTCCTCAAGCGGACGTTCAGAGAGTTCAGCGACGACTACCTGACCGACTGGGCGGCCGCACTCACCTACTACGCGATCATGTCGATGTTCCCGGCGCTGATCGCATTGGTCTCGATCCTCGGGCTGGTCGGGCAGTCGGCGACAGAGCCGCTCCTGAACAACCTCGGCACCCTGGCGCCGGGGCCCGCGCACCAGATCCTCGAGAACGCTCTCCAGGGTCTGACCAACAGCCGGGGCGGCGCCGGCATCCTCTTCGTTGTCGGTCTCGCGGGCGCGCTCTGGGCCGCGTCCGGCTACATCGGCGCGTTCATCCGGGCGTCCAACGTGATCTGGGACGTCGATGAAGGGCGGCCGATCTACAAGACGCTGCCGCTCCGCCTCGCCATCACGATCCTGATGCTCTTGCTGCTCGGCGTGAGCGCTGTCGCCGTCGTCGTCACTGGGCCGCTTGCACACCGCATCGGCAACCTGATCGGGATCGGCGGCGTCGCTGTCACGGCATGGGACATCGCGAAGTGGCCGGTGCTGATCCTCGTGGTCAGCTTCATGTTCTCGCTTCTCTACTACGCATCGCCCAACGTCAAGCACCCGGGCTTCCGCTGGATCACGCCGGGAGGCGTCGTCGCCGTGATCGCCTGGATCGTCGCCTCGGCAGCCTTCGGCGTGTACGTCGCCAACTTCGGCTCGTACAACAAGACCTACGGCTCGCTCGGGGCGATCGTCATCTTCCTCGTCTGGCTCTGGCTTTCGAACGTCGCCATCCTGTTCGGCGCCGAGCTGAACGCCGAGCTCGAGCGTGGCCGTCAGATCGAAGCGGGACAACCGGCCGATCGCGAGCCGTTCCTGCCGCCACGCTCGGAGCCGGATTGAGTCAGGCGGCCGCGGTCATCGAGTGACCACGGCCGCGAGTGCTCCGCTTCAGTACCACTTGCCCCGTACGAACCCGCCGAAGGCGATGAGCCCGATCAGGACGATGATGAGGCCGATCAAGAGGCTCCAGAAGAGCGCGACGATGATGCCGATGATGACGAGGATGCCGCCGAAGCTGATCCCGCCGAGGAACCCGCCCCGCCGGCCACGATCAACAGACATGCCTGCTCCTTTCGGGACGCTGGAGAGCGATTCGGCTCCGCCGCTCCGCCTCCTCTATATCGGACCGAGGGCGGCGGCGTACCGCCGGCCTTGTCGAGAACCGGGTTAAGACGGCTGCGGCGGCGAAGCCGCCCCAGCCTCCAGACGGCATCGCAAGCGATGCCTAGATCGCGCCGGAGAACGTGTCGCAGGCCGCGGGCTTGCCGGTCTCGTAGCCGCGCGAGAACCAGCGCCGGCGCTGCTCGGAGGAGCCGTGCGTCCAGGTCTCCGGATTCGTCTGGCCCTGCGTCTGCTCCTGGATCCGGTCGTCGCCGATCGCCGCCGCGGCGTCGAGGCCGTCGTTGATGTCCGACTGCGTCAGGTCCTCGACCAGGCCGGTCTCGACGGCGTGGGCGGCCCAGACGCCTGCGTAGCAGTCGGCCTGCAGCTCCGACCGGACGGCACGGCTCTCCGGCCCCTGCGTGTCGGAGCCGATCCGGTCGAGAATCCCGAGCTGGTCCTGCACGTGATGCCCGTACTCGTGCGCAAGCACGTATGCCTCGACGAACGGCGTATCGGCGGCGCCGAACCGCGACTCCAGCTCGTCGAAGAAGCCGAGGTCGATGTACACCTGCCTGTCGCGCGGGCAGTAGAAGGGGCCGACCTGGGAGCTCGCGAGGCCGCAGCCCGTCTGCACCTGGCCGGTGAAGAAGACCGTGTCGACGTCCTGGTACTGCCTGCCGCTGCGCTGGAACGCCCCACCCCAGAACTTCTGGACGCTGTTGACGACCGCGACGATGCGGCAGTCCTGCCGGGTGTTCGCCTGCTCGCCGGTCCGGCAATCCGACGAGACCTCCGCGGGAGTTGTGCCCTGCCCGACCTGCTGGTTGTCGAGCGGCCCCAGCTGGCCGAGCCCGCCCCCGCCCGAGAGCAGCGCGACCAGCAGGTAGATGACGAGGCCGATCGCGCCCAGTCCGCCCGCGCCGACGGTGAGGCCACCGGGGCCGATCCCGCCGCGCCCACGGACGTCGGTTACCTGCCCCGGATCGAGCTCGGC
>JBKOYZ010000091.1:0-5016 GCA_046725655.1 Actinomycetota bacterium | reverse complement strand
GCCTGCTCGAGAGGCTCGGTTTCGACGTCATGCCGGTCGAGTTCATCGAGGGCGTCTCATCGAGCGCGATCCGCGAACTGTTGCGGGCGGGCGACGTCGAGGCTGCGGCGCGCCGGCTCGGTCGGCCCGCCGAGGTCGAAGGGACAGTCGTCGCAGGCGACGCGCGAGGCGGCACGCTCGGCTTCCCCACCGCGAATCTCCGGCCGGAGGCCGGGCTGCTGGTTCCTGCTTACGGAATCTACGCCGGCTCAGCCGCCGGTTATCGAGCAGCGCTCTCGATCGGCACGAACCCGCACTACGGCGGCCGCGAGCGGCGGATGGAAGCCTTCTTGCTCGACTTCGCAGGCGACCTCTACGGCCGGCGGCTCATCGTCGAGCTCTGGCGCCGCTTGCGTGACGAGCGCGCGTTCGACGACGAGGCGGAGCTCGTGGCGCAGATTGCGCACGACGTCGACGAGACGCGGCGCGCCTCACCGCCGGTCTGAGCTGCGGCTCGCCTCGGGGCCCCGCAAGTTTCCTCAGCGCGCGGAATCTGTCTGAGCACATGGGAGACGAGTTGACAACTGAGCGCACGCGTCCGTTCGAGCTTGCGCAGGCGGTGCGGTGCCTGGAGTGCCGTTCGGTCTATCCGATCCAGGTGAGCGAGACGGCGAGGGCGAACCCGGGCTGCCCCGAGTGCGGCTACGTCGGCTGGATCGCGACTCCGGCAGCGCCGGCGGAACCAGCGCCGGTCACCGATCCGGCGTAGGCCACCGGACAGCGCCGATCACGGAACCAGCGCCGCAGTTCCGCTCCGGCGAGGATCGCCGGCGGCGGAGCTCTGCGTCACGAGGCTGACACCGCCGAAGAAGTGGTGCGGCGCGGGCCAGACGCGAGCTTCGAACCCCGCGCGTTCCAGCGCTGCGACGGTCTCGCCCGCGAAGCCGGGCTCGAGCTGGACGCGCCGCGCGGCGGGGTGAAGACGGGGGCGCGCCACCGCCTCCGACGCCGGCAGTCCCTCGTCCAGGACGCCCGCCGCCACCTGCAGGAGCGCCGTCCGAAGACGTGTGCCACCCGCGGCGCCGACGGCAAGGACGAGGCTGGCGGCGTCGACCACCACGGTGGGCGCCATCATGCTGCCCATCCGCATTCCCGGTTCGAGCGCCCCGCGGAGAAGGTCGGCCTCTCCGAGCATGCTGTTCAGGTGTAGATCGAGCCCGGGCAGGAAGTCACCCGAGCCGAGGCCGAGACTCGTTGTGAGAACGCAGGCGTTGCCATCGGCGTCGAGGACGCTGACGTTGGTCGTGTGACCGCCTCCCGGGCGACCGTTGGAGTCGAAGGCATGCGCCAGCGCGACCGCGCGCTCGCTCTCGCCGAGGCCGGCCAGCCGTGGCAACACGGGCAGCGTCTCGGGGACGCCGGAGAGGTCCCCGCGCGTCAGGACGCGCAAGCCGAGGTACTCGGCCTCGACGGGATCGCCCCACGTTGCGGTGTACGACTCGAGGTCCTCTCGCGTCACGAGACCGCCGCGCTCCTCCATCAGGCCTAGCAATGCGTCCGCGATCGAGCCGGTGTACACGGCCGTAGGACCCTCCTCGGCGACGAGCTCGAGGGCCCGGGCGATCCCAGGCTGGTCGAGCCGTTCGCCGGCGGTGAGCAGGGCGCCCCGGGGCGAGTAGATGCGTGCGCCCTCGTTCATCGTCATCACGACGGCAAGCATCTCCAGGCACGACGCCTGAGCCGGAGTCATCTCGACGCCCTCGCGCGCGAGCCGGAGCGCCGGCGCGACGAGCGTCTTCCAATCGAGCCGACCGTACCGGCGCCAGAGCTCGCCGAGCCCCGCCGGCACGCCCGGGACGCCGCAGGAGGCGATCCCTACCGCGTAGTGGATGAGCTCGGCGCCGAAAGGGACCTCCAGCTCGAGCAGCTCGATCTCGCGCGCACTCGCGCCGAGGCCCGGAACCGCGACGAAGAAGTCCAGGTTTTGCGTTCGCCCGTCGCCGGCCTCGAAGTAGATCGCATGCCCGCCGCCGAGGAAACCGGTCATGACCGTCTCGGCCACGCAAGAAGCGAGCGACGCGGCGACGGCCGCGTCGGCGGCGCTGCCGCCGGCGCGCAGAATCTCGGCGCCCGCCTCGACCGTCGCGGGATGGCCCGCCGCGATCGAGGCCGTCACTCGATACGCACGGCGAGGCTGCCCATGCAGACGATGCCCTCGCGCGGGAAGTCGAACCGCTCGCCACGCCACTCTCCGTCGGCGATCTCGAACTCTCGCTCGCCGATCGGGCGGGCTCGAACGCTCGGATAGACCT
The DNA here is from genome assembly GCA_046725655.1 of Actinomycetota bacterium. Lineage (GTDB taxonomy): Bacteria > Actinomycetota > Thermoleophilia > Gaiellales > Gaiellaceae > 13-2-20CM-68-14. The sequence goes on along the minus strand of JBKOYZ010000091.1, from coordinate 2,725 downwards.
GCGTCTCGCCGCTGAACGGGTCGAGCTCGGTCAGCTCGACCCGCAGGCCGCCGTTCTCCGGAACGAACTCGAGCTCGACGCCTTGACCGTGGTAGCGGCCGGCGAAGGCGGCAAGTGCGTCCCGCCTGAGCTCCACGTCCGGTGCCTCGCGCGGGGCGAGACCGAGCGGCTCGAGCACGTCCCGAATGGCCGTTCCGCCGCGGCTCGAGTTCGCGAGTCCGACGAACGCGCGCTGCTCGTTCGGAACGAGGACCAGGAGCGACTGGTACCCCGCTGCGGAGCCTGCGTGCTCGACAGCCGGCCGGCCGCGGTTCTCGGTCAGGAACCAGCCGAGTCCGCAGCGAAACCCCGGTCCTGCGACCTGAGGCCGCTGCATCTCGGCGATCGACTCTGCCGTGAGCGGCCCCGGGCCCCCCAGGTGGTGGGCCGCGAACCGCAGCAGGTCATCGACCGACGACCAGAGGCCCCCCGAGGGCCGCCGCACCCGCGGGTAGACGTCTTCGACCGGGCGGTGCTCGTCGGCGCCGGGCTCGACCTGCTTGTGGCCCGTCGCCCGCTCGTCTGCCTCCACGCCGAAGCCGGTAGCGCCGAGCCCGAGCGGCTCGAGCACGCCGGCGCGCATTGCCTCCTCGAAGCTCATACCGGCAGCCTTGGCGATCGCACCGCCGACGATCCAGAAGCCGGCATTGCTGTAGGAGAAGAGCTCGCCCGGCCCCACCGGCAGGCGTTCCGGCCCCGCCTCGGCGAGCCGGATCAGCGCCTCGTCGTCGTCCCCGGCGCCGTCGAGCCGCTCCGGCCATTCGGAGGCGAGACCGCCCTGATGGCTGAGGAGCTGCCCTACGGTCGCCTCGATCGCCGAGCCCGGAGGCGGCGCCTCGAGCGACAGGAGTCCGTTCTGGACGAGCGTCAGCGCCAGCGTGGCGACGAAGGGCTTCGTGATCGACGCGACGCGGAATACCGTCGCCGGCGTCACCGCCTCCCGCTTGCCGAGCTCGAGCAGCCCGTCGGCCGCGCTGATGACCTCGCCGTCGTGGAGCACCCCGACGGCGAGGCCGGGAACATGCCAGCGCTCGCACGCCTCGGCGGCGACGGAGCTGAGCTGATCGCGCGAGACGCTGTCCATCAGGCGGCTGCTACCCTACTGCGAGACCGCGGCCCCGGCCCGCACGCGTTCCTTGGCGCGGCAGGCGGAGACCGCGGACACGCATTTCAAAGGAGGAAATACTGCCTCTCACCAAGGAAGCGAAGCGCGAGATCATCGGCCAGCACGGCCGAAGCGACGCCGACACCGGCTCGCCGCAGGTCCAGATCGCACTGCTGACGCGGCGCATCAACGAGCTGACGGAGCATCTCCGCGCGCACCCGAAGGACCACTACTCGCGGCGCGGGCTGCTCAAGCTCGTCGGCCGCAGGCGCCGGTTCCTTCAGTACTTGCAAAAGCGGGACCTGGAGGGGTACCGCGCACTGATTCAGGAGCTCGGCCTCAGGAGGTAATGACGCAATCCGGTGCCAGGCTTCAGCCTGAATCCGGGGTAACTACGAAGCAACCGAGGGTGGAAGTTTGAGCGAGCGCGTCGACGCCGCGCTGACTCAAACCTCCACCTTCACCCAAAGGAAGTGGAGGACAGATGAGCATTGCAACGCAGGGCCCGACCACCGTGAGCGTGGAAGTCGCGGGCCGCGAGATCACGTTCGAGACAGGCAAGCTGGCCAAGCAGGCGGACGGCGCGGTCGTCGTACGCGAGGGAGACACGATGGTGCTGGCCACCGCCCAGGGACGGACGGAGGCGCGGGAGGGCGCCGACTTCTTCCCGCTGACGGTCGACGTCGAGGAGCGCATGTACGCGGCGGGCAAGATCCCGGGCGGCTTCTTCAAGCGCGAGGGCCGGCCGACCGAGAACGCGATCCTGACCGCGCGCATGATCGACCGCCCGATCCGGCCGCTTTGGCCGAAGGGCTTCAAGAACGAGGTGCACGTGGTCGCGACGACGCTGAGCGCAGACCTCGTCAGCCCACACGACATCCTCGCGATCAACGGCGCCTCGGCGGCGCTGATGATCTCGCCGCTGCCCTTCCTGGGCCCCGTCGGCGCCGTCCGTATGGGCCGGATCGACGGCGAGCTCGTCGTCAACCCGACCCTGCAGGAGCTCGAAGAGGGCGTCAGCGACCTCGACCTGGTGGTCGTCGGCACGAAGGACGCGTTGACGATGGTCGAGGCGGGGGCGGGTGAGATCCCCGAGGAGCAGCTGCTCGAGGCGCTCGAGCGGGCGCACGAGGAGATTCGAAGGCTCTGCGAGGTCCAGGAGGAGCTCCAGCGCCGCGTCGGCAAGGCGAAGTGGCTCGACCAAGAGCTCACGGACGAGCTCGAGCGCGAACACGCGGATCGGATCCGAGCGCGGATCCAGAGCGACGGCCTCCGCGAGGGCTCGGCGGCCGTCGAAGAGATCGTCGACGAGATCTGCCCGGAGCTCACGATGGATTCGACCGAGGACGACATCGTCAGGCGGATGCAGGTGCGGGCGAGCCTCGCGCTGATCCTCGAGCGCGTGCGCCTCGAGGCCGTCGTGGCACCCGTGCGCGAGCAGTTCGAGGACGATCTGCGCGCGCTGACGGAGGCCGAGCAGGATCCGAAGGAGCTGAAGTCGGCGAAGCGGCATCTCCTCTTCGACCGGATCGAGGAGCAAGTGCAGCTGCCGTTCCCGGTCGGCCCGGTCGTTGCGGAGGG
>JBKOYZ010000164.1:0-24122 GCA_046725655.1 Actinomycetota bacterium | reverse complement strand
GCAGCGCCGGCGACGTCGACGAGCGTCGGCGCCGCGGAGACGCAGCCGGTCCCCAAGAAGCAGCCCGGTTCCGGGACGAGGGCACTGGCGCCGTCGTCGACCAGCGGCGCGCAAGGCGGCCACCGCCGTGCCGCCGCCCCCGTCCAGCACCGCACGACCGCCCGGCACGCGCGACGCACCCGCCGGGCGCGAGGCGCGACCCCGACCACCGCGCCGCGGAAGGTTGCGCGGGCTCGTGCGACGAACGTTCTCGGAGTGCAGGCGAGCGTCGCCGGCCGGGCGGTGTCCCTTGTCTGGCGCAGGCCGGCCGATTCCGCCCGCGTGGTCGTGCTACGAGCACGCGGTGCACGCGAGCGCAGTACCGTCGTCTACCGCGGCCGGGGCACCGGTTTCCGCGACGTCTCCACGCGACGGTGCACCGCGTACCGCTACACGATCCTCAACTACGACCGCCGCGGCCGCCTCTCCACCGGCGTCGCGACGTCCCTCGTGACCGACAGCTGCCGTTAAGCGCACCGGATGAAGCTCTTCCACTACCACCTGGTCACGAGCAAGGTGCGCGAGGTTGAGGCGCGGTACATCGCCAAGCTCGGTTTCGGCCTGGTCGCCCGGTACGGACGGATCGGCGACGAGCAGACGCACTACGAGGCAGGCGTCTCGTGGGAGGAGCTGGACCGCATCGGATTCCGCCTGCGGCTGTCGGAGCTGCAGCGCGGAGCCGTCAACGTGGTCGTCCAGCCGGGTCAGTGGGACCTGCCCCGCGTTGACCATCTTGGCTTCGCGCTCGACGACGACGAGTTCGCCGACGTCCTCGAGCGCGCACAGCGGCATGAGCTCCGCGTGCAGGAGTTTCCCGGCCGCCGGACCTTCGTGGCGAGCGGCGCCGGCTATCGCGTGGAGATCCATCCGCCGCGCGATTGGATCGAGGAGCTCCTCGCCGAGAGCGAGACGATGCGCCTCGCGGGCCTAAGGCTGAAAGGGCAGCGCCCGACCGACCAGGCCATGGCGCTCGGACAGCTGCTCGACGTGGCTGTGAAGAACGACCGCCTCGTGGTCGGAGAGGCGGAGATCCAGTTCGTCCCAGACGGCCCGCCGGGCCGTCCGCAACTCGACGGCGAGCTGTTCGCATAGCTGTTGCGAGTCATAGAGTTCGCGCCGTGAGCCGCAAGACGTACGCCGAGGCGGGAGTCTCTTTGGCGACGGCGGGTGCGGTCGTCGAGCGGCTGCGGGCGGCGGTCGAGTCGACAGGAGCGGAGGGCTTCGGCGCCTTCGCCGGTATCCACGCGCTCGACGACGGGCGGCTCCTCGCGGCTTCGATGGACTCGATCGGGACGAAGCCGATCGTCGCCCGTCCACGCGGGGCGCTGCGGAACTGCGGCGCCGACATGGCGGCGCACTGCATCAACGACGTGATCACCACCGGCGCGACTCCGTTGCTGCTGCTCGACTACGTCGCAGCGGGCCGCGTCGAGCTCGCAGAAGTTGCCGATCTCGTCGAGGGGGCCGCCGAGGTCTGTCGAGTCGCCGGCGTGGCGCTCGTCGGAGGCGAGACCGCGGAGATGCCCGACGTCTATCGCGACGAGGAGCTCGACTTCGCGGCCACGTGTGTGGGGATCGTGGAGCGCGGCGAGCTCGTCGACGGCGCCGGCGTCGAGGCCGGCGACGTCGTGCTCGGCTTTCCGTCCAACGGCGTCCACGCCAACGGCTTCACGCTCGTCCGGCGCGTGTTGGAAGCGGAGGATTACGACGGCGAGGACCTGCTCGCGCCGACGCGGCTTTACCTCGACGAGGTGCGCGCGCTCCGCGGTCGCGCAAAGGCGTTCGCGCATGTGACCGGCGGCGGCATCGCCGGCAACCTCGCGCGCGTTGTGCCGGCCGGCTTGCGCGCCGAGATCGACTGGGACTCGTGGTCTCGACCGCCGGTCTTCGAGTGGCTCGCCCGCCACGTGGACGAGGACGAGCTGCGCCGCGTCTTCAACCTCGGGATCGGCTACTGCGCCGTCCTCGACGCCGCGGACGCCGGCGACACCCTCGTGATCGGCAAGGTCGCGGCGTCGTGATCGGCGTTCTCGTCTCCGGTACCGGCACGAACCTGCAGGCGCTGCTCGACGCCGCCCTGCCCGTGGTCGCGGTCGCCTCGAACAACACGAAGGCTACGGCGCTCGACAGAGCCGCGAAGGCCGGGATCGAGGCCGGCGCGTTCCCGGCCGTCGAGTTCGACAGCCGCGAGCGCCGCGATGCGGAAATGGCGGAATGGCTGGCCGAGCGCGGCGTGGAGCTGGTCGTCCTGGCCGGCTACATGCGCCTGCTCACGACGCCGTTTCTCGAGCGCTTCGACGGCCGCATCCTCAACGTCCACCCCTCGCTGCTGCCGTCGTTTCCCGGCGCGCACGCGGTGGAGGACGCGCTCGCGCACGGCGTCAAGGTCACCGGTGCAACAGTCCATTTCGTGGACGAGGGCGTCGACACCGGGCCGATCGTGTTCCAGGAGGCCGTCGAGGTGCGACCCGGCGACACGCCGGAGACGCTCCACAAACGGATCCAGGAGGTGGAGCACCGCCTGCTGCCGCACGCCGTCCGCCTCTTCCTCGAGGGGAAGCTCAAGCCGGCCGTCTCGGCGTGATCGAACGGGCCCTGATCTCTGTCTACGACAAGTCTGGCCTCGACGAGTTCGCGGCCGGGCTCGCCGACCTCGGCGTCGAGCTCGTCTCGAGCGGCGGTACGAGCGCGTACCTCGAGGAGATGGGCGTCGCCACGACCCGGATCGAGGACGTCACCGAGGTCCCGGAGATGCTCGGCGGGCGCGTGAAGACGTTGCACCCGCGGATCCATGCGGCGATCCTCGCCCGGCGCGACCGGCAGGACGACCTGACGGCGCTCGAGGAGCTCGAGGTCCGGCCCTTCGACCTCGTCTGCGTCAATCTCTATCCGTTTCGCGAGACCGTGGCGCGACGGGGAGTGACCGAGGCGGACGCGGTCGAAGTGATCGACATCGGCGGACCCGCGATGCTTCGCGCAGCGGCGAAGAACTTCGCGCACGTGGCGCCGGTCAGCCGGACGACGCAGTACGAACGAGTGCTCGAGGAGCTCCGGCGCGACCGCGCTCTTTCTCTCGACACGCGGCGGGACCTCGCGGCTGAGGCGTTCTCGGTGACCGCCGCCTACGAGGCCTCGATCGCAGCCTGGCTCATGGATCGGGAGACATTCCCGGACCGGATCATCCCCGCCTTCGAGAAGGTGCTCGACCTCCCCTACGGTGAGAACCCGCACCAGCGGGCGGCCTATTACGCGGAGATCGGGGCGCGCCGCCACCTGCTCTCACAGGTCGGACAGCTGCACGGCCGCGCGCTCTCGTACAACAACCTCAACGACCTCAACGCCGCGCGACTCTGCCTGCGCGAGTTCGAGCTACCCGCCTGCGTGATCGTCAAGCACGCGAATCCGTGCGGCGTGGCAGTCGCCGGATTGATCGAGCGCGCCTACGAGCGCGCCCTCGCCGCCGACCCCGTCTCTGCGTACGGCGGCGTCGTCGTCTTGAACCGGCCCGTGTCCGAGGAGCTCGCAGAGATACTCGTGGGGCAGTTCGTCGAGGTGCTCTTCGCGCCGGGCTACGAGGAGGGGGCGCTCGAAACGCTGAAGCAGAAGCCGACGACGCGGGTCCTCGTCGACCGCGAGCGGCGCCGCGGCGTCGCCGGCGAGCGTGATTTCAAGCGCGTCCTCGGCGGTCTCCTCGTCCAGGACCGTGACTGGGACATCGCAGACCGCGGCGGCATGGAGGTCGTGTGCGGATCAGCCAGCGAGGCGCTCTGGGGCGACCTCCTCTTCTCCTGGCGTGTGTGCAAGCACGTGACCTCGAACGCGATCGTGGTCGCGCGCGACCTGCAGACGCTCGGTGTCGGCGCCGGCCAGATGAGCCGCGTCGATGCAGTCCGGGTCGCGCTCGAGAAGGCGCGGGAGCACAGGCACGCGCTCGAGGGGGCGGTGCTGGCATCCGACGCGTTCTTTCCCTTCGCGGACGGGCCAGAGCTGGCGCTCGACGCGGGCGTGACGGCGCTAATCCAACCGGGCGGGTCGAAGCGGGACGAGGAGGTCGTCGCTTCCGTCGAAGCCGCGGGCGCCACGATGGTCTTCACAGGCCGCCGCCACTTCCGCCATTAGCCCAGCGGGGCGTGTCCTCGGGTCTGACCCGAAATCGGCCCACGGACACGTCCGCAACCCAAGCCCGGTTTCGCCGTTTTGCAGCGGCTTTGCACGAAACGGGCGTGTCCTAGGGTCTGGCACCAGGGACCGCCTCGTCGGGCCAGTCACGGTAGATCCGGAATAGGCGTTCGGACAGGTACGGTTCGCGGCTTCGCAGGCACGCGAGGGAGGGAGCCGTGACCGAGACCGCCGCCCGCCGTGGGATCGCCGTCGAACTGAATCCGCGCCGCTGGTTGATCCTCGCCGTCGTCGGCGCCGCGTTCTTCATGACGATCCTCGACGTCGCGATCGTCAACGTTGCGATCCCGTCGATCGAACGCGACCTGAACATCTCGGAACAGCGTGTGCAGTGGGTCATCACCGCCTACGCCATCACCTTCGGCGGCTTCCTCCTGCTCGGCGGCCGCATGGCCGACCTGCTCGGTCGTAAGCGGATCTTCCTGTTCGGCCTGATCATCTTCACTCTCAGTTCGCTGGCCTGCGGGCTCTCGCACGCGGCCGACAGCGCCACCGTGCTGATCGCCTCGCGGGCCGTCCAGGGACTCGGTGCGGCGATCATCTCACCGGCAGCCCTCTCGATCGTGACCACAACGTTCCCCGAGGGCGCCGAGCGCAACAAGGCGCTGGGGATTTGGGGAGCGCTCGGCGGCTCCGGGGCGGCTGCCGGCGTCCTCTTCGGCGGCATCCTCGTCAAGTACCTGGGCTGGGAGTGGATCTTCTTCGTGAACGTGCCCGTCGGCGTACTCGTCTTCGCGCTCGCGATCGCGATCGTCCCGGAGAGCCGGGTCGAGGGCGCTCAGCGCCGCTTCGACGTCGCCGGAGCGATCACGGTCACGGGCGGGCTCGCCTTGCTCGTCTACGCGATCTCGAAGGCGCCGAACGTCGGCTGGGGCTCCGCTCGAACGATCGTCCTGCTCATCGCTTCGGCGGCCATCCTCGCCGTCTTCGTCGTGATCGAGCTGCGCGGGCGCGCCCCGCTGATGCCGTTCGGGATCTTCCGGAACCGCTCGCTGAGCGCCGCCAACGTCGTCGGGTTTCTGATGGGGATGGTCATTTTCGCCAACTTCTTCCTGTTGACGCTCTACGTCCAGCAGGTGCTCGGCTGGTCGGCGCTCAGGACCGGCGTCACCTTCCTGGCGACTGCCGGGACGACCGTGATCTGGGCGGGAGTCGCCCAGGCACTCTCGACGAAGCTGAGCCCACGGCCGGTGATGACGGCGGGGCTGCTGATCATGGCCGTCGCCCTTTTCGGCTATACGCGGATCCCGGTGGACGGCCACTACTGGCCCGACCTCCTGCCCGAATATCTGATCTTCGCGGCCGGACTCGCCTTCACATTCGTCCCCGTCTCGATCGCCGCCCTTACCGGCGTCAAGTCATACGAAGCCGGACTCGCGTCGGGCCTCCTGAACACAAGTCAGCAGATCGGCGGCGCGATCGGGGTGGCGGTCGTGACGACGATCTTCACGACCCAGGCGAAGAACCTGTTGAAGACAGGCCACACCCCGGCAGACGCGTTCACGTCGGGGTACCAGCACGGCTTCTGGGCCTTGTTCGCGCTCTCGCTCGCCGGCGCGGTGGCGTCCTTCGTGCTCCTGCGCGGCGTGCGTGCGCCCGAGGTCGCGGAGCAGGAGGCGACGGGAGTCGCGGTTTAACGAGCCCTGGAAGTGACTCTTTAAGCTTCGCGGGCAAATGGCCCGCGAGTTCCCGACGATCCTCGACCTCGTCGGCGAAACGCCGATCGTCCGCCTCGACCAGATCGGGCGCGACGTCGAGGCGACGCTGCTCGCCAAGCTCGAGGACCTGAACCCGGGAGGCTCGGTGAAGGACCGGATCGGGCTGCCGATGATCGACCGAGCCGAGCGCGATGGGAAGCTGAAGCCCGGCGGGACGATCATCGAGCCGACGTCGGGCAACACCGGCGTCGGTCTCGCCATCGCCGCCGCGATCAAGGGCTACCGCTGCGTCTTCGTCATGCCCGACAAGATGAGCCAGGAAAAGGTGGCGCTGCTCCGAGCGTACGGCGCCGAGGTCGTCATCTGCCCGACCGCCGTGCCGCCCGATTCGCCGGAGAGCTACTACTCCGTCTCCGACCGGCTTGCGGAGGAGATCCCGGGTGGCTTCAAGCCGGACCAATACTCGAACATGGCCAACCCGGAGGCGCACTACGAGCAGACCGCTCCGGAGATCTGGGAGCAGACCGGCGGCGAGGTCGATGCGATCGTCATCTCCGTCGGCACCGGCGGCACCATCTCCGGCGTCGGCCGCTACTTCAAGGAGCGCAAGCCGGAGGTCCAGATCGTCGGCGCGGACCCAGAAGGCTCCGTCTACACCGCCCAGGATGAGCGTGACGTCCATCCGTACCTCGTCGAGGGCATCGGGAAGGACACCTGGCCGAGGACGATGGATCCCGACGTGGTTGACGAGTGGATCCGCGTCTCCGACCGCGACTCGTTCCTGACCGCCCGCCGGCTGGCGCGCGAGGAGGGCATCCTCGCCGGCGGCTCCGGCGGCACCTCCGTCTGGGCGATGCTCCAGGTCGCCGCCCGCCTCGGTCGGGGCGCACGCCTCCTGACGATGATCCCCGATTCCGGACGCAACTACCTGTCCAAGTTCTACGACGACAACTGGCTGCTCGACCACGGCTTCCTCGAGCGCCGAGCGCCGGTGCCCACGGTCGAGCAGGTTTTGCGCGCGAAGCATGTCGAGGAGCCCGCAGTGCCCGACTTCATCGTCATCGGCTCGCACCAGAAGGTCGGCGAGGCGATCGAGTTGATGCAGCGCTACTCGATCTCGCAGCTCCCGGTCGTCCGCGACGGCGCCTCCGAATCGCTCGCCGACGTGGTCGGCTCGTTGCAAGATCGCGACCTGCTCGACCGGGTCTTCAAGAACCCGGACGCGCTGCACGAGGACGTGGCGAACGCGATGCAGCCGCCGCTTGCGACGGTCGACGTCCGCGACTCGCTCGACCAGGTGTTCGCGACGCTGACGGGTCGCACGAACGCGGTAGTCGTCGCGCGGGAGGGCCGGCCCGTCGGCGTGATCACGCGTTCGGACCTGCTCGAGTACCTCGCCCACCAGCGCGGGAACTCGCGCGGCTAGGCGGTGGCGGTCGACCGGCTGCGCAGCCTGCTCGAGCGGGCGTTCCCGGACGCCACCGAGGTCTTGGTAAGCGACCGCACCGGCGGCGGCGACCACTTTCAGGTCTACGTCCGCAGCCCGCGCTTCGACGCGCTGCCGCTGCTGGAGCAGCATCGGCTCGTGAACGAGGCCCTCGCAGCCCCCCTTGCTGATGGCACGATTCACGAGCTACGGATTTCGACGAAAGGAACCGAGTGAGCGAGCTTCGCGATCAGATTCGGCAGGTGATCGAGTCCGAGGACGTGGCCCTCTTCATGAAGGGGACGCCGCAGTTCGTCATGTGCGGCAACTCGAGCCGCGCCCTCGAGGCGCTTCGCCGTGCCGGCGCGCCCCTCACCACAGTCGACGTCCTCCCCGACGCGAGGATCAGGCAGGAGCTGTCGGCGTTGTCGGACTGGCCGACGATCCCGCAGGTGTTCGTCCGCGGCGAGCTGATCGGCGGCGCGGACATCGTCGAGGAGCTCGAGGCGAACGGCGAGCTCGCGCGCACGCTCGAACAGAAACTCGGCGCCGGCTATCGCGACGGCGCGCGCGAGAACGTCGTAGCGCTCGCCGCGGCCTGACGCCGCGAGGCCGTTCAGCTGATGTCGAGGCGCATCGTCCACGCGCCGTCTTCCGCGACCTTCACGAACCCGGCCCGCTCGTAGAGCCGACGCGCCGGATTGTCGGGCTCGACGCTGAGTGTGAGCGCGACCAACACGTCCGCGCGTGCACAGTCGATCAGCCGACTGAGCAGCGTGCTGCCGATCCCCTCGCTGCGCCGCTCCCGGACGACGGCGATCGTCAACTCCGGGACCTCGGGCGTCAGGAACCCCCGACCCGGCGCCTCGGAGGCGAAGAATCGGTACCACGCGGCGCCGAGAGGCCGGCCCGCCTCGATCGCGAGCAAGCCGCGGTCTCCCGCGCGGCCCCAGCCGTCGACGTACGGGCGGAGCTCGGGCTGCGCCAGGGCGACCTCCAGCGGCGGTCGCTCACTCTCAGGCCGCCAGTACGCCGCCTCGTAGAGCATCCGCCTCAGGAACGCGGCGTCGCCGGACACGGCGTCCCGAATCCGCATATCTAGAATCGAACCATGGATTTCGAGACGCGAGCGATCCACGAAGGCCAGCAGCCGGACCCCGCGACCGGCTCGATCACGGTGCCGATCTACCAGACGTCGACCTACGTCCAGGAGGCGGTCGGCGAGCACAAGGGCTACGAGTATTCGCGCGTCTCGAACCCGACCCGCACGGCGCTTCAGATCTGCCTTGCTTCGCTCGAGGGCGCGGAGCACGGGGTTGCGTTCTCGTCCGGGCTCGCGGCCGCGACCACGCTCATGCACCTCGTCAGCCCGGGCGACCGAGTGGTGGCAGTCAACGACGTCTACGGCGGCGTCTACCGCATGTTCTCGCAGGTCTACGCGCCTAAGGGCTACCTCTTCGAGTGGGTCGCCGCGGAGGAGATCAACACGAACCTCGCGGCGCACCTCGACGAGCGGACGCGGATCGTCTGGCTGGAGACGCCGACCAACCCGCTGCTGAACGTGATCGACATCCGGGCAGCCGCCGAGGCCGCACACGCGGCGGGGGCGATGGTCGTGGTCGACAACACGTTCGCGTCGCCGTACCTTCAGCAGCCGCTCGCGCTCGGGGCCGATGTCGTCCTCCATTCGACGACGAAGTACCTCGGCGGCCATTCCGACCTGATCGGCGGGTTCCTGGCGACGAACGACCCCACCGTGGCCGAGCGGCTTCTCTTCCTGCAGAAGTCGCTGGGCGGGGTCCCCGGCCCCTTCGACTGCTGGCTGGTTCTGCGCGGGATCAAGACGCTCGCCGTGCGAATGCGCCAGCACTCCGAGAGCGCAACCGCGATTGCCGCGTTCCTCGAGCAGCACTCCAAGGTGGAGAAGGTCCTGTATCCCGGCCTTCCGCACCATCCCGGCCACACGATCGCCGCACGTCAGATGCGCGAGTTCGGCGGCATGATCTCGTTCCTCGCCGAGTCCGAGGAGGAGGCCGTCGAGCTCGTCAGCCGCACCCAGATCTGGAAGCTCGCCGAGAGCCTCGGCGGCGTGGAGAGCCTGATCGAGCACCCCGCGCGGATGACCCACGCTTCGACCGCCGACGCGCCCTTCGCCGCGCCGCGGAGCCTGATCCGGTTGTCGGTCGGGCTCGAGTCGACCGAGGACCTCCTGCTCGACCTCGAAACCGCGCTCGTCGCCGCGGCGACCGTCGCCTAGGACGGCTTGGCGGAAAGCCGCTCGTCGACGGCGTGCGATGCCCGTTCGCTGACAAGGACGCAAGGGCCCGGATAGCAGCGCTATCCGGGTGACTGAGGACGCAGCTCAGCGGGCGGGCAGCGTGCGCCGGCGGCACAGACTGTTTTGCGCCAAACCGTCCTAGCCGGAACCCGTCGGCCGCCGCCGGTGTAAAGGCGGGAAACCTCGAGCGAAGGAGTCCTGATGAAGATTCGCGTGACCGCTCTCGCAGCCTCGGTCGCCGCGCTCGTCCTGGCGGCACCGGCACTCGCGAAAGGGCCGTCGGAGGCGAATGTCACCGGCCCGGGGCTGAAGGGCGGCGGCATCCACCTCAAGAGCGACGGCGGCGGCGATCCCTCCTCCGGCACGCCGCTCGGCGACCTGACCGAGTTCAGCGGCTTCTTCCCGGCGCTGTTCGGCCAGACGCCCGACCCGATGCTGACAAAGCGGCCCACGTCGAAGCTCGGGCCGAAGTACACGATCGAGTACACGGTGCCGGGTCCGAACGGCGACGCGGCGACAATTCGCCAGGACGTCTATCCATACGCGCGGCCGACCCCGCTCACGTACACGAAGCCGGGTCAGCGGTTCTTCGAGAACGACCATACGAACGGCGGCTGGTTCCAGGCGCCGCCCGACCTGAAGACGACGCTCGTCGAAGCGGGGCTGCCCAAGACCGCTCCGTCAGGAGGTTCGTCGGACGGCTGGGCGCTGACGTGGGGCACGACGACGATCGTTGCGGCCGCACTGCTGCTACTCGCGCTGACATTCCTCGCTTCGCGGCGCAGGCCGCGCACGGCCGGCGCCTGAGTCCGGGTCGGGCCGGAAGAGAGCGGCCCGCGCAACGCGGGCCGCTCTCCAAGCACGAAGAGGCCGGCATAGCGATTCCTTGACTCACCTCCGGTGGTTCTCTATAGATGCCCGCCGAAGGGGGGAGTCGGGTTGCTCTCTTAGCCCGAGGGTCGTCTGACTTTCACAGCACGGAGACCGCGGAACGCCGCAGGCCGCGAGTCGCTTCCGTGGTTTCGGTCCCAGGAGGTGGTTTCGCTTGACACGCCGATACCGCAGAGGCTTTCTGCTCGGAATCGTGCTCGCCGCGGCGCTCGCGCTGTCGCTCGCCGGCAACGCTGCCGGCGCGATCGCGCCGCCCTGGTGCGGCACCCCTGAGCCCGACGCAGCGGGCGCCTTGCCCGACGGGACGAAGCCGACCGACCCCGTCGGCAGCTTCCCGCACATCCCGTACTACGCGATCAAGTGCACGCTCGACTCGATCCAGGCGCAAAGCAACGGCCGGATGTCGGTCGAGCAGATCGGTGTCTCGGCTCTCGGGCGCCCGTTGTACCTGGTCACGATCAACGCACTCGACACGAAGCAGCAACGCGTCGACTACAAGAACTGGCGCAAGGTGCGCAGGCTCGCGCTGACGGATCCAACGAAGGCGCAGCGGCGTCTCAGCCACTACGGAAACGACGTCAAGGTCCCGGTCTTCATCCAGGCGGCGATCCACGGGAATGAATACGAGAGCGTGGACGCGGCGATGCGCGTGATCGAGCGGATCGCCGAGACGCCGTACGGGACCGATCCCGAGGTCGATGCGGTTCTCGACCACGTGATTCTGCTCATCAATATCGACCAGAACCCCGACGGCCGTGTGGCCGGGACCCGAGCGAACGGAAACGGGTTCGACCTCAACCGCGACTTCTTGACGCAGGCGCAGTCCGAAACGAAGGCCTCAGTCCGGATCATGCAGCACTGGCTGCCGCCGGACATGCTCGACGGACACGGCTATGAGACGCCGACGCTCGTCGAGGCGACTACGAAACCACACAACCCGGGCATCGACTACGACCTGTGGCTGAAGTGGAACCAGTCGCGAACGCTCGCGAATAAGAACGCGCTCGCGGCGATCGGCCTCGGCACGCAGCGGCCGGTCAACGACTGGTGCTCGAACGCCGACTTGCCGCCGCCGACCGGGATCTGCCCGGACGGCAACCCGCCCGGGCCGGCGGTCGCCGAAGGCTGGGACGACTGGGGGCCGTTCTACACGCCGATGTATTCGCAGCTCGTCGGTCTGAACGGCTCGACCGTCGAGATGTGCAGCAGCACGGGCACCGGCTGTGGTGCGCCCGGCGCCACCGACTTTCCGCGCGGCTGACTCGCCGCGCTGACGGCGCAGATGACGGTCGACATGTCGACCCTTGCATTCGACATCCCGACGCGGAGCGAGCTCATGCACGACGAGCTCGAGATCTACAAGCGCGGCGTCGAAGGCGCGCCGAGGCCCGCGTGCTGCCCGCCGCCGTTCGACGTGGCGAACAACTGGATGCACGAATACCCGGACGCGTACGTGATCCCGCTCGGAGCAGGTCAGCGCAGCGACGCCGAGGCCAACCGGCTCGTGCGGTGGCTGGTCGTCAACGGGATCGAGGTCTCGCAGCTGAAGAAGGACGCGAGGTTCGGCTCGCAGGCGGTCCCGGAAGGCTCGTACGTCGTCTGGATGGACCAGCCGCACCGCGGGCTCGCAGAGACAGCACTCTCGATCGGGGTGGACGTGTCCAACGAGATCGGCCAGCTCTACGCGCCGCCCGGCGCCTGGAGCCACGGCTATCTCTGGGGCGCCGACATCGTCCAGATCCCGCGGCAATCGGGGTTCAACGCGAAGACCGAGCGGATCGACGAGCCGACCACGCTGGGCGGAGGCGTCGCCTCGGGCGCTGCCGACCGGTACGCGCTCGTCGTGCACTCGCCGACGGCCGTGCGGATGCTGAACGGACTCTTGGGCGACGGCGTCGCGGCGGAGCAGGCGACCGCGTCGTTCTCCGTCGGCGGCCGCACGTATCCCGCCGGGACTGTGCTCTTCGCGGCCGACACGCAGACGAGGAACGCGCTGATCTCCGCAGCGAGCGGGACCGGCATACGCCTCGGTGGCGTGCCATCGTCGGCCCTGCCGGCTGTGCAGCCGATCCTGGCACCGAAGATCGCTGTCCTCGCGAACGCGGTGAACCAGGACATCTGGTCGCTACGGAATCTCGGCTTCAC
Source organism: Actinomycetota bacterium (assembly GCA_046725655.1). Classification (GTDB taxonomy): domain Bacteria; phylum Actinomycetota; class Thermoleophilia; order Gaiellales; family Gaiellaceae; genus 13-2-20CM-68-14. The sequence goes on along the minus strand of JBKOYZ010000164.1, from coordinate 11,506 downwards.
CGCAGATCCGATCTCGATCGCGTCGCTGAACGCGTCCGCCACCGACCCGCTGGCGACATACAACGTCGTCTTCGGCAGCGGCGCGAACTTGAACTATCCGGCGGACACACCCGCGAATGCGAATGCACGCGCGCGGCTCGCCGCGTTCTTCGCGCGCGGCGGCGGCTACATCGGCGCCGGCGCCACCGGGGCGGCGTTCCTGACGGACGGCGGTCAACTGACCGGCCTGACCGCCGCGACACGCGGCGGCGCCGGCCGCAGCGGCATCGTCTACTGGAACAACACCGGCGGCAGCGGCAGCGTGGTCACCGGCGCCTACCCGGCGCAGGACACCGCGATCTTCGATCCGCCGACGTGGTTCACGGCGGTGCCGGCCGGGCTGAGCGTCGACGCGAGGTTCCCCCTGACGGGGTTCTTCGCGGCCGGCCTGTGGCTGCTTGACCCTGCGTCGGCCTCGGCGCCCGGCTCGCCGATCGTCGCGCACGGGACGAACACGGCCGGCACCTCGAAGGTGACGGTCTTCGCGATGAATCCGCTCTACCGGGCAGATCCGGAGCGTGAATGGCCGGAGCTGGCGTCCTCGGCCTACTGGTCGGCGCACTAGCGGCCGCTCTCAACGAAGCCAAGAGGAGGGGCGGGAGCAACTCTCGCCCCTCCGGCCGTACCTAGAATCGCCGCCGTGGCGCCGCAGCCGCTCGACCTGCTCCACCTCGGCCACGAGCGCGTGATCGGCGTCTACCTGGTCGAGACCGAGGAGGGGCCGGCGCTCTTCGACTGCGGTCCCACCACCTGTGTACCGGCGCTGAAGCAGCGGCTCGCGGAGCGAGGCCTCGAGCTCAGCGACGTCCGCGATCTGCTCCTCTCGCACATCCACCTCGACCACGCCGGCGCTGCAGGCGTCCTCGTGCGCGAGCACCCCGGGCTCCAGGTCTATGTCTCGCCGATCGGCGCGCCGCACCTCATCGATCCATCCCGGCTGGAGCGGAGCGCGCGCCGGCTGTACGGGGAGGAGTTCGACACGCTGTGGGGTGAGCTGGCGCCGGTGCCGGCGGAGAACGTGCACGAGGTCGGCGACAGCGTGCTCGGGCTTGAGTGCTTCCCGACGCCGGGCCACGCGTCGCACCATGTCTGCTACCTCGGCGGCGACGGGACGTTGCTCGCGGGAGACGCGGCCGGCGTCCGGATCCAGCCCAGCCGCTTCGTGCTGCCGCCGGCGCCGCCGCCGGAGTTCGACCTCGAGGCATGGGAGCAGACGCTGATCGAGATCGAGCGCCGCGCGCCGGAGCGGCTGGCGCTGATCCACTTCGGGGTCGCAACCGATCCGCCGGCTCATCTCGCCGAGCTCCGCGAGCGCCTTCGGGCTTGGACCGCGCGGGTCGGCGGCGGAGCGAGCGAGACCGAGTTCGAGAACGCCGCTCGGGAGGAGCTCGGCGCCGACGCCTCGGCGTACGAGCACGCGATGCCGTTCTGGCAATCGTACGCCGGGATCGAGCGCTACTGGGAAAAACGGCGCGAGGCGGCGTGATCCACGCCGACACGTCCGGGACGCACACATGAATCTCCCGCTGGCGCCTTTCCGGCGCGCGCAGTTCCGGCTCCTCTTCGCCGGCCAGCTCGTTTCACTGCTCGGCACGGCCGTCGCGCCGGTCGCCCTCGCGTTCGCCGTGCTCGACCTCACCGGCTCGGCGACCGACCTCGGCTACGTGCTGGCGGGCGCGTGGCTGCCCCAAATCGTCTTCGTTCTCGTTGGCGGCGTCGTCGGCGACCGCGTCCCGCGCCACTTCGTGATGGTCGGCGCGAACGTGCTCAGCGGCTGTGCGCAAGGAACAACCGCGTTGCTCCTGTTGACCGGTAGCGCCGAGGTCTGGCACCTCGTCGTGCTCCAGGTCGCGCGCGGGGCCGCGGTCGCTTTCTTCTTCCCGGCCTCGATCTCGGTCGTGCCGGAGACGGTGGAATCGGACCTGCTCCAGCAGGCTAACGCGCTTCTGCGACTCGCGCAGAGCGGGAGCAACGTCATCGGCGCGGCCATAGGAGGCGTGGCGGTAGCGACGATCGGGCCGGGCTGGGCGATCGCGTTCGACGCGGCGACGTATGCCGCCAGCGCGGCCTTCTTCCTCCGCATGCGCATCGGAGGCGCGCTCGAAGCGGCGGCCGAGTCGTTCTTTCGGCAGCTCGCGGAAGGCTGGAACGAGTTCCGGTCGAGGACCTGGCTGTGGGTCGTGGTCGTCGCGGCGTCGCTGGGGAACATGATCTGGGTGGGCGCCTTCAGCGTCCTCGGCGCGCTCGTGGCGAAGCGGTATCTGGGCGGTGCGCCGTCGTTCGGCGCGATCGTCGCCGCGGAAGGCGCGGGCCTCGTCACCGGCGGGCTGCTGCTGCTCCGGTTCAGGCCGCGGCGTCCACTCCTCGTCGGCTGCCTTGCCCTGATTCCGGCGGCCGGCTTCCTCTTCATCCTGGCGACGGTCCACTGGACGCCGGCTGTCTGCCTCGCAGCGTTCGTCGGCGGAATCGGCCTGGAGCTCTTCAACGTCTTCTGGGTGACCGCGCTCCAGCAGCACGTGCCCGCGCGAGTGCTCTCGCGCGTCAGCTCGTACGACTCGCTCGGCTCGTTCGTCTTCATCCCGCTCGGCCTGGTGCTCGCCGGGCCGGCAGCGGCCGCATTCGGCTTGAAGGAGACGCTGATCGCCGGCGCCGCCGTCGGGCTCGTGGTCGTGCTGAGCCCGCTGATCAGCCGCGACGTGCGCGAGTTGACGTGGATCGAAGCGCCAGAGCCGGCGCCCGCGGGAGGTCGGGCGGTCGAGCCGCTCGCCGTCGGCGCCGATCCTGACTAGCAGGCGACCCCGTTACACCTGTCCGCGAAGGGCGTTCCTGGTGCCAGACCCCAGGACACGGCCGAACGAGCCAAAATCGCTGCAAAGCCGGCGGTTTGACGCCTCGACGCGGACGTGTCCACGGGCCGATCCGGTGCCAGACCCCAGGACAGGCCCGGAACGGACCCGGTGCTAGACGGAAGCCGAGGCTCGGGTGGCCGCGGCCTCGTAGACGCGCACGTAGTCCTCGACCATCCGCTCCGGCGCGTATCGCTCTTCCACGTAGCGGCGGCACTCGAGCGGATCGAGCGCGTCCGCGCGCTCGAGCGCCGCGGGCATCTCCCGGTAGTGGTCGACGATGATCCCATTTCGGCCGTCTTCGATTACCTCGGGGACGGCACCGTGACGGGTCGCGATCACCGGCGTCCCGCACGCCATCGACTCGATCATCACGAGGCCGAACGGCTCCTCCCACTCGATCGGGAAGAGCGTCGCCCGCGCGTTCTGCAGCAGCTCCACCTTCTCGCCGTGCGAGACCTCGCCCAGGTACTCGATCCCACCGACGAGGTGCGGCGCGACGAACTCAGCGAAGTAGCGCTCCTCCTTCGGATCCTGCTTCTTGCCGGCGAGCTTGAGTGGCAAGCCGGTTTCCATCGCCACCGCGATCGCCCGGTGCGGGCCCTTGTCGAGGCTCATCCGCCCAAGGAAGAGGAGGTAGTCGCCGCGGTGGGGCTTGCAGGGATAGATCTGGAGATCGAGGGCGTTCGGGCAGTTGCCGGCCCAGTTCAGCTCGGGCTGCGGCCGCCGCTGGTTCAGCGAGATCGAGATCAGCCCGACCTCGGGCGCGACCCGGCCGAGGTGCTCGTAGACCCGCCCGGGCTCGCCGTCGAGCGGGCCGTGGACGGTGTGCAGCACCGGCGTCTCGACGAGACCGCCCAAAGCGATCGAGAGCGGCCCCGCGTGATCGTTGATGACGTCGAAATCGTCCGCGCGCTCGAAGCACGCGAGCGCGTGCCGGAGCTCGGGCAGGCTCTTGCCGATCAGCTCGCTGGGCGCCTGGTCGAAGACCCAGGCGAGGTTCGCCTTCGTGTGCGAGTCGCCCGAGGCGAACAGCGTCACCTCGTGCCCGAGGTCGACGAGGCCGTCGGCGAGCAGCGAGACCACCCACTCGATCCCGCCGTAGCCGCTGGGCGGGACGGCGAACCAGGCAGGGCTGAGGATTGCGATTCGCATGGGAACTGACCTCCTAGGCCTCATCAACTGTGACGTGTCCCTCGTCGACGCGCACGTCCCACTGTCGGTCGAAGGCCCGAACACCGGAAAGGCGCATCGAACGGCCGACCCACGACGGGAGGTCGCCGGGCGCCAGCGTCTCGAGAGCGTGCCTGGCCCGGTCGGGCCGGAGGCCGAGCAGGACCTGCAGCAGCAGCACCGGCGTCCCGGCCGCCCACGCCTGCGGGCGCGCAGCCGTCGGGTAGGCGATCGGAAACGGCGTCTCCTGCCGCGCCATCCCCGCAAAGACCTCCGGCAGCTGGTAGCCGAAGTGGCCGGCCGCGGTCATCATGCGCCGGACGATGCGCTGAGCCTCGGCCCAGCGGCCGTAGCGAGCGAGACCGACCGCGATCAGCGAGTTGTCGTGGGGCCAGACGGTGCCGTTGTGGTACGAGAGCGGGTTGTAAGCGGTGTCGGCGCTCGACATCGTCCGGACGCCCCAGCCCGACCACAGGTCTTCCCCCATCAGCGCATCGACGACCGCATCGACGCGCTCCCGCCGGACGATCCCACTCCAGAGCAGGTGGCCGATGTTCGAGCAGAGGGAGTCGACCTGCCGCTTCTCGCTGTCGAGGGCCAGCACGTAGTACCCCCCGCGCCGATCGGTCCAGAAGCGCTCGTTGAAGAGCTCCCGCAGCTCGGCGGCTTCGCGCTCGAGCCGCTCCGCCAGGGCCCGGTCACGCCAGACCTCGCGGGCGAGCTCGGCAGTGCGCCGTTTTGCGTCGTAGACGTAGCCCTGCACCTCGCACTCCGCGATCGGCGGGCGCGCGATCCCGCCGTCGGCGTAGCGCTGCGAGTCGCCGGAGTCCTTCCAGGACTGGTTCTCGAGCCCGCGGTCGGTCCGCCGCTCGAACTCGATGAAGCCGTCTCCGTCGCGGTCGCCGTACTCGTCGATCCAGCCCAGCGCCCGGAGCGCCGGCTCCTTCAGGTCGCGGACGAGCGCCGCGTCGTCGGTCCATCGCCACACCTCCGAGAGCAGGATCAGGTAGAGCGGGGTCGCGTCCACGCTGCCGTAGTAGGTGTGGAACCACTTCTCCGCGGCTTTACCCTCACGAACCTCGTGGACGATCTTCCCGGGCTCAGCGTCGATCGTCGGGTCGTCCTCCGTCGCCTGGAGCTCGGCGAGCACCTCGAGGCCGTTGCGCGCCAGCTCGGGGCCGAAGAGGAGCGTCTGGTAGCAGGTGATCAGCGTGTCGCGGCCGAAGACGGTCATGAACCACGGCATCCCGGCCGCGGGCAGCCGTCCGATCCGCCCACCGCGGCGCATCCGCAGTGATGCCAGGTCCGAGACAGACTGGAAGAACGCGCGGCCGAGGTCGTCCCAGTCGGAGCGGATCTGGGGCACCCGCAGTCGCCAGGCGGCGAGCGACTCGCGCACGCGCGTCATCTCGTCGCCGAAGCGGCGTTCCAGCTGACGCGGCACGACGTGGTCGCCATCGACCGACGGGATCACGTCGACCCGCAGGTGCCACCGCTCGCGCGGCTCGAGCTCGATCCGCCAGCGGACGACGTCGCCGTCGATCTCGCCGCGCTCGGAGAACAACACCTGGGTCTGCGCGCTGTTGCCGGGATCCTCGAGGAAGAATTCGTTGTGCTCGTGGTGGAAGCGGATGGGAACAGGCTCGGGCAAGGGCTTCGCCCGCATCGGGTCGCCGAGCCCGAAATCGTGCTCCTTGACGGACAGGATGTCGGCGAAATCGCCGGAGATCTCGAGCGCGAGCTCGAACGACTGGCGATCCATGCTCTGGTTCTGGACCGCGATCACGTCCTGCATCCCGTCGCCGACGAAGCGCTCGCGCAGGATGGAGACGACGTCCGGCTCCAGCCCGCCCGCGAACGGGTTGCGGAGGAAGAAAGCAGCCGAGAAGTACTCCACCTTGCCGGAGGAGAGGAGGAGCGGGCGCGCGCCGTTCACCTTCAGGCGCAGCGTCGTCAGGAAGCGGGTGTCCTCGGTGTAGAAGCCGTGCGTGCGGCGATCGATGTCGCCGATGTCGTCGCAGATGCAGAAGGTCGAGCCCTCGAGGATCGTCAGCTGGGCCACGCTAGGCGTCCTGTGCGGGCGCTCTCACAATCCTCACGGGAGTGCTCTGCGCGAGCGCCTTGATCACGAGCTCGTCGATGTTGACGTGCGGCGGCCGGGTCAGGGCGAAGACGACGCACTCGCCGACGTCGTCCGGCGTTACCGGCTCGACACGCTCGTAGACCGCGCGGGCCTTCTCCTCGTCGCCGCGGAAGCGGACCCTGGAGAAGCTCGTCTCGACGAGCCCGGGATCAACGAGCGTGAGGTGGATCGGCCGTCCGAGCAGATCTTCGCGCAGCGCGTAGGTGAAGCCGCGCACGGCGTACTTGGACGCGATGTAGACGGCGGCGTTCTCGTACGGCTGGCGGCCGGCGATCGAGCCGACGTTGACGACGTGGCCGCCGTCGCGGATGTGCGGCAGGCAGAGGCGCGTGATGCGGAGCAGACCGTGGACGTTGGTCTCGAGCACGGTCTCCTCGTCCTCCTCGCTGCCCTCCCAGAAGGGATCCCGGCCGAGCCCGAGCCCCGCGTTGTTGACGACGATGTCGAGCTCGCCGAACTCGTGCACGGCGGTCTCGACGAACCGCTCGCAGCTCTGAGGATCCGTCACGTCGAGCTCGAGCTTCAGCTCGGTCTCGAGCTCGTTCACCCGCCTGGCTCCGCCGGCCACACGCGCGCCTTCGCGCGCAAGAGCGGCAGCCGTGGCGGCGCCGATCCCGCTCGAAGCTCCGGTTACGAGCGCCGTCTTGGTGTCGAGCCTGCCCATGATCGGCGGAGCCTAACGACGGGCGTGCGCGTGCCGCCGACGCGGCATCTCCTAACAACCTGTCACGACAGCCGCACCGGCGAGGCGGGGCATTTAGTCGGCATCACAAGCGACGCCTCAGCGCCGCGCGAGAGGCAGCTCGCTCCGGAGCCTCCGCCGCGGCTGCGCGTGCCCGACCTGGAGGGTCGTGTGCTCGAGACCGAACCGCTCGGCGAGCATCGCCGCCAGCTCCCGGCGTGCTTCGTGGCAGTCGCCCTCCGGATCGACGAGCACGTGCGCGGACAACGCCGGGAAGCCGCTGCCGACGGTCCAGACGTGCAGGTCGTGGATTTCGACGACGGCCGGGTTCTCGAGCATCGCGCGCTCCACGTCGCTCGGCGGCGTTCCTCCAGGCGAGACCTCGAGCAGGATCCGCGACGACTCCCGAAGCAGGCCGACGCTCGACCAGAAGATCAGCGCCGCGACCGCGAGGCTCGCCAGCGGGTCGAAACGATCCCAGCCGGTCAGCAGGATCAGCGCGCCCGCGATCGCGGTGCCGACGAAGGCGGCAAGATCGGTCGTCACGTGCAGGAATGCGCCGCGGATGTTCAGGCTTCGCCGGCTGGGCCGCGCAAGCAGAGCCGCAGCAGCGAGATTCACGGCGATACCGGCACCCGCGAGGACGAGCACGAGGCCCCCATGCACGTCGGCCGGCGAGACGAGACGGCGGATGGCCGCATAGACGATCCAGGCTCCCACGAGCACGAGCGTGATCCCGTTCGCGAGCGCCGCGAGGATCTCGACGCGGCGGAAACCGAACGTCCAGCTTCCGCCCGGCGGGCGCTGCGCGATCGCGGCGGCTACCAACGCCAGCGCGAGCGCGGCCGCGTCGGTGAGCATGTGCCCGGCGTCGGCGAGCAGAGCCAGCGAGTTGGCGACGATGCCGACGACGATCTCGGCGCCCAGCAGAACGACGATGAGGGCGAGCGCGGCCGCAAGGGATCGCCGGTCGGCAGCGGCGTGGTCGTGTCCGTGGTGGCCCGCCACCGCTCGATCCTAGCTACGACCGGGCCACGATCTCGGCCGCCGGCTGCGGCGTCGGGCCGGCGAGCCGCAACTCCGTATCGGCCTGCTCGCTGACGATCGGGTCGTGGGTCGCGCACACCACGGCCGCCCCGGTGTCGGCGGCCAGTTTGGCGAGCAGGTTCGTTACTGCGAGCGCGTTTGCCTGGTCGAGGCGAGACGTCGGCTCGTCCGCGAGCAGCAACGCCGGGCGCGCGGCGAGGGCGCGGGCGATGTCGACCCGCGTCTGCTCACCGGCCGAGAGGCGTGAGACGCGCTGACTTGCCCGCGCGCTCAAGCCGACGGCGTCGAGATCGTCGTCCGGCCGGCCGTCCTCGATGCCCCGCAGCGCGAGCGCAAGCTCGAGGTTTTCGCGCGCGCTCATGAAACCGACGAGCGCCGTCCCCTGGCGCACGAGGGCGACGTGGCGCCGACGGAAGTCGGCGCGGTCGTCCGGCGGCAGCGCGCTCAGCTCGGTTTCGAGCACGCTGACGCTGCCTGCCGAAGGGAGCTCGAGGCCCGCCAGCAGGTGGAGCAGCGTCGTCTTGCCCGACCCCGACGGGCCGGTGACCGCGTGCAGAAGACCCGGCGCAAAGCCGGCATCGAGGCTTTGGAAGACGCGCATCGTCGTCCCGCGCGACCGGAACTCCTTCGCCAGCCCGCTGACGACGGCGGCGGGCCCGACCGTCGACGGCCGGGCGACGCGGCGCCGTCTGCTCGGCGCCTCGCGCAAAACGGCTGCGTGGCTTGCGCCTGCGGACGAGACCACGACGCCGTCGCCGCCGAGCCGTGCCCGCGCGCGCGACCCGATCCCGGCGCGGGCAAGCAGCTCCTCCGGCACACGCAGCCAGCCGCCGCGCCCGACCACGATCGACTCGTCCCCGCCGCGCGCGGTCGCCTCCTCGCTGACGCGACCGTCCCGAATCGAGATCGCGCGGTCGGCGATCTCTGCCGACGCCGGATCGTGACTGACGAGCACGGTCGTACAGCCGAGCTCGCGCGAGAGGTCGCCGATCAGGCGGTAGACGACCGCGGCGCTCGCGGCGTCGAGCTCCCCCGTCGGCTCGTCGGCGAGCAGCAGCCGCGGGCGATGCGCGATCGCGGCGCAGACCGCCACCCGCTGCTGCTCGCCCCCTGACAGCTCCTGCGGCCGCGCGTCGGCCCGACCGGCGAGACCGACACGCTCGAGGAGCTCTCTCGCACGTGCGTCGCGCGCTTCCGGCGGCTCGCCGTCGAGGCCGAGGTGCATGGCAACGAGCTCCCGCGCCGAGAGCTCCGGAGCGAGCGAGCGCACGTAGTGCTGGTCGACATAGCCGACGGTCCGTGCCCTGTACGAATCGAGCCGTCGCCCCGAGAGCTTCCCGAGGTCGAGGCCGAAGACGCGCACCGTGCCGGCCGACGCGCGGTCGAGCCCGGCGAGCAGTCCGAGCAGCGTCGTCTTCCCGGAACCGCTCGGGCCGAGGACGACGACGACATCGCCTTCGTCGACGCGGAGCGAGAGGCCCTGGAGCGCGGCGGCGTCGCCCTCGGGGGTCGAGTAGACGCGGAAGACGTCGGCGACCTCGATCGCTTTCACCGCACTGCCCTCCGCGTCGTCACCGAGACGAGCGCCGCCGCGGCGCCGAGATAGACCGCGAGCCCGACCAGCACGACCGGCCAGTCGATCGACAAGAGAAGCGGAGGCTCGGGCAGACGCCCGTTCGCCGTCACGAGCACGACGGAGACGACGAGCACGCTCAGCAGCGCGCCGAGCACTATCCCGCCGCAGACGCCCAGAGCCAGGACGCCGCCGGCGCGAATCCGAACGTGACGGCGGAGGGCCGAGCGCCGCGCGCCCTGCGCCTCGAGATCGAAGAGCTCGCCCCGCTCGTCGCGCACGTCCGCGGCAACAGCGAGACCGAGGCCGCCGAGGGCGAGCGCGAAGCCGACGAGCGCGAGCCCGACGAGCGTCCACAACACCGCCCGCGCGAGCGGGTCGTCGCGGAGCCCGGCCTCGACGCGGCTCCTGAAGGTCGCGTGGACGTCTTGCAGAGGCGGGCGCCCGACCGCCGCCATCAGCCTGCGGGCGCCGCGGTCGGAGACGCCCTCCAGCCACACCTCGTTGGTAAGCGCCGTCCCGGGCGCGGCTGCGTTCAGCGCGGTCGAGAGGGCGTTGCGGTCGGCGACCACGAAGTCGTCGTAGACACTCGGGAACCGCTTGGCCACTGCGGCGACGCGGACGACGAGGTTGACGTCTCCCACGCGAAGCGGCAGCAGCCCGCCGTCGCCGGCCATGGCCGCGAGCCGTGGAGTCGCGATCACCGGCAGCGGCGTCTCGTCGGTCCGCTGCCTGGGCCGGAAGCGTGCGTCGGTTGCGTTGGTGACGAAGTACGAGAGGCGGCCGCCCGTCGCGCGAATGCCGTCGAGACCGATCCAGTCGTCGAATCTCACCGGCAGTTCTTTCGCGCCCGCAACGATCCGCCGGATCGTCAGCGTGCCGGCGGCGGGGATCCCCCCGTGCACTTCGGGCAGCGTGGGCGCGAAAGCGAGCCCCACCAGCAGCCCTCCGCGCGCCGCCGGCGGAAGCGGCGCCGTCAGGACCGGGGGCTCGGACGCCAGATCGACCGGCACGAACGAGCCGCTCCGCGTCGCGATGCTCGCCGTGATCACGAGGGGGTCGCCCCGCTGGCGCACCACCAGCCGCAGCTCCCGCGCCCCCGCTGGCAGCTGCACGCCGCGCAATCCCGCAAACCCCAGCTCGACCGCCTCGCCGAGCGCTGCCGACGAGCGGGAGGCGAAGTCGTGGCGCCAGAACGGTGGACGCCGGATCTCGGCCGCCGGCATCCCGAGTACCGAGACGGCCCGTGACGCTGCCTCCTCTCCGACCTGCCCGTCGAGGCGGAGGACGGGGACCGCGCGACGCGCGGACGCGTCGTAGGCGGCCGCGAGCCGCGGGTCCTGCAGCGACCGCCGTTGGTTGGCGGCGGCGGAGAGGACGACGTCGGGTGGGGTCGCGTAGCGGGCCTGGTCGGACTGCGACTGCGCCAGCGTCGATCGGTAGTCGACGGAGAAGGCCGCGAGGCCGACACTGACGAGCAGGAACGCCGCGGCGGCCCCGGCGTACCCCGGGTCGCGCGCGAGCGAGAGCGCCGCGAGGCGGCCGGACACGGAGAACCTGCGTGCGCTGCGCTCCAGCACTCGGCCGATCGGGCCGAGCAGCCTCACCGCGACGACCGCCGCCACGAATGCGATTAGCGCCGGTAGGAGGAAGAGCAGCACGCCGGTCCCGCCCTCGCGAGCGAGCTCGTGCGCATCCGCCGAGCCGCGAGCGAGCGCGAGCGCGATCGCGCCGACCGCCGCGACCGCCGCGACGTCGAGGGCGGAGAGCGAGAAACCGCCGACGCGAACGGGCGGCGCGTGCAAGGCGAGCAACAGCACGAGTGCGGCCGCGGCAGCCAGGGCGAGCGCGACCGCGATGCCGTCACCGGAGACGACGGAGTGCGCAAGGACGCCGCCGGCGGGCGCGCCGGCCAGCTCGGCCACCACCGCCGCCACGGCAGCCCCGGCCGCCCAACCGGCGAGCGTCGCGCCTACGGCGACCCCGCCGGCCTCCGCTGCCGT
>JBKOYZ010000142.1:0-6690 GCA_046725655.1 Actinomycetota bacterium | reverse complement strand
GAGATGATCAGCGGCGTCCTCGCCTCGTCGATCAGGATCGAGTCGACCTCGTCGACGATCCCGTAGGGGTGGCCGCGCTGGACGACCCCCTCGAGCGATACGGCCATGTTGTCGCGCAGGTAGTCGAAGCCGAACTCGGAGTTCGTGCCGTACGTGATGTCGGCGTCGTAGGCCTCCTTGCGCGCCTCGAACGGCATCAGGTTCTCGATCCAGCCGGCGCGCACCCCGAGCGCCTCGTAGACGGGACCGACCCAGTTCGCGTCGCGCTTGGCCAGATAGTCGTTGACCGTGACGAGGTGGACGCCCTGGCCCTCGAGCGCGTTCAGGTAGAGCGGCTGCACCGCAACGAACGTCTTTCCCTCGCCCGTCTTCATCTCGGCGATGTCGCCCTCGTGGAGGACGATCCCGCCCATCACCTGGACGTCGAACAACCGCACGCCGAGAGTCCGCTTGAAGGCCTCGCGGACGGCGGCGTAGGCCTCGAAGAGCAGGTCTTCGAGCGTCTCGCCGTTCTCGAGCCGCTGCTTGAACTCGCCGGTCTTGCCGCCCAGCTCGGCGTCCGAGAGCTTCTCGAAGTCCGGCTCGAGGCTGGCGACGTACTCCGCCTGGCCCTTCAGCCGCTTCAGCCGCCGGCCTTCGCCGACGCGGAGGACTTTTTCGAGGCTGCCGAGATTCTGGGCCATGAAGGTCTAGGGTAGCCGCTCGCGAGCGGCTCGCTGGCGTCGCTTACAAGGCACTTACGGCGACCTCCCACAGATCGGCATCCAGACGCTCGGCATGAGCCGTGTACGCGTCGCCGACCGCTTCGCCGAGCCGCTCGAGGGCCGGAACGCTGCCGAACGTCGGCAGGCCGTCGACCCGCAATGTCTTCCCCTCCCGTGTTTGCGTCAGCTCGAGCCGCTCGCCCTCCGCCTCGAAGCTCTCGAGGCGGATCCGCCGCCCGGACACGGCCCAGAGCGCGCCCGTCTGGCGGGCTCCGACCGCTCGGTACGGCGGCTCGAGTCGCCCCTCGACGGCCGACGCCAGCGGCTCGAGCGCCGCGTCGCCGTGCTCCTCCTCGACGAGGAGTGAGCCGTCGGGGAGAGCGACGAAGTCGACCCGGTCCCCTTCGATCGCCGGCGCCTCGGCCACGACGACCGCGTCCCACTCGCGCGCTCGCGCGATCCCGTGGATGCCGACCTCGTCCCATGTGGCCCGGACGCCCTCGTCCAGCATCCCGCCCTCGCGCGCGAGCCGTTCGTGCAGGCTCTCGCGCCTGAAGAACCTCATGGTGCGGCCCTATTCGGGCTCGATCAGCCCGTAGCCGCCCTTCTTGCGGCGGTAGACGACGTTGATCCTCTCGGTCTCGGCGTTGCGGAAGACGAAGAAGTCGTGACCGACGAGCTCCAGCTGCAGCACCGCCTCCTCCGGGGTCATCGGCTTGACGGCGAACTGCTTCGTCCTGACGATCTCCGGCTCTTCGGGCATCGGCAGCCCTTCGTCGGGGGCGGGGACGGTAGCGCGACTTGGACGACGCGGCTTGCGCTTCCTCTTCTCGCGGTAGCGCGTGACCTGGCGCTCAAGCTTGTCCACGAGCTGGTCGATCGAGGCCCGCATGTCCTGCGAGCTCTCCTTCGCGCGCAGCACGGGACCTCGTGTCCACACAGTCGCTTCGGCGACATGGTGGGCCTTGATCGAGGGATTGTTCTCGGACGAGAGCTCGAGCTCGATCCGAGGGTCGGGCAGCTGCCGCTCGAGCTTCCCCAGCCGTTTCTCTGCGTACGAGCGGATCGCGTCGCTCACCTCGACTCCGCGGCCCTTCACGCGAAGCTGCACAGGCTCAATCTAACGGACGACCCTCATCGAGAGAAATGCTTTCGCATTTCCCTCGAGCTTGGTTTGTCCCATCGCTGCGCTCGGGAGATCGATCAACGCACGACACGGGCGAATGTCACGACTTCAACGCGTCTTGCACCTGCCCTCCGCAGGGCGGAGGCGGCGGCATTCGCGGTTGCGCCGCTCGTGAAGACGTCGTCGACGAGGACAACGCGCGGCGGTGCCGACCGGACGGCCGTGAACGCGCCTGCGACGTTCCGTCGCCGCTCGGGGCGCGAGAGCCCGCGCTGAGGGCGCATCGGCCGGGAACGACGGAGCAGTCGCTCGACGGGGAGGTCCCAGCGGTGCGCGAGCGCCTCGGCGAGCCGACGTGGCGGATCGTGCCCTCGCCGCAGCCCGCGGTCGGGGTCGGCCGGAACGAAGGCCACCACCCCGGCCGGCGGCGGAACGACCTCGAGCACCAGCTCCGCGGCGGTTACGACCAGCCGGCGCAGCCCGCGCTCCTTCCACGCTCCAACGAAGGCACGCACCGGGGCCTCGTAGACGACCGCCGCGCGAGCTGACCCAAACGCAAGCCGCCGGCCGGCGCAGTCGCGGCAGCGCAGGACCGGCCATGCCGTGGGAGCCCCGCAGCGCTCGCAGAGCGGCGGCACCACACGCGGGAGGCCGTCGACGCAGCGCGCGCAGAGCGGAGTCCCGGTGCGCGAACAGACGGCGCACCGCTGCGGCAGGAGCAGCTCGAGCATGATCCGACGGTACGGCCGGCTTTCGGCCGGAACCGTGTCAGCTCTGTGAAAACTCTCGGTCTGCCTGGGCGAGCGTCTCCGGCGAGCCGATGTCGTACCAGCGGCCGGGAAGGCGCCAGGCGTAGAACGGAACCCGAGGGTACAGCCACTGCACGAGCCGCCCGGGCTGATCGGGGTTGTTCCCTTCCTCGAGGTATGTCCGCACGAGCGGCACGACCAAGCGGGGGTAGAAGTAGAGCGCGATCCCCGCGAGCGTGCTCGTGGGGTGCTCGGGCTTCTCGACGAAGTCGACAATGCGGTCGTCGGCGTCGACGCTCACGGCACTGTAGTTCCGAATCGTCTCCAGATCCTCGACGTCCCGGACCGCGATCGCCGACGCATCCCGCTCGGTTGCGTAGCGAGCGAACTCGTCCAGCCGGTCCTCGCCGAAGATGCTGTCACCGGCCGCGACGAGCAGGTCCTCGTCGAGGTCAAACTTCCCGATCACAAGGTCGAGGTCACCGATCGCGCCGAGCTTCCCCTCGTCGCTCGTGGTGCCGTCGTCGACAACCGTGATCCGAGGGCCCGGCCGCGGCGGCTGCCACCGCTCGGCGAATCCCCGGAAGTGCCCCGCGAACTTCGAGTTCGTGACGACGTAGACGTCCTCGAGCGTCGCGATCTCCGCCAGCTGCTCGAGCAGCCGCTCGAGGATCGGCCGACCTCCGACCTCGAGCAGCGGCTTCGGCGTGTCGAGCGTGAGCGGGTAGAGCCGCGTCGCGTACCCGGCAGCCAGAACGATCGCTTTCAGCGGGTCAAGTCCCTTCGTCCCAGGAGGCGAGGTATTTCGCCTGCTCGTCGCTGAGCCGGTCGATCTTGATCCCCAGCGTGTCGAGCTTGAGCCTCGCGATCTCGTCGTCGATCTCGTCGGGCACCGGGTAGACCTTCCGCTCCAGGCTGGCCGCGTTGTTGACGACGTACTCGGCGGAGAGCGCCTGGTTGGCGAAAGACATGTCCATCACCGCCGCCGGATGCCCCTCGGCCGAGGAAAGGTTGACGAGCCGACCCTCGGCGACGAGGTACAGCTTCTTGCCGTTCTCGAGCTCGAACTCCTCGACGAACTCGCGCGCCTTGCGCGTCTCCGCCGCGAGCTGGCGCAGCGCGGGGATCTCGATCTCGACGTTGAAGTGACCCGTGTTGGCGAGGATGGCGCCGTCCTTCATCCGCTGCATGTGCTCGCGGGTGATGACTGCCTTGTCGCCGGTCGCGGTGCAGAAGATGTCGCCGACCTCTGCGGCGCGGTCCATCGGCAGCACGTCGAACCCGTCCATCGCGGCCTCGAGCGCGCGCAGGGGATCGACCTCCGTGACGACCACGTGGGCGCCCATCCCGCGTGCGCGGAGCGCAACGCCCTTGCCGACCCAGCCGTAGCCTGCGATCACGAACGTGCGGCCAGCCAGGAGGATGTTCGTGGCGCGGAGGATGCCGTCGATCGTCGACTGCCCGGTCCCATAGCGGTTGTCGAACATGTGCTTCGTGTTCGCGTCGTTGACCGCGATGACAGGGAAGCCGAGCGCGCCGTCACGCTCGAGCGCCTTCAGGCGGATGACGCCCGTCGTCGTCTCCTCCATGCCGCCGAGGATGTCCCCGAGCTGCTCGCGACGGTGCGAGTGGAGAACGCCGATCACGTCCGCGCCGTCGTCCATCGTCAGCTGCGGCTTCTGATCGACGGCGGCCTCGATGTGCTGGTAGTAGGTGTCGTTGTCCTCGCCCTTGATCGCGAAGACGGCGACGTCGTACTCGTCGACGAGCGCGGCTGCGACCTCGTCCTGTGTCGACAGCGGGTTCGACGCGCAGAGGACGATGTCGGCTCCGCCCGCCTTGAGCGTCCGCATCAGGTTCGCGGTCTCGCTCGTCACGTGCAGGCAGGCGGAGACGCGGTAGCCCGCCAGCGGCTGTTCCTGCTCGAACCGGTCGCGGATCGCGGCCAGCACCGGCATCTGCCGGTCGGCCCACGCGATCCGCCGCAGGCCCTCGGGCGCGAGCGAGAGGTCTTTCACGTCGTGGCGTTTCGTGGTGGCCATTCGTTCCTTTCGTTGTTGAGGCGGGTCAGGCGACGAGCAGGCGCTCGTGCTTGCGCTGCTCCCAGTCGAGTGCGGCGAGTTGGGTGCCGGCGAGCCAGGTCTCGACCGCGGCCTGGAGGGACGGGTCGCGCTGGAGCCGGACGACAAAGGAGAGCTCGCCGAGGCCAACCCCGAAGCGACGGCGCAACTCCGTCAGCGAGCGAAGCTGGTTCAGCTCGAGCAGGCCGTACTTCCGGTACCCGCTCGGGGTGCGGCTCGGGACGACGAGCCCGCCCTGCTCGAGGTAGCGCAGCATCCGGGGCGACCACCCCGTACGCGCTGCGGCCTCGCCGACGGTCAACGCCTCCACTCGGCGAAGCTTAACAGAGATGTGTCAAGGTTCTGAAGTGCCCTCGCGACCGTAATTGTCCTCGAGCCTGACGACGTCGTCGAGCTGCGGCGTCGAAACCTCGAGGATGGTCGTGTCCTCGACCGCGACGATCCGATGCACCGTCCCCGGCTGAAAGTGGAAGGCGGCCCCTTTCGCGATGACCTCCTTCTCCAGGACCGCTTGACCGGCAGCTCCGAGCTCGAGCTCGGCCCGGCCGTCGAGGACGTACCAGCTCTCGTCCTTCTCCCGGTGGAACTGGAGGCTCAGCGCCTGGCCTGAGCGGACGAAGAGGATCTTGCCGGCGTAGTCATCGGTCTTCGCCCAGATGAGCTCGTAGCCCCAGGGCTTCTCGACCCGCTCAGGCTGGACGGAGAATCGATCCAACGTTTCCAGGTTAGGAGACGTGAGCGGCCGTTCCACCGGCCGATCCTACGCCCCTCTCCCCCGCATGCTCAAACAACATCGGCCGCCAGCCACTCCGGATGCGAGGCGAGATACTCCTCCGCGCGACGCAGGTCCTTGGCGGTGTTCACCGTCAACCAGAGCCCGTCGTGTCGGAACCCGTGCAGCCTGCCCTCCGCCGCGAGCTCCGGGAACGTCGTCGTCTCGTGGTCGCCGCGCTCCGGCAGGCGCGCGAGCGCTTCCTCGCCGAGCACGTAGACCCCGCAGCTGACCCAGGACTCGACGGTGCCCCCCTCGGCGAACCCGGTCACGCGTTCGCCGTCGAGCTCGACGACGCCGAAGGGCGAGGTCGGCTGCGCCACTGTGATCGTGGCCGCCCCGCCGTGCTCGCGGTGATGCGCGAGCAACGCGGCAAAGTCGACATCGAGAAGCTCGTCCCCGTTCAATGCGTAGACATCGCCGTCCTCGCGGCGCTCCCGCGCCGCGAAGCGGATGCCACCGCCGCGCCCCAGCCGCTCGGGCTCCTCGGCGATCGCGATCTCGACGCCTAGGCCCGCGAGCTCCGCCGCGAACTCGTCGCCGGTGCCGGCCGCGCAGCTGATGATCACGCGGTCGACGCCTCCGCGCGCGAGCAGACCGATCTGCCACGCGGCGAGCGGCCGTCCTGCGACGGGGACGAGTGGTTTCGGCCGACCGCCCGCGACGTCGCCAAGCCGCTCGGCCATGCCGCCTGCCAGGATGATGGCTTCCACTACTCGGACTCGGCGAGCTCTGCTGCGCGCTCTCGCGTCTCGGGAAGCTCCGCGAACGGCGAGGACGACCGGCCGATCCCTTCGTACGTGAAGCCGGCCTCTCGTGCCTCGTCGGGCTCGAGCAGGTTGCGGCCGTCGATGATCAGCGGCCGCCGCATCGAGTCGCGGACCTCCGGTGAGACGAGCGAGCGAAACTCGTCCCACTCCGTGACGATGACCGCGGCGTCGGCGTCTCGCACCGCCTCGGCAGCGCTGTCGCACGTGGACATGCCGCTGACGAGTTCGTTCGGCTTCGCGACCGGGTCGTAGCCGCGAACGTGCGCGCCTTCGGCCAGCAGCCGCGACGCGAGCACGACGGATGGGGCCTCGCGCATGTCGTCGGTGTTCGCCTTGAACGCGAGCCCGAGCAGCGCGATGGTCTTTCCGCGCAGACGCCCGAGGTGCTTCTGGAGCTTGTTGATCACGCGCCGCTTCTGCAGCTCGTTGACCTCGATCACGGCCGAGAGCAGCTGAAAGTGGTAGCCCGAGTTCGATGCGAGCTGCTT
>JBKOYZ010000226.1:0-33382 GCA_046725655.1 Actinomycetota bacterium | reverse complement strand
GAGCAGCGGCCCGTCCCGCTCGACACGTAGCGCGCTCACCAGAGCGCAGCTTAGGCCGAGGGGCGATTTGGAGTTACTCTCGCCGTCATACACCAGACCGTATGAGCGGCCGCGCGAGTGAATCGCGCGGCCTCTTGGGCGGCATCGCAAGCGATGCCTTAAGTCGAGCGGCGATTGCCGGCTCCAGTCGCCGTCCGTCCAACAGCCGGGTTTAGCGGCCGCGCGAGTGGATCGCGCGGCCTCTTGGGCGGCATCGCAAGCGACGCCTTGGGCCGAGCCGCGATTGCCAGTTCCACTCGCCGTCCGTCCAACAGCCGGATTTAGCGGCCGCGCGAGTGAATCGCGCGGCCTCTTGGGCGGCATCGCAAGCGACGCCTTGGGTCGAGCGGCGATTGCCAGTTCCGCTCGCCGTCCCTCCAACGGCCGGGTTTAGCGGCCAGCGCGAGTGGATCGCGCGGCCTCTTCGACGGCATGGCAAGTGATGCCTAATCTGGCGTCGTGCTCCAAGGAGCGATCGCAGCCGCTGTGACACCGCTTGCCGCCGGCGGCGACGCCCTGGACGAGGACGCGATCGACCCGCTCGTCGCGTTCCTCTCGACCGGCGGAATGGACGGGCTGCTCGCGCTCGGCACGACCGGCGAGGGGATCCTCCTCGCGACCGACGAGCGCCGTCGGGCCGCGGAGCTCTTCGTCGCCGCGCGTCCCGAAGGCTTCGCCGTTGCCGTCCACTGCGGCGCGCAGACGACGCGCGAGACCGCGGAGCTTGCCGCACACGCCGCCGACCTCGGCGCCGACGCCGTCGCCGTGATCGCGCCGCCGTACTTCGCGCTCGACGACCGCGCCGTCCTCCGCCACTTCGCGGCAGCCGCACAGGCGTGCGAGCCGGTGCCGTTCTACGTCTACGAGTTCGCCGCGCGCAGCGGTTACGCGGTTCCGCTCGAGGTGCTGGCCGAGCTGCGGGAGCTGACGCCGAACCTCGCCGGCCTGAAAGTTTCCGACAGGCCCTGGGAGCGATTCGCCCCGTACGTCATCGAGGGGCTCGACGTCTTCGTCGGGCCGGAGGCCCTGCTGCCCCAGGGCTTCGCGGCGGGCGCGGCCGGCGCGGTCTCCGGCCTCGGCACGGTCTTCCCCGAGCTCGTGGCGCGCGCCGTCCACGAGCGTACGACCGACGCCTCGGAGCTCGCGCGGCTGCGCGATGGCCTCGAGCGCTTTCCGTTCCATGCGGCCGCGAAGCACGCCCTCGGATGGCGAGGAGTGCCGGTGCGCGAATTCGTACGCGCGCCGCTGCGGCTCTTGACGGAGCAAGAACGGCGGGAGCTCGATGCCTGGCTGGAGTCCTCCTCCTCTAACAAGTCAGAGACAAACGCGTCTTAGCTCCTGATGCCAAGCGTCAGCTACGTAGACCGTCAAGCACCTGACTAAGGAGGGAGGATGAAGGCAAAGGCTTTCGCGCCGGCTGCCGCAGTCGCGACCGCGACGCTGCTCGCGCTCGCACCCACGGCCGCGGCCGACCAGCCCGTCACGACGGAGCTTCACATCGACCGCACGCGGACGATTGCGGCCAGTCCCGACACGTGCCCGTTCCCGTTCATCGTGCACACGGAGGGCACGATCCGCGAGACCGTCTTCTCGAGCGGCAAGGACGTCAGGCGCGCCGTCGATTTCCACATCACCTACACCAACCCGGCCAACGGCAAGACGCTGACGACCGTGCTCGCTGGGCCCGTCATCGTCGAGCCGAACGGCGACGGCACCGTCACCGTGACGATCAACGGCAACGACGGGCACCTGACCGTCCCCGGTCAGGGCACGGTGTTCGCCGACGTCGGCAAGCTCGTCTACATCGCAGACGCAAGCGACGTCAACACCCCGCTGACGATCGTGAAGTCGACCGGCCAGCAGGGCCCGAACCAGTTCCCCGCAACCTGCATCGGGCTCTCCTAGCGCCTCTGCCCCAGCGTCCCGCCTCCGCTCAGGGGGCGGGGCGCCGCCTTCTTGCGCTCGCGGTAGTGCGCCTGGGCAACTCGGTCGGCGCAGAGGTTGCAGCAGTAGCGGCGGCTCCTGTTGCGGCTGCGGTCGACGAACGCGCACCGGCACGGCGAGCCGGCACAGCGGCCGAAGCGGCTCCAGCCCAGGTCGCGCAGCGCTTCGAGCAACCCGGCCGTCGCGTAGGCGGCGACGGCGCGGAGGCCCGCGCGCTCGTCGGGCCATGTCCGGAGGCGCCAGCCCCCGTTCGCACGCTCGAGCTGCGGCGGAGTGCCGTACTCGAGCGCGAGCTCGTTCAGCAGCGACGCGGCCTCACCCTCGTCCTTTGCGTCGAAGACGCGATCGAATCGCGTCCGCAGCGCGCGCACGCGATCGACGTCCGCGGCCCGCACCTGCCTGGCCGCCCGGTGGAGGCCGTGCCAGTCGAGCCAGGTCCGAACATCGCGCACACCCTCGATCAGGTCCGGCTCGTCCTCGAGCTCGTCCCACGTGTTGACGAGGTCGACTGCGACGGCGACGCCGGTGCCCCGGCCTTCTCGCGTCAGCGGCATAGTCCCGGAACGGTACTGACCGAAGGGTGACCGGCGCTACTGCTCGAAGGCGAGCCCGCGCCGGGAGAGCTCCTCGACGGCGAACGCGCCCTCGATAGTCGCCTCGACGTCGAACTCCTCGCCGATGTCGGGCTCCTTGCCGATGATCTCGCGCGCGCGAGAGATCCCAGGACGCATAGCGTGCGCCGCCTCGGCGGACTCCCAGAGACAAACCGCGCCCCAGCGTTCGGTCGCCTCGTCCGAGATCCACGCCTTGAACCGGAGCCCAGGCACGGTGCTGAACTCCTCGACGGACTCGTCAAGGAGATACCTCCGCAGCTCCTCGAGGTTCGTCTTCGAGTCGGCGAGGTTCCAGAGAATGAGCTGTACGACCAAACGGCGTTACTCGAAGAAGCGTTCGTGGTAGGGAAGCTTCTCGAGCAGCTGCTTGATCTCCCGCAGGACGTCCGCCTCCTCGTGGCCGAAATCGTCGAGATACGCGTGCAGCGCGCTGCGCACGAGCTTCAGCTCCTCGCTCGTCAGCTCGATCATGTGGTCGGCCATCAGTACGGCCCTCGGGGCTCGTAGCTGCCGCGCCGGGCTCCGACTGCCACCATCGTCAACCCGTCGGGGCCGGACGTGATCCCTCGTACCGTCTCCGGATCGAACCGGAACACGTCGCCCTCACGGACCGGCACGTCCTCGCCGTCGATCGCGTACATGCCCGAGCCACGGACGACGACGTTCGCTTCCTCCTGGCCCGACTCCTGCTCGTCGTGCGTCGGACCGGAGAAGTTCGGCGGCAGGTCGAACCAGTTGATGCCGAATGCGAGCAGCCCGAGCTCGCGGCGGACGAAGCGGACCGCGTCACCGGGCCCGCTGGGCTCGATGTCGCGCACGTTCACCTTCGAGTAGCCCATCTGCCTCCTCTCACATCCGGAAGACGCCGAACGTCGTCTCGGAGATCGGCGCGTTCAGCGCCGCCGAGATGCCGAGGGCCAGGACGCGGCGCGTGTCGAGCGGGTCGATGATGCCGTCGTCCCACAGTCGTGCCGTCGAGTAGTACGGATTCCCTTCTTCCTCGTACTTCGCGCGGATCTCGTCCGGGTCGGCGTCGCCGACCATCGTCAGCACCGTCGCCGCCTGCTCGCCGCCCATCACGGAGATGCGCGCGTTCGGCCACATCCACAGCTGCCGGGGCCCGTAGGCACGGCCGCACATGCCGTAGTTGCCGGCGCCGAACGAGCCGCCGACGATGACCGTGAACTTCGGTACAGCGGCGCACGAAACGGCGGTGACGAGCTTGGCGCCGTCGCGCGCGATCCCGCCGGCCTCGTACTCCTTGCCGACCATGAAGCCCGTGATGTTCTGCAGGAAGACGAGCGGGATCTTCCGCCTGCACGCGAGCTCGATGAAGTGAGCACCCTTCTGGGAGGACTCCGCGAAGAGGACGCCGTTGTTCGCGAGGATCGCTACGGGGTAGCCCTCGATCCGCGCGAACCCGCAGACGAGCGTCTCGCCGTAGAGCGCCTTGAACTCGTCGAAGCGGCTGCCGTCGACGATCCGGGCGATCACCTCGCGCGGGTCGAACGGCTCCCGGTAGTCGTCCGGAATCAGCCCGTAGAGGTCATCCGGATCCGCCGCCGGCTCCTCGGCCGGGACGAGGTCCCATGGCAGGCCCTTCGGCGGCGGGTTGAGGTTTCGGACGATCTGGCGCACGAGCGCGAGCGCGTGCTCGTCCGAGGTCGCGTAGTGGTCGGCGACGCCGGAGAGCCGCGCGTGCACGTCTGCGCCGCCGAGCTCTTCGGGCGACACCTCCTGTCCTGTCGCCGCCTTCACGAGCGGGGGCCCGCCGATGAAGATCGTGCCCGTCCCCTTGACGATGATCGTCTCGTCGCTCATCGCGGGCACGTAGGCGCCGCCGGCCGTGCAGGAGCCCATCACCGAGGCGATCTGGGGGATGCCCTTTGCCGACAGACGCGCCTGGTTGAAGAAGATACGCCCGAAGTGGTCGCGGTCCGGAAAGACCTCCGCCTGCAGGGGCAGGAAGGCGCCGCCGGAGTCGACCAGGTAGATGCACGGCAGATGGTTGTGCTCCGCGATCTCCTGCGCACGCAGGTGCTTTTTGACCGTGAGCGGGAAGTACGTGCCGCCCTTGACGGTCGCGTCGTTGGCGACGATCACGCACTCCTGGCCCTCGATGACGCCGATTCCGGTGACGATGCCGGCCGCGGGCGCCTGGCCGTCGTAAACCTGCCAGGCAGCGAGCGCAGAGAATTCGAGGAAGGTGGTGCCGGGGTCGAGCAGGCGGTCGATACGCTCCCGCGCCGGCAGCTTCCCCCGCGAGCGGTGTCGCTCGAGCGCCTTGTCGCCTCCGCCACGGGCGACCATTGCCGTCCGCTCGCGCAGCTCCTTGACCAGCTCATCCATTCGCGCCCGACGGCGGTCGTGCTCTTCGCCCGGCTCGACGTGTGACTCGAGGACCGCCACGCGTTCAGCCTATCGTGGCGCCGTCCGGACAACGGTCCCGCAGCTTCGGCTCGGCATGCGAAAGCCCGTCGCTTTTTTTGCCACGCGAGAGCGGGCTCCCTTTTCATTTGGCTGTCAATTCTCCGCTTGAAACAGGCAGAGAGTCTGGCGGGTGAATTTTCGGCCATTTCGCGCCGGGTGGTCGTTGCCGCTGGCACGGTGAGCGGAATTCCCCTGCACGCGTTCCCCGTCGACCTACAGGCAGCGATCGAGCCACGGTGCGTTCCTGGCGTCAGCTGTATCGCGACACGTTGTCGGTTTCCTGCCCCTGGGTTTGGGTAAGGGCTTCGGAAACCGATGTGAAAGGAGTTGTCGCCAAGATGGTTGACGTCAACAAGTTTTCTGAGCGGGTAATTGATCTGGCTGAGCGACTCGCGGATGTCTCTGACGCTGCAAAGGGCAAAGGCGTCCGGAGGGGAAGCATGAGCACCCGGTGGGTGATTCTTCCGGCGGCCGGCGCGGGGCTGTACGCACTCGCGACGAGTCGCGCCTTCTCGCGCCGAGCGAGTGGAGTGATCGATGAGGCGAAGACGCGCGCGACAGAGTTGCCGGATGATCTGATGAAGCGTGCCCGGAACGCGCGGAAACCGGCCCGCGCAAGCGGCGGTCAGAACCGACGCCAGACGAGCTCGCGTAGCAAATCAAGCTCCGCCCGGTGACTGCTGAGGCACGTGGCGATGGCGACCAAGAGTTCATCGAGAAGTCGAAGCTCGGGCAACAACATTCGCAACGGCGGCGGCGGTAAGAACGTTGCGTCGCGGGCACGCAGCGCGAGCAAGACGGACACGGCGCACCTCGAAGGCCGCGAGCCGAGTCAGGACCCCGATGTCTACGTAGACATCCGCAAGGTCAAGGTCGACGAGATCTACGTCGATGTCGAGCAGCTCGAGGCGCATCTCGCGCTGCGTGCGAAGCTGGCGAATCTCTTACAGGTGGTCGCCGGCGTGCATGTCCACCTCGGGAAGGTCGAGGTGGACATCAAGGGCGTCGAGGCCGAGGCGCAGCTGAAGGTGCGGCTCGAGAACCTCTACGACATCCTCGATCGCGCGCTCACGACGCTCGACCGAAATCCGGAGATCCTGGAAAGCCTCGTGCATACGGTCGACGACACCGTGGGGAACATTGGCGAGCTCGGCCAGAAGGCGCTCGGGCCGGGCGGTGCTGTGAGCCAGACCCTCGACGACGTCGGCCAGACCGCCAAGCAAGCTGTGCAGCCGGGAGGCGCGGCGAGCCAGGCGCTCGGCGGCCTGACGGACGCAGCCGGGCAGGCTTTGGGCCCGGGTGGCGCCGTTGGTCAACTTGCCGGCGGTGCTGGGCAAGCTCTCGGCGGGCTTGGGCAGGGCGTAGGCCAGGCTGCCGGCCAGGCAGTCGGCGGGCTCGAGCAGGCAGCCGGCGGAGCCGTTGGCCAGGTCGGCCAACAGGGAGCACAGGCAGCCGGGCAAGCTGGACAGCAGGCCGGCGGGATGACGCAGGGCCTCGAGCAGCAGCCTGCCGACGCGGCACAGGGAGCGGCCGGCTCCGGCAGTAGCGCCAAGACGAGCAGACGGCAGTCGAAGCGAGGCACCAAGCGGGGCTCGACACGCTCGGGCGGTGCAAAGAAGAAGGCGAGCAGCCGGGGTTCCCAATCCAGGAGCAGCAACGCATCGTCGAGCCGCTCGCGCAGCCGCACGCAGAAGAAGAGCTCGTGACGATGCCGAACTTCGAGATCAACGCAAGACTGCGGGCGCGGCAGCTGACGACACACCATCCGCCCGACGCCGAGACGCAGGCGGAAGGGGACGATGTCACGCTGACGCGGCGGCAAGCGAGCGCGGGCCTCCCGCCGCGAATGGCCGCTGACGAACGCTACGACAACGTCGATGTCGAGAAAGACGTGCTCGGCCGGCTCGAGACACGCTGACGCAGCGGTGGCGTGGTTTTCGCGCCCGTGCCCCGCGGGTACGAGCGCCGTATGGATCGAGCTGCGCGCCTCAGAGAGAACGAGGAAGTCTTCCGGCGCGCCAATGAGCGCCTCGAGACCGTCGTCGAGGAGCGGCTCGGGGCGGCCGGTTCCGTGCCGTTTCTCTGCGAGTGCGCAGACTCGGCGTGCATGGGCCGCGTCGAGCTGACGCTCGACGACTACCGCAACGTCCGTACGAACCCGCACCGGTTCGTCATGCTCCCGGGCCACCGGCTGAGCGCCGGCGAGAAGGTCATAACCGAACGAGACGGTTACGAGATCACGGAGAAACCGGACTGATGGACAAGGAGCGGAAACAGCGATTCGCCCGAAACGAAGCGGTCTTCCGCGAGGTCAACGAGCGGATCGAAGAGCTCACGCGCGAGAGCGAATCGCTCGCGCTCATGTGCGAGTGCGGCAATCCACAGTGCAAGGAGCCGCTCCGGCTGACGGTGGCCGAATACGAGCGAGTACGGCAGGAGCCGACCCACTTCCTCGTGGCCCCCGGCCACGTGATCCCCGAGATCGAGACGGTCGTCGATGGGACGGAACGGTTCGAAGTCGTGAGAAAGCTGGCCGGCGAGGGAGCATTCGCACGCAAGACGGATCCGCGCTCGTAGCAGTCCTGTTCCGGTCCCGCCGGCGTCGCCACTTAGTGACGGGGCGCACATTTCCGCCGGTGCCGGCGAACCGGGAAGAACTCCGTAAACGTCGCCTCCAGGCCGGTGTCACACGGCGCGCTGCGAGGCATGTGAAAGGCGAGCCGGAGCCACTCCCAGGGGGTCAAGGGATCTGCGGTGGCGAGGTCAGGTCTTGCAGTGAAAGATCCCGTCGCCGCGGCCGACATGGCGGCCGCGGCGCACCGCGGTCACGATCGAGAACAGGAAGCCCTTGAAAGTCGTATTGCCCGCGAAGCAGGCGGACTTTCGAGGGCGACCGGCGTACTCGGCGTTTCATCCAAAATGGACGATATGGCGCGGCCGGTCGCGGCTAGAGTGCCCCCATGGGAATTCGCTCGTGGTTCAAGAACATGCGTGAGCGCGACGACGAGGAGGCACGCGAGCGCGCGGCTGAGGAAGCCTTCGAGTCAGCCGACGAGCGCGCAATCAGCTCTTCCAGCAGGGAGGGACTGGCGGCAGACGAATGGGGCGCTCGCCGTGCCGGCGAGGGCAGCGCGCGTGACGTAAACCGAATGGGAGACTTCTAGCCCTTAGTTCGGAAGCGACGGCACGCTCGGCCTCAGTGTCGTCGCCTTCCCCGAGGGTCAAGTCTTGCCCGAAACGTCCCGTCGCCGGGGCCGACATGGCGGCCGCGGCGCACCATGGCGACGATCAAAACAGGAAGCCCTCGAAAGTCGTCATGCCCGCGAAGCGGGCGGACTTTCGCGGGTGTAAGAATCGGCCACTTCATGCGCGGCATCCTTGTCTTCGCGCTCGCAGTCGCGGTTGCGGTTCCGGCGGCCGACGCCGGCTCCACGATCCGGCCGCTGACAGAGGCGCAGCGTACGGCCGTCACGAAGTCCGGCCTCTACCATCGCGGTTGCCCCGTCCCGCTTTGGCGGCTGCGGGTACTCACCGTCCGGGTGTGGGGTTTCGATCACCAAACGCACCGCGGGCAGCTGATCGTGAACGCCAAGTACGCGCAGGGGCTGAAGAGCGTGTTCGCGAAGCTCTATGCGCTGCGCTTCCCGGTTCGTCACATGCGGCTGTCCGACACCTACGGTGGGTCACACCCGAAGGATGGCGATGTCACGGCGTCGTTCGAGTGCCGGCAAGCGGCCGCGTCGCCGTGCAGCGGGCCCGGCAACAAGCGCACGGGAAGCTGGTCGAACCACGCTTACGGCCTCGCGGTCGACCTCAACCCCGTTGAGAACCCGTACGTCGGCTGCGGTCAGACGCGCGACCCGAGAGCCGTCTCCTACATGAACCGATCGCGTGTCCGGCCGGGGATGGTGACGCCGACGGTCGTTCGCGCGTTCGCCTCAATCGGCTGGAAGTGGGGCGGCGCGTGGACCGGCACGACGAAGGACTACATGCACTTTTCCTGGAACGGCCACTAGCGACGCCCCTATCGCGGTTCGGGCCCGCCTTCCGACACGCGCCGAGGGTCAGGTCTTGCAGTGAAGCATCGGCGGTGAACCGTCCCGCCGTCGCGGCCGACATGGCGGCCGCGGCTCACGGCGGCCGGGTCAGAAGCGGAAACCCGCGAAAAGTCGTCATGCCGGCGAAGCCGGCGGACTTTCGCGGGTGACAGGGGCGGCAGGACTCGAACCTGCAACCCCCGGTTTTGGAGACCGGTGCTCTGCCAGTTGAGCTACGCCCCTCGGTTCGCGACGAAGCTGATGTTAGCGGCGCCCGTGTGGGCATACTCGCCTGGTGGGCCGACCAGGGCTTCGCCCGAGGCCTCCCGGCCAGCGCCGCGCTCTCGGAGCGCTCTTCCTGGTGCTCGCGCTGGCGCTGGCAGGCGTCGCGGCCGCGGCGGCCGACGCAGCACGGCAGGAGCGAGGCCTGGTCGTGATCGCCCTTGCTGCCGCCGCGTTGGCGCTTTGGCTGGGCACGTTGGCCTTTCGCTCGCTGCGACCGCGGTAGGGAACCGGGGGCGCGACCCCGTATCCTCTTTCCGTGGCGACGACCCCCGGGGACACGCAGTCGCTGTGGCAGGAGTACCGCAAGACCGGTGACAAGGCTCTTCGCGAGCGCCTGATCCTGACCTACGCGCCGCTCGTCAAGTACGTGGCGGGCCGCGTCGGCAGCGGGCTGCCGGCCCATGTCGACGAAAGCGACCTCACGCAGTACGGGCTGCTCGGGCTGATCGGGGCGATCGAGCGCTACGACCCCGACCGCGAGATCAAGTTCGAGACGTACGCGATCGCGCGTATCAGGGGGTCGATCATCGACGAGCTGCGCGCGATGGATTGGGTGCCCCGATCGGTGCGCTCCCGCGCACGCGACATCGAGCGGACGATCGCCGAGCTCGAGGCGCGCCTCGGGCGCGCACCCACCGACGAGGAGGTGGCGACGAAGCTCGGCTTGAGCGAGGACGAGCTCGACGAGAGCCTGAGCGAGATCGGCCGGTCCTCGATCGCGGCGCTCGACGAGCTGTGGACCGTCTCTTCTGGGGGCGACCAGATCGCGCTGATCGACACGATCGAGGACACGCAGGGGCCGCAGCCTCAGGCGGCGCTCGCCGAGACGGAGATGAAAGAGGCGCTAGGGGAGGCGATCGCGCGCCTGCCCGAGCGGGAGAAGCTCGTCGTGACCCTGTACTACTACGAGGAGCTGACGCTGCGCGAGATCGGAGAGGTCCTCGGAGTCACCGAATCGCGCGTCTCGCAGGTCCACACGAAGGCGATCCTTCGCATGAAGGCCCGTCTCGCTGGCTCCACAGCGCCGAAGCCGCTCGAGCACTAACCCGCAGGAAGGGCACGCGTCTTATTGAGTGGTCCCGTTGAACGGGATAATCTCGTGCGTGTGACAAGGGGTCCACACCGAGATCTGGTCTCAAGAAAGGATGGGTCTACCGTGAGACATCGTGCGCTCCTGGCCGTGGCTGCGCTGATTGGTGCGCTGGCGCTTGTCGCCTCGCTCAGCGTCGCCGCGGCAGGTACAAAGCACGTCGCCAAGGCCTCGAAACCTGCGGCGCGGACAGCGATTGCTCCGCCGGCGGTTCCGAATGCCGCGGCGATCAAGAAGAAGTACAAGGGTCAGAAGATCACCTTCATCGGCGACAACGCCGTCGGCTCGAGCCACAAGCGTGATCTGAAGCTCGTGGCGCGCTTCCAGAAGGACACGGGCATCAAGATCAACCTCGTGCCGCATCCGGCGGCTTCCGACGCGGCCTATTCGCAGCTCGCCCGGAACTTCTCCTCCAAGTCGTCGTCGATCGACGTGATGATGCTCGACGTCGTCTGGCCGGGTGCGTTCGCGCCCTACCTCGTCAACCTGAAGCCGAAGCTCGGCACGGCGGCGAAGGCGCACGCGCAGTCGATCGTCCAGAACGACACGATCGGCGGCAAGCTCGTCGCGATGCCGTGGTTCGGCGACTTCGGGATCCTCTACTACCGGACCGACCTGCTGAAGAAGTACGGGATCAAGGCACCGCCGAAGACCTGGCAGCAGCTCTTCCAGCAGGCGAACAAGATCCAGACTGGTGAGCGGAAGTCGAACGACAACTTCTACGGCTTCGTCTACCAGGGCAACTCGTACGAAGGCCTGACGTGCGACGCGCTGGAGTGGATCGCCTCCGTAGGCGGCGGCCACTACATCGACAACGGCAAGGTCACGATCAACAACTCGAAGGCGAAGCAGATCCTGGACGCGATGCGCGCCCAGGTCGGCAAGATCACGCCGCGCGGCGTCACCTCGTTCGACGAGGAGGGCGCGCGGAACGTGTTCGCCGCCGGCAATGCAGCCTTCATGCGCAACTGGCCGTACGCCTACTCCGCCAACCAGACCACGCCTGTCAAGGGCAAGTTCAGCGTCACCGTGCTGCCGCACGGAGCAGGCGGCAAGTCGGTCGGCACGGTCGGCGGCTGGCAGCTCGGCGTCTCGAAGTACTCGAAGCACAAGGACGCCGCGATCGAGCTCGTCCGCTACTTGACGAGCCCCGCCGTGCAGAAGTTCGACGCGATCTACAACACGAACGTCCCGACGATCCCTGCGGTCGCGAAGATCAAGGCGGTCGTCAAGGCCAACCCGTACCTGAAGCCTCAGATCGCGACGGTCGAGCGCGTGACGCGGCCGTCGAAGTACCTCAAGACGCACTACAACGAGGGCTCCAAGGCGATCTACCAGGGCATCAACCAGATCCTCAACGGCTCGAGCGCGGGCAGCGTCCTGCCCTCGATCGAATCGAAGCTGAAGCGCCTGGTCCGTTAGGGCTAGCAGCGTCCGTGGAAAAGAGGGAGGATGACGCCCGTCATCCTCCCTCGACTCTTCCGTAGACGTTGAACACGGTCGCCACGCCCGCAGCCAGACCGCGCCGCCGCCGCCGGACGAAGCTCCAGCGGCGGCAGACGCGGATCGGTTGGACGCTGCTCATACCGGCTCTCGCCGTCGTCGCGTTTGTGGCGATCTACCCGCTCGGGAAGACCGTCTACCAGAGCTTCACGAACGAGCAGTTCCTCGCCGGCATCGAGCCGACCAAGTGGGTCGGGCTCCAGAACTACAAGGACCTCTGGCACGACACCGTGTTCCGGAACTCGGTCTGGGAGACGATCAAGTTCACCCTGATCACGGTCTCGTTCGAGTTCGTGCTTGGGCTGATCATCGCGCTGACCGTCAACTCCGGGTTCAAGGGTCGCGGGGCGATGCGGGCGATCATGCTCGTGCCGTGGGCGATCCCGACGGTCATCGCCGCGAAGATGTGGCAGTGGATGCTGAGTGACGTCTTCGGGGTCGTCAACGACATCGGCGTCCGGCTACATATCCTCTCGCACCCGCACGCATGGATCTCCGACCCGAGCACGGCGCTCGCGTCCGTCTGCGCCGTCGACATCTGGAAGACGACGCCGTTTGTCGCGTTGCTCCTCTTAGCTGGATTACAGGTGATCCCGAACGACCTCTACGAGGCCGCGGCGGTCGACGGCGCCGGGAAGGTGCAGCAGTTCTTCCGGATCACATTTCCGCTGCTCATGCCGGCGATCCTCGTCACGCTGATCTTCCGGACGCTCGACGCGCTGCGCGTATTCGACGTCTTCTACGTGTTCTTCGGCAACCGGCCTGACACCCAGACGATGGCGATCTACGCCCAGAGCACGATCGTGGGCGACGGCAATGTCGGTTACGGGGCTGCAGTGAGTGTTGCCATCTTCCTGATCATCGCCATCTTCGTCGTCATCTACGTCACCTTCATGCGGGTGGAGCAGAATTGAACACCGTCGCCGAGGTTACGCAGCCCGTCCAGCGGCCTGTCAGCCGCGCGCGGCGGCTCCAGCGGACGCCTGCCGGACGCTTCCTGACGAAGTTGCCCTTCTGGCTGCTGATCTGGGCGATCGCGATTTACGCACTCTTCCCGTTCTACTGGGCGCTGCGCTCATCGTTTACCCCCGACGGCGACCTGTTCAAGACACCGGTCCAGTACTTCCCGTCGAACCCGACTCTCGACAATTACCGCGAGGTCCTGAGCACCTCCACGTTCCAGCACGCTCTGGTCAACTCCACGCTCGTCGCCGCTGCCGTGACGCTGATCTCCCTCGTCATCGGCTCCCTCGCCGCCTACGCGCTCGGGCGCTTCCGCTTCCGCGGCAAGCAGGCCGTGCTCTACCTGATGCTTTCGATGACGATCTTCCCGCAGATCGCCATCCTCGGCGCCCTGTACACGATGATCCGCGACTTCCACCTCTACGACAAGCTGGGGTCGCTGATCCTCACCTACCTGATCTTCACGCTCCCCTTCACGGTCTGGGTGCTGACGAGCTTCATGCGCCAGCTGCCGGGTGAGCTCGAGGAGGCCGCCTACGTCGACGGCGCGACGCCGCTGCAGGTCTTCTACAAGGTGCTGCTGCCGCTGATCGCACCCGGGCTCGTGACGACCGGGCTGCTCGCGTTCATCGCCGCCTGGAACGAGTACCTGTACGCGCTCTCCTTCATCCAGACGCCGAACAAGTACACGGTCCCGCTGGCGATCACGACCTTCGTCGGCAAATCCGGCAGCACCTTCCAGGTGCCGTGGGGCCAGATCATGGCCGCGACGGTCATCGTCACGCTGCCGCTGATCACGGCGACGTTGATCCTGCAGCGGCGGATCCTCGCCGGCCTGACCGCAGGCGCGGTCAAGGGCTAAGAGCTTCTAGACGGCCTGGCCGGACTGAGGCGTCGGCTTGCGATGCCGCTCAAGAGCCCGCGCGATTCACTCGCGCGGCCGCTAATCCCGAACGCACGGAAACAGGTCCGTTGCGGTCTAGACGGCCTGGCCGGACTGAGGCGTCGGCTTGCGATGCCGCTCAAGAGCCCGCGCGATTCACTCGCGCGGCCGCTAATCCCGAACGCACGGAAACAGTCCGTCGCGGTCTAGACGGCCTGGCCGGACTGAGGCGTCGCTTGCGATGCCGCTCAAGAGGCCGCGCGATTCACTCGCGCGGCCGCTAATCCCGATCGCACGGAAACAGTCCGTCGCCGGCTAGACGGCGTCTCCGGAGTCCGGGTCGAAGAAGTAGAGCCGGCTCGTGTCGACCACGAGCTCGATCGGTGAGCCGACGGCGACCCGGGTGCGCGGGCTGACGCGCGCCACGAGCCGCGCTCCGTCCGCGCCGTCCCCCTCTTCGGAGCCGAGCGAGAACTCGGCGTCCGCTCCTGCGTCGGCGGCGACGCCGCTGGAGACGACGCCCTTCGTGCCGGCCCTGAAGTAGACGAGCACCTCGGCCCCCAGGGGCTCGGTCAGGTCGGCGGTCGTCTTGATGCGCCGATCGGGCGGCGCATCCGACTCGAGGCTCGCGTCCTCGAAGTCCTCCGGCCGGATGCCGACCATGATCGTCTTGCCGATGTAGTTCCCGAGCCCAGAGCGATTGCGTGCGAGTTGGTCGTCCACGGCAAGCCGGTAGTCGCCGAAGCTGACCGTCAGCGCGCCGTTGCTCTGTGCGAGCTCGGCATGGATGAGGTTGATCGCCGGCGAGCCGATGAACCCGGCGACGAACTCGTTGACCGGGTTGTCGTAGAGCGTCTGCGGCGTGTCCACCTGCTGGAGGCGGCCGACGCTCATGACCGCGACGCGGTCGCCCATCGTCATCGCCTCGACCTGGTCATGCGTGACGTAGATGGTCGTGACGCCGAGCCGGCGCTGGAGCTGGTGGATCTCGGCGCGCATCTGCACGCGCAGCTTTGCGTCGAGATTCGAGAGCGGCTCGTCCATGAGGAAGGCCTGCGGCTCGCGGACGATCGCGCGCCCCATGGCGACGCGCTGGCGCTGGCCGCCGGAGAGCGCGCGCGGCTTCCGCTTGAGGAACTCCTCGATCTCGAGGATCTTCGCGGCCCGGCGGACACGCTCGGAGACCTCCTGCTTCGGCAGCTTGCGGAGCTTCAGCCCGAAGGCCAGATTCTGCTCGACGGTCATGTGCGGGTACAGCGCGTAGCTCTGGAACACCATCGCGATATCGCGGTCCTTGGGTGTCAGGTCGTTGACGATCCGGTCGCCGATCCTGATCTCGCCCTCGGTGATCTCCTCGAGGCCGGCGCACATCCGCAGCGCCGTCGTCTTCCCGCAGCCGGAGGGCCCGACGAGCACCATCAACTCGCCGTCCTGGATGTCCAAGTCGAGGTCCTCGACGGCTCGCGTGCCGTCGTCGTAGACCTTCCCAACGCTGTCGTAGACGATCTCTGCCAACGCGATCCTCCCCTTGGGTGCGAGCTTACCCCGGTTTGCGCACGATGGTCGCGGCATGCGGCGCGAGCCGCCTGTCCGCCAGGGCGTCGTCGCTCGTCGCCAGCACGAGGTCGCCGGTTGCGGGGGGCGGCTGCTGCTCGCCGGTGGTGTTGACCGCGACGACGTGATCTCCGCGCTCGAAGGCGACGAGCCCCGGTGCCGAATCGAGCAGCCTGAAGCCGCCGCCGAGACCGCGGCGAAGCCCGAGCAGGCGCCGGTAGAGATGGAGCAGTGAGTGGGGATCGTCGTGCTGGGCGGCGACGCTCCGTTCCCGGGGGTCGACGACGGGGAGCCACGGCTCCCCGGAGGTGAAGCTGCCCGTTGCGGTCGCATCCCATTGCATCGGGTGGCGCGCCGAGTCCCGCCCGGCCCGGTCGTAGCGCGGGTCGGCGCCGGGTCCTTCGACGAGGCCGATCTCGTCGCCCTGGTAGACGAACGCGACTCCGGGCAGCGTCAGCAGCAGCACTGCGGCTGCCCGCACGTTCTCTTCGCCCACTCGGCTCGCGAGCCGGCCGAAGTCGTGGTTCGACATCACCCACGCAACGCGCTGGAGCTGCGCCGCCGGCGCGATTGCGGCCCGAAGCCGTTCCGCCTCCCACGGTGCGAAGAGGAACTCGAACGCGAAGACGGCGTCGAGCACCTCGAGATACGGCGCGCACTCGTTCGTCGGCAGAAACACCTCGCCGACGAGAAAGGCATCGCCGGCAGCATCGCGGATCTTCCGCAGCGCGTCGATGGTCTCGGGCCGGTTGCGCGAGTAGACGTGCTCGAGCGTGGCCGCCTCACCCCACAGGGGCAGCGGAAACTTCCCCGTCGCCGGCGGATCGTCGCGGAGGCGATCGTCCTTGATCAACCGATCGATTGCGTCGAGCCGGAAGCCGTCCGCGCCGCGGTCGAGCCAGAACCGGACGACCTCCTGCATCGCCTCCACCACAGCGGGGTTTCGCCAGTCGAGGTCCGGCTGCTCGGGGTAGAACGAGTGCAGGTACCAGCGCCCGCTCTGCTCGTCGAGGCTCCAAGCGCTGCCGCCGAAAGCTGCGATCCAGTTGTTCGGCGGGCCGTCGACGGGCGACCAGATGTACCAGTCGGGATGTTCCCGGAACCACGGGTGCTCGATCGACGTATGGCAGAGGATCAGATCGAGCAGCACGCGCAGGCCGCGCTCATGCGCGCCGGCGACGAGCGCGTCGAAATCGGCGAGCGAGCCGAAGTGCGGGTCGACCGCCGTGTAGTCGGAGACGTCGTAGCCGAAGTCCGCGAGCGGTGACGGGTAGATCGGCGACAGCCAGAGTGCGTCGGCGCCGAGCCAGGAGAGGTGGTCGAGCCGCGCCGTGATCCCTCGCAGGTCGCCGATTCCGTCGCCGCCGCTGTCCTGGAAGGACCGCGGGTAGATCTGGTAGACGACCGCCTCCCGTCCCCACATGCCGGAGCGGAGGATATTGCCGCCGAACGTCGTCCCGGGAGACGCCTGGAGACGCGGCACCGGGCCGCAGGGGCGACGCTAAGATCGACCGCGCGACCACGACCCGAGGAGGAGCCCAGCCAGATGCCCGTCGAGCCCGGAAAGATTCGCAATGTCGCCGTCGTCGGCCACCGTTCCACGGGGAAGACGTCGCTCGTCGAGGCGATCCTCTACCAGGCGGGAGCGATCAACCGCCTCGGCACGATCGAGGCCGGGAACACGACCTCGGACTGGGATGACGACGAGCACAAGCGGCAGATGTCGCTCGCGGCCTCGCTGTGCCACGCCGAGTGGCAGGGCCGCAAGATCAACCTGATCGACACGCCCGGCGATCCCGGCTTCCAGGGCGACATGGTCGCAGCGCTGCGGGTGGTCGAGGGTGCGCTGGTGGTCGTCAGCGCCGTCATGGGCGTGGAGGTGCAGACGAGCCGCGCCTGGCAGCGCGCAGACGAACGCGATCTCTCGCGGGTCGTCTTCGTCAACATGCTCGACCGCGAGCGGGCCGACTTCTTCCGGACCCTCGAGAGCCTGCGCGAGCAGCTCTCCGACCGCTGCGTCGCCGTCCACCTGCCGATCGGGGCCGAGCACGAGCTGACGGGGATCGTCGACCTGCTGCACGTGAAGGCGTACATGAGCCCGGAGGGCGAGCGGGAGGGCGCGCCTGTCGAGATTCCGGCCGAGCTGGAGTCGCAGGTGACCGAGTACCGCGAGAAGCTCCTCGACTCCGTCGTGGAGACCGACGAAGCGCTGATGGAGCGCTACCTCGACGGCCAGGAGCTGAGCGCGGACGAGGTCGCGCGCGCGCTCAAGGACGCCGTCACCCGCGGCGAGCTCTTCCCCGTGGCCTGCGGCGTCGCCACGAAGAACCTGGGGACGACGGCCCTCCTCGACCTGCTGGTCGAAGGCGTGCCGTCGCCGGCGAAGAAGCACATCGAGCTCGAGGGCGTCGGCGACGAGGGAACGTCGGCGTTCGTCTTCAAGACGATCGCCGACCCCTTCGCGGGGCGGATCAACGTCTTTCGCGTCGTCGCCGGTGAGTTGAACTCGGACTCGACGCTCTCGAATCACCGCAACCAGACGAAGGAGCGGGTCGGCCAGCTGCTGACGCTCCAGGGTAAGGAGCACACGCAGGAATCGGCGTTCGGCGCGGGGGATATCGGCGCGGTCTCGAAGCTCAAGGAGACGACGACGGGCGATCTGCTGCTCGACGCCGAGCGCGAGGTGGAAACGCCCGAGATCGGCTTCCCGGAGCCGGTGATGAGCTTCGCCGTCACGCCGAAGGCGAAGGGAGACGAGGAAAAGGTCGGCACCGCGCTCCGGCGCCTGTCGGAGGAGGACCCGACGCTCGTGCTCCGCCGTGACCCCCAGACGGGCGAGCAGCTCCTCTCCGGCCTCAGCCAGATTCACGTCGAGGTGGCCGTCGAGCGGGTGCGGAGCCGCTTCGGCGCCGACGTCGAGCTCCACCAGCCGCGCGTTCCGTACCTGGAGACGATCCGCAGGGAGGCCCGGGCGCACGGTCGCTACAAGAAGCAGACCGGCGGCCGCGGCCAGTTCGGTGACGCCCACATCGTGCTCGAGCCGCTCGACGAGCATCAGGGTTACGAGTTCGTCGACGAGATCGTCGGCGGCGTCATCCCGCAGGGGTTCCGGCCGGCCGTCGACAAGGGGATCCAGGAGGCGATGCAGCACGGCGAGCTCGCCGGCGCGCCGGTGCAGGGAGTGCGCGTCCGGCTCGTCGACGGCTCGCACCACTCCGTCGACTCGTCGGAGATGGCGTTCAAGATCGCCGGGTCGCTCGCCTTCAAGCAGGCCTACGAGGAGGCGGATCCCGTGTTGCTGGAGCCGATCATGGACGTGGAGGTGACCGTTCCGGACGAGGCGGTGGGCGCCGTCAACGGCGACCTCAACTCACGGCGCGGCCGGCTTCAGGGGATGGAGCCGCGTGGCGGGATGACCCAGATCAAGGCCGAGGTGCCGATGTCGGAGATCCTCACGTACTCGCAGTCGCTCACCTCGCTCACAGGCGGCCGCGGCGACTACCACATGGCGTTCTCGCGCTACGAGGAGGTTCCGGCGCACATCGCCCAGAAGGTGATCGCCGAGGCGAAGAAGGAGAAGGAAGAGGCCGCGGTCTAGGCGGGAGTCGGGGGCGGTCACCCGCTGCGGAGCCGCGAGCCCGTTCGGACACACGAGCGCAGGCGTCGAATCCAAGTAACAGTCTGTTGCAAAGTTCGACACGTCCCGGCACGGCGCTTGGGGTGACATCAACCGCAAGCCAGGCCGAACCGTTCCAAGTAACAGACTGTCACTAAGTAGTCGCCCCGGAGCATTAACGCCGCTGGCCAGGCCAGCGGGGTTCGTGCCGGCGTAGCGTACGGCTGGGCCAACGCTTCGCGGGACCAGCCTGCCAGGTGGTCCGAGAGGGCTATAGTCGCGCCGATGCGGATCACGCGGCAATCCGTCGCGCGGAGATGCGCGGTCTGCGAGCGGACGCTGCTGGTGGGGGAGAAAGTGACGCGCTACTCGCCTGACGGCGAGAACTACGTCGACGTCTGCGCCCTCTGCCAGGACCTGGCGGTTGACTCCGGCTGGCTCAAGGAGGGGAGTCCGACGACACCCACGGTCTCGACCGACCGACCGCGGCGGAGGCTCTCGCTCGGGAGCCTGTTCGAAGGGCGGAAGACGGGTGTCGCCGAGTCTCCCGTGGCCGACGAGCCGATCCTGCGGCGGCTGTCGGGGCCTGAGCTGGCGGTGGTCGAGGCCGCCGACCTCTTCAACCACACGGATTTCCGCCGTACGGTTGCGGGAATCGCGAAGAGCCTCGGCGAGCCGAGGATCAGCATCCGCTCGCTCTCCGGGGTCAGCGGCGAGGTCGTGGTCACGGTCGCCTGGGACATCTCCTGGTACCAGTACCGCGTCACGCCAGAATCGGCCCAGCCGGTGCGGCTGCACGAGCGCGGGCACGAGCTCACGGAGCTCGATGCGGTCGACAAGAACTGGAACGCGCACCTCGACGAGCACGGGCGCCTCGTGCCGAACATCGCACGCGTGTAACGCGGCGCCGCGGCGCTCCTACACTACGAAGCAGGATGATCTACTGCGTGATCCCGCGCGAGCTGGCCGACGAGCTGTACGAGAAGATGGTCGACTACTACAAGGACAACCCGAACGTCGAGGTGATCGTCGACCGGCGTGAGGGCCCGGACCGCCGTCGTAGAAGGCCGGGCGGCGAGTTCGCCGAGAAGCGGAGGCTCCGCGACCGGCGCCGGCGCCGGCCGGGCTCGTTCCCGGACACCGACGCACCCGAGGCCGGCTAAGGCGTCGCTTGCGATGCCGCATAAGTGGCCGTGGCGGCTTTGCCGCTACGGCCGTTCAGCGCGATGCCGCGTCATTAGAATCGCGGCCGAATGGCGATCCTGGGCGCGAAGAGCTTCCAGAACTACATCGACGGCGAGTGGGTGGACGCCGCATCCGGCGAGACCTTCGAGTCGACGAGCCCGGCCGACGGCCAGACGATCGGCGTCTTCCCGAAGTCGGGGCCCCAGGACGTCGACCGCGCTGTTGCGGCGGCGAAGGCCGCATACGAGGAGTGGCGCCTCGTCCCGGCGCCCAAGCGCGGAGAGGTCCTCTTCCGCTTCGGGCAGCTGCTCGCGGAGCACAAAGACGATCTGACCGACCTCATGACCCACGAGATGGGCAAGGTCAAGCCGGAGGCCGCGGGCGACGTGCAGGAAGCGATCGACATGGCCTACTACGTGGGGGGCGAGGGCCGCCGCCTGTTCGGCCAGACCACGCCGTCGGAGCTGCCGGACAAATTCCAGATGTCGGTGCGGATGCCGGTCGGGGTCGTGGGCGCGATCACGCCCTGGAACTTCCCGATCGCGATCCCGTCGTGGAAGACGCTGCCGGCGATCGTCTGCGGGAACACGGTCGTCTTCAAGCCCGCGACCGACACGCCGGCGCTCGGCGAGCGCTACGTCGAGCTCTTCGCCGAGGCGGGCCTGCCAAAAGGCGTCCTGAACATCGTCCACGGCGGCGGCAGCGACGTCGGGCAGCGGCTCGTCGAGCACCCCGACGTCCCGATCATCACCTTCACCGGCTCGCGCGAGACCGGCGTCGGCGTGACACGCGCGGCGGCAGACGGCCTGAAGCACGTGCACCTCGAGCTCGGCGGCAAGAACGCGATCATCGTCATGGACGACGCGGCCCTCGAGCTCGCCGTCGACGGGATCGTCTGGTCGGCATTCGGCACCTCGGGGCAGCGGTGCACCGCCGCCAGCCGCGTGATCGTGCATGAAGCCGTCTACGACCAGCTCGCGTCCCGCCTCGTCGCGCGCGTCGAGGAAATGCGGCTCGGCCCGGGGTGGGAGGACGAGACCGACATCGGTCCCGTGATCAACAGGACCGCCCTCGACAAGATCGACTCGTACACGGGGATCGGCCGCGACGAGGGCGCGACGCTGCTGACGGGCGGCGAGGTCGCGCGCGGCGACGGTCTCGACAAGGGCTTCTATTACCGACCGACCGTCTTCGGCGATGTCGAAGCCGGCATGCGTATCGCGCAGGAGGAGATCTTCGGGCCGACGACGGCCCTGATCCGCGTGCGCTCGCTCGACGAGGCGATCGCCGTCTCCAACGGCGTCGAGTACGGGCTCTCATCCTCGATCTTCTCGCGCGACGTGAACCGTGCGTTCCGCGCGATCCGAGACCTGAACACCGGCATCACCTACGTCAACGCGGGCACGATCGGCGCGGAAGTGCATCTGCCGTTCGGCGGCACGAAGGACACCGGCAACGGCCACCGCGAGGCCGGGCAGGCGGCGCTCGACGTCTTCACCGAATGGAAGTCCGTCTACGTCGACTACTCGGGCAAGCTCCAGCGCGCGCAGATCGACACGGAAGAGCACCCGTCGCCGTGACTCGGGCCGCTGGGCGCGGCCTAGGTGAAGGTCAGGATGTGGAAGAGCTTGATGTCGAGCCCGTTGGCGGTCAGACGCGCTGCCTTGGCGATCCCGTCGCGCTCCTCGAAGATCAGGACGGCTCTTCGCCGGAGTCGTCGACGATGTCGAGCTGGTCGACCGCGGCGTGACCGGTCAGCGCCTCGTCGACCTCAACCGAGACCGCTGCGTCGTAGCGTTCCGCCGGCGTCGGTCGCGGCAGGACCTCGAGGATCGCCGTGCGCAGCTCGTTTCCGCGGCGCCGCGTGCGCGAACGTGAGCGCGCGGTACAAGCTCGTCTGGTTCGTGCCGGAGGAGGCGCTGGACCCGACACGCGAGGCCGTGTTCGCGGCGGGTGCCGGGCGGATCGGCGACTACGAGCGGTGCTCCTGGTACACGGCGGGCACCGGTACGTTCCAGGGCGGCGAGGGCACCGATCCCGCAATCGGCGAGCCTGGCCGCGAGGAGCGGATGCCGGAGCTGCGGGTCGAGACGGTTGTCCCCGCCGGCCAGGCCGCGGAGGTCGTGGCCGCGCTCCTCGGCGCCCACCCGTACGAAGAGGTGGCGTACGAGCTCTACCCGCTCGTCGACCTCGAGCCGTCGTGAGCCTGAAGGCGAAGCTTTCCACCGACGGCGGCGCCCGCGGCAACCCGGGCCCGGCTGCCTTCGGCTACGTCCTCGAGGCCGAGGACGGCACCGTCCTCGACGCGCGAGGCGAGGTGATCGGCGTCGCCACGAACAACGTGGCGGAGTACCGCGGCCTGATTGCTGGGCTGAAGCAAGCGCTCGAGCTCGGCGTCGACGAGCTCGAGGTCGTGTCCGACTCGGAACTCGTCGTCCGCCAGATGCGGGGCGAGTACAAGGTCAAGAAGGAGACGCTGCGGACGCTGAACGAGGAGGCGAGCGACCTCGCCCGTCGGCTCGAGAAGGTCAGCTTCACGTCGGTCCGCCGCGAGCACAACGAGCTCGCGGACAGGCTCGTGAACGAGGCACTGGACGGGGAAACCACCGCCTGAGACCGCGGCTATACTTCGACGCCACGCGGATGTAGCTCAGTTGGCTAGAGCGTCTGCTTGCCATGCAGAAGGTCGTGGGTTCGAATCCCATCATCCGCTCTCTCTCCTCCGCATCTCCTTTCTGTCCTCTCTCCTTTCTCTCGATCCCGCCTTGAGCTGGACGGCGGTCGATCGGTGCCTGGGAGTCTCTTCAACAGGTAGAGATTTGTCGTGAGCCTCGTCGGATGGGAGACGATGCAGCGACAGACGGCTGAGGGAGCCGTCGAGTCCGAGCAGCGGATCGTGCTCGCATCCGCGGCCGTACCGTTCGATCACGCCGGTGCTGTCCAGCTCGGCGACCGCTACTGGCGGGAGGTGAAGCGTGCGACGTGGGGACTGATCCGCCCGCGTAGGCGGGGCAAGCACCTCGAGCTTCGGATCCTCGGACGCGGCGCGCTCTTGCTCTCGTTCGCCGAGCCGAGCTTCGAGGTCACGCCACGCCGCGTCGCCTGCAGGTTTCCGATCGCAGGCGGTCTGCTGGTCCAGCAGCCCGCAGGCGAAATCAGCTTCGCGCAGACGGCCGGGGAGCGTTTCGAGCTGCGCTCGGCGATCCGCGGCTTCTACCCTCGTCTCGCGGCCCGCCTAGGTGGGCCGGCACAGACAGGGGCGCTCTACAACGCAGTGCAGAGCAGAATCCACGTCGCGCTCAGCCGCCGGTACTTCGCTCGTCTCGCCGGGGAAGCGGCCACTTGAAGGTCGTCGTGTTCGGTGCGACGGGCACGATCGGCGCGTCGCTGCTCCCGACGCTCGCACGCGAGCACGACGTGGTCGCAATCTCGCGCGCGGACCGCGAAGACGAAAATGGAATCACGTGGTGCAAGGCGGACGCGACCGATGCGGACGCTGTGCGGCGGGCGCTCGATGGCGTGGATGTCGTCTACTACCTCGTCCACTCACTCGGGAAGGCTGATTTCGAGGAGCGGGATCTGCGCGCTGCCGAAACGACGAGCGCTGAAGCTGCCCACGA
Organism: Actinomycetota bacterium; assembly: GCA_046725655.1. Classification (GTDB taxonomy): domain Bacteria; phylum Actinomycetota; class Thermoleophilia; order Gaiellales; family Gaiellaceae; genus 13-2-20CM-68-14. The sequence goes on along the minus strand of JBKOYZ010000226.1, from coordinate 9,619 downwards.
AGGCGTGAAGCAGATCGTCTATCTCGGAGGGCTTGCCGGCAAGGATTCGGTGCTTTCGCCCCACCTGCGAAGCCGGCTCGAAACGGGCAAGCGGCTCGAGCAAGGCGCCGTCCCAGTGACGACGCTGCGGGCGGCGATGATCGTCGGCCGGGGAAGCGCAGCATTCGAGGTCATCGTTGCCCTCGTCGATCGGCTGCCGGCGATGATCTGCCCGCGCTGGGTGGGCGTCCCGACCCAGCCGATCGCCCTACGGGACGCCGTGGCGTACCTCGCCGGCGTGTGTGGCCTCGACGCGGCGCGTGGCCGCGGGTTCGACATCGGCGGGCCGGAGGTGATGACCTACCGGCAGATGATCGAACGCATCGCCGCGATCCGAGGCAAGAAACCTCTTATCGTCGAGGTTCCGTTCCTGACGCCGCGGCTCTCGTCGTACTGGCTGCATCTCGTGACGCCGGTGAAGGCCGGAGTCGCACGTCCGATCGTGGAAGGCCTCAGGTCGCCTACGGTCGTCGGCGAGGAAACGATCGCGACGCTCGTTCCGCTCGAGCGGATGCCGTTTGATGCAGCGGCGCGCGAGGCTCTCGCTTCACCACGGGCAGATGAGCCTGCGAAAGTGAGAACATGAAAGCGGCGCGGCTACACGCTTACCACGACCCGTTGGCCGTGGACGAGGTTGACGAGCCCCGCGCGGTTGGGTCGCTCGACGTCGTCGTTCGGATCGGAGCTGGCGGCCTGTGCCGCACGGATCTACACATCCAGGAGGGTCAGTGGGCCGAGAAGTCCGGCGTGACGTTGCCCTACACGCTTGGTCACGAGAGTGCCGGCTGGATCCACGAGGTCGGCTCGGGAGTCACGAACGTCGAGGTCGGCGATACGGTAATCGTGCACCCGTTCATCACCTGTGGCCTCTGTGGGCCCTGCCGTCGTGGCGACGACATGCATTGCATCAACGGTCGTTTCCCCGGGATCAACCGAGACGGAGGGTTCGCCGATTTCCTACTCACGAGCGCGCGGGCGGTAATCAAGCTCGATCCCTCGTTGGAGCCGAAGGACATCGCAGCGCTCGCCGACGCAGGACTGACCGCGATCCACGCCGTCAAGAAGGCGCTGCCCGTGCTCGGCCCTGGCACCCGCGCGGTGGTGATCGGGGCAGGCGGCCTCGGACACATCGCGATCCAGTGCCTGGCGGCGATGACGCCGGCCGAGATCATCGTCGTCGATCCGTCTGAATCGGCGCTCGAGCTCGCCGGCAGTGTCGGCGCCGACCACGTGGTCAGGGCGGACGGCTCGCACGTCGACACGGTCCGGGCGCTCACCGACGGGCTGGGCGCAGAGGCGATCCTTGATTTCGTCGGCGAGAAGGACGCTGTCGACGACGGGATCGCGATGATCCGGGACGGCGGCTTCTATTACGTGATCGGCTACGGAGGGAACCTCGTGATCCCGACGATCGAGATCATCTCGCGCGAGATCTCGTTCATCGGGAATCTCGTCGGCACCTACGCCGACCTCGAGGAGCTGATGACGCTCACTGCCCAGGGGAAGATTCGGCTCCGCACGAGCTGGTATCCGCTCGACGCGATCAACGACGCGATGGCCGACCTCGACGCAGGGCGGCTGCAGGGGCGCGGCATCCTCGTCCCGGCGGGCGCCGAGTAGACACAGCCGAGTGCCGAGGATCGGCCTGGGCTATGCTCGCGAGGTGCAGCAGATCCGCGACCGCGCGGCGAGCCAGACCAAGTTCCTGCTCGACGAATCGCAGCTGCCGCGCCGCTGGTACAACATCCGCTCGGACATGCCAACGGCGCCGCAACCGGTGCTGCATCCCGGGACGGGGCAGCCGGTTGGACCGGCCGACCTTGCGCCGCTCTTCCCGCTGGAGCTGATCGAGCAGGAGGTGAGCGAGGAAGCTGAGATCACCATTCCCGAGGAAGTGCTCGAGATCTACAGCCTCTGGCGCCCGACGCCGCTTTTCCGCGCGCGGCGTCTGGAGGAGGCGATCGGTACCCGCTCGCGCATCTTCTACAAGTACGAGGGCGTCAGCCCGCCCGGCAGTCACAAGCCCAACACCGCCGTCGCACAGGCCTTCTACAACAAGAAGGAGGGGCGGACGCGCCTGTCCACCGAGACCGGCGCCGGCCAGTGGGGGAGCGCGCTCGCGTTCGCGTGCAGGCTGATCGGGCTCGAGTGCAAGGTCTACATGGTCAAGATCTCGTACGAGCAAAAGCCGAACCGGCGCTCGTTGATCCAAGCCTGGGGTGCGGAGATCGTGCCGAGCCCCTCCACGGACACCCAGAGCGGTCGCGCAATCCTCGAGGAGCACCCGGACTCGCCGGGCAGCCTTGGGATCGCGATCTCGGAGGCGGTCGAGGACGCCGCCGGACGGGACGACACCGCCTACTCGCTGGGGAGCGTCCTCAACCACGTGCTCCTGCACCAGACGGTGATCGGGCAGGAGGCGATCGCGCAGATGGAGCTTGCGGGTGCCTCGCCGGACGTCGTGGTCGGCTGCGTCGGGGGCGGGTCGAACTTCGCCGGGCTCGCCTTGCCGTTCCTGCGCGAGAAGATCGCCGGCCGCGAGATCGACGCGCTGGCGTGTGAGCCGGCCGCCTGCCCGACTCTTACCCGGGGCCACTTCGCGTACGACTTCGGCGACACGAGCAAGCTGACGCCGCTCGTCCCGATGCACACGCTTGGCCACGACTTCGTCCCGGCGCCGATCCACGCCGGCGGGCTGCGCTACCACGGCGTCGCGCCGCTCATCTCCCAGCTCGTGCTCGACGGGTTGATCCGCGCCGAGGCCTACCTCCAGAACGACGTCTTCGCGTCTGCGGTCCTCTTTTCGGGGAGTGAAGGGATCGTCCCCGCCCCCGAGGCCGCGCATGCCATCCACGGGACGATTCAGGTCGCGAAGGAGGCAGACGAGGCGGGCGAGGAGCGGACGATCCTGTTCAACCTCTCCGGCCACGGCCACTTCGACATGGGCGCCTACGACAACTACTTCGCGGGCAAGCTCGAGGATGTCGCCCTGGACGAGGACGAGATCACACGGGCCCTGCGCGCGATCGAGGGGCTGCCGACTCCCGCCTAGCGTTGGGCAATCCGCGACCGCTGAGGACACAGCGTCCGGCTTGTCCGGTGGCACGAACGCCTCCGAGTCGGCCGAAAGAGCGGTCGCGAACGACCGGCTTCCGTTCAGGCAGAGCGCCGCGAGGTCGACGCCGCTACTGGCGGGGGGAAAGACGCGGCAGCCGAGGGTCGGCGCCAAGAACTCGGCATTCACCTTGTTGCCGTAGGGAATCAGGGGAACGTCGCGTGCTACCAGGCGGTCGGCCAGTGCCGCGGCCGCGGACTGACGCGCCCTTGCCGACAGGCGGCTTACGCGCTCGCGTCGAGAACGGCGCTTTCCTGTCCAAGCTCGCGCATTGAGGCGGGGGAGGTAGCCGCTGACCAGGATTGCGCGGACGTGCGACGGTGCGCCGCAGCTGCGGGTACTCCGGCTTCCACCGTGCGCTCAGCGCGATTGACCCCGTTCAGGCGGCGGGCGTAGAGTCGGCTTGCCGCCATGAGATTCTCGTCGGGACGGCGAGCTTTCCGGGTCGCGCTTGTCGCAGGTCTTGCCTTGACCTTCAGCGCCTCGGCCTTCGCCTACATCTGCCATCCCCACCTGCTCGGCACACGGAGCCTGACCGTTCAGGGCCGTGTCGACGGCTACACCCTGCGTGGTGCGCGCGTGGCGATCGATGCTTGGATCAACGGCTGCGAGCGCCAGATCGTCTGGCGACCACTCGCCTCGAAGTCTTCTCAAACAGGATGCACCGGCACCGCGCCGGCTCCCGGCGCGGCCGACTCGAGACGAACCGCGAGCGACGGTCGCGTTCGCGTCGTCCTGAGTCAGGGGGGCTCGGTGCCGGATCGTCCCGACAGGCTCGCCGTCTACGACGCCCGAACCGGCGCCGAGCTGCACGACTGGCCCCTTCCGGTTCGTGCCTCGTCGGTCGACGTTGCACGCGGTGTTGCCCTGCTCTCGAGCTCAAACGGTGTCTACGCCGTCCGACTCAGCGATGGCCGGTTTGCGCTCGTCGGAGTCAAACGGCGTGGCGACTACCCGCAGATCGAACCGTCAGGGATTGCCTTCCAGGACGATCTCTACAAGCGAGCGAGGAGCGGCCGCTCGGTCCTGAAGTTCGTTCCGTTCGCGGGCGTGCGGCACGCGCTCCGTCCATTCCGTCCGCTACGGGTACCGGCGGCCATCGGCGACTTCTCGCTGGACGGCCGCACTGTGATCTTCGTCAAGAAGGATCCTGCCGGCCGGTGCGACCACATCGGCCTGTGGACGATCCCCTGGCACTACGCCTCGGATCTGATGGCCGAGCCGCCGGTCTGTCCGGAGGAGCACGCCCCCGGACACATCACGGCGGTCGCTCTGGGCGGCCAGTACCTCGAGATCGTCACGACGTACGGAAGGACGCAGACGCTGATCTCCAGCACGATGGTCAAGTGCGTCGAGAAGGTGGTCACGCGCACCCGTCTGGGAGCGGCCGCGATCCGTCCCCTCAGCGCCGACGGAGCGATGTCGGCGTACGCGATCGGCGCGAAGGATCGGCCCGCGCGAGTCGGGGTCCTCGAGGGGCAAGAACCGACAGTAGCGACGTCGACTCCTTCCGCCGTGATCCAGCTTTCTGTCGATCGCGGGCAGCTCGCGGTCCTGAGGGCCGACGGGCAGATCGACGTTCGCGACGGTGAACGACTTGTCCGCTCGTTCGGCCCGATGAACGCTCGTGCGCTCGCCCTTCGGGCGGGACAGCTCGTCGTGCTCACGCGCGGGCGGACGCTCGACGTGTACTCAGTCGCCGACGGCCGGCTGCTCCATAGCTGGGTGGTGCCCCGCGGAGCGCGGCCCGCGGTCGACGTCCACTTCGGCGTCGCCGTCCTCACGGCGGGGCGAAAGGTCTTCGCGACGCAGCTGGCCGGCGGCCGCACGCGGGTTCTGCTCCGCGCTCCCTCGCCCGTTCGGGCTCACTTGGACGACGTCGGCGTCGTCTACACGTACAACACCGGCCGAGGCGGCGTGCTCGGCTTCATGCCCTTTGCGGCAGTCGAACGGACGCTCTCCCGCGCCGGCTAGGACTTGATCAAGGCTGCGACCTTCCGGAGGTCGCGGACGAACTCCCGGTACTCGAGCTCTCGGTCCTCGGCCCGGAGGATGGACGACGGATGGACGGTCGCGATCGCCTTCGGCGCCAGCGGCGAGTCGACCAGCTCGCCCCGCTGCCGGGAAACGCGGAAGTCGCGTCCGAGCAGCGCCTGGGCCGCCGTCGCGCCGAGGCAGACGAGTACCCGCGGCTTAAGCACCGCGACCTCGGCGTCGAGCCAGGGGCGGCACGCGGCGATCTCGCCCCAGTTTGGCTTCTGGTGAATTCGCCGCTTTCCCTGCGGCTTCCACTTGAAGTGCTTGACCACGTTCGTCACGTAGACCTGCGAGCGGTCGATCTCGACCTCCTCGAGCGCGCGGTCGAAGAGCTGCCCCGCCGGCCCGACGAACGGCCGGCCCTCGAGATCCTCACTGTCGCCCGGCTGCTCGCCGACGAAGACGACGTCGGCGTGCGCGCCGCCTTCGCCGAAGACCGTCTGCGTTCCGCTCTCCCAGAGTGGGCATGCCTTGCAGCCCGCCGCGGCCTCGCGCAGGCTATTCAGGGTCGGGCGCTCGGGGATGAGCGCCGCCGCGGTGCCGTCGCCGTTGGCGTCGAGCCGGAGCTGGCTCACGCTTCAGGCCTACCCAGGAAGCGGCGCTACGATTCCTCCCCGCGGCGCCGTGGCCGAGAGGTTAGGCAGAGGCCTGCAAAGCCTCGTACACCAGTTCGAATCTGGTCGGCGCCTCTTCTCCGAGCAAAGTCCGGCCGTTCGCGGCCATGACGACTTTGCTCGGCTTGGTTTGATCCATAAGCGAGTGAGCCGACGCCGGCAAAGCCGGCATCGGCGACGGGGCGGCGTGGTTGGCTAATGGACCCGTTCCCAGACCAGCCAGCGGGACGGCGTCCGGGAGACGAAAAACGTCAGCTGGGCTAGATCAGTACCGGCCTGACGAGCTACGGCGGGTAGATACGCGGCCACGATGATCGTTCGCCGCCAGATGCGAGTGCCGCATTCGCGGCGCGCGACGAGGCGGAAGGCTGCGTGCGGGCTGGTCGCGAGCTTTGCCGAAAGTCGAATACCGCGGAGAAGGTCTCCCTTCAGCGGCCTGCCGTTGATGAAAGCCGGTGAACGGTAGGTGCCCCGAAGGTACCGAAGCAGTGCGCGCCTTGCGGCAGGGAAGTCGGCTTTCGTAACGCGCAGAGCATCACTCGGACATCGTGCGCCACTGGAGTAGCTCGCAGGACTCATCAAGAGAAACATCCCGACAATGACGGCCGCGACGAGTCGTTTCATCGCGATGATCGTATTCTCGAACGATCCTCAGGCGTCCCCTTCAGGTCACGCACGCCGCCTCGCGACCGCCACGCCGATGAGGCACAGGCCGCCGCCCGCGAGAGCCAGCGCCGGCGGCGCCTCGTCGAGGAGCAGCCACCCGAGGAGCACGGACAGCGGCGGGGCGAGATACGTCGTCGCGCCGAGCCGTCCTGCGCTCGTGCGCGCCAGCGCGAAGGCCCAGGTCGTGAACGCGATGGCGGTCGGGAAGACGCCGAGGTAGAGCACCCAGCCGATTGCGCTGCCGCTCGCGTCGTCGGCCTGGCGAATCAGCTGCGGCGCGAAGGGAAGACACGCGACAGTCGCGGCGAGGCAGCAGAAGAGCGTCACCTGGAGGGCGCTCAACCTTCCCAGCGCCGATTTCTGCAGCACCACGGCGGCGGCGTACGCGCCGGCTGCGACGAGGCACAGCGCGACCCCGGTCGACGACGAGCCGCCGTTCGACGTCGCGACGCCGATCAGGACGACGCCGCCGAACGCGACGGTGCAGCCGGTCAGCAGCGTCCGCGGGAATCCTTCGCGCAGCGTCAAGCCGGCGAGGATCGCGATCAGGATCGGCCCGACGCCGACGAGCATCGCCGCGGTGCCCGCGTCGACCCGCCGTTCGCCCGCGTTCAGCAGCACGTTGTACGCGCCGAACCAGAGCAGCCCGCAGAGGAGGAGGGCGGGAGCCGCTTTCCGCACGTCCGAGCGTTGCGGCAAGGCTTCCCGCCGCGCCGCGGCGATCAGCAGCAATGCGACCGACCCCACGAGGAGGCGACCGAGCGCGAGCGCGCCCGGCGAAAGCGTCTTACCGGCGGACCGGATGCCGACGAACGCCGACGCCCAGAGCGTGACGGTCACGAGTGCCGCTGTCAGCGCGGCAGTCGTGGGGCTCCGCAGCAGCGCAGCACGGCCGGTCGGCGGCGACTCGCACTCCGCAACCGCGTCTTCGATCACGCCCACGTCTGAACCACCACAACGTGAAACGGGCCTGGAGCTTCCCCTGTGAGGTTGGTGCTACGGACGAGCCGGCGGGTGCTCGACGGAGTCGAGCGCGGCGCCCAGCCATTGGCTGAGCTCGGGCAGGTAGCGCGGGTCGACCGCGTGGGGAAGCGGGTACTCGCGATAGAGCACGTCCGCGCCCGCCTGCTCGAGTCGCTGTCGTGCTCGGCGGCTCCACTCGACCGAGATGACGGGGTCGTACGTGCCGTGGCCGATGGCGACCGGAGGGAGCGGCGGGCTCAAATCGAGTTCGAACCCTTCCACGGTCGGGATGAATCCGCTCAGCGCCATGAGGCCGGCCGGTCGCGGCTGCCCGCGGCCGAGACCGAGCGCGTACGTCATGACTGCGCCCTGGGAGAAGCCGCCGAGGACCGTCCGCTCGGGCGGCACGCTGGACTCGGCCGTGAAGCCGTCGAGCCACTCGGACGCGCGTCCGAAGGACTCGTCGAACGTCTGCTTGTCCGGGTAGCCGATCTCGCGGACCACGTACCAGTGCGCCCCACCCGGCGGCAGCGACAACGGGCCGCGGGGGGTCGCAGCGACGAGACGGCGCTCCGGGTCGAGCGCGTCGAGCAGCGGAAACAGGTCGTTCTCGTCCGCGCCGCGGCCGTGGAAGAGGACGAGCGCGCCGCCCGGGTCGCCCGCGGCCGGTCGCAACCGGTACGCGAGCGAGTCGAGGCCGCTCACCGCGCGGCGGCGGTCTCGCGCGGGTTTGGCAGCGGTGTCAGGATCGGCTCGACCTGCTCCCGCAGGTGCTCGAAGTTCGGCGGCAGGGAGAGCCGCTCGCCAAGGTGCTCGATCGGTTCGTCCGTGGCGAACCCGGGGCCGATCGTCGCGATCTCGAAGAGAACGCCACTCGGCTCGCGGAAGTAGATCGACTTGAAGTAGAAGCGGTCGATCACCGGTGTCACGTGCGCGCCGGCCTGTGCGACGCGATCGTGCCAGGCGTCGTGCTCGTCCATGGGCGAGGCCCACGCAACGTGGTGCACGGTGCCGGCGCCGCCGATCCCCGGCGACTCGGGCGCCGCGTTATAGCGATAGGTACTCCCGCGCTGATCGCCGCGAACCTCCCACGCATCGCCGTCTCGGGGCTCGAATTCCAGCGTCTGTTCGAGAAACGAGCGGCTCCGGTCCGGAGCGGCCGCGAAGGCTCGGACGCCGTCGAAGCCCCGCAGCGCGAGCTCGGCGGGGACCTCCGGATGGTCGGCGATCAGAGGCTCGTCGCTCGTCTCGACGACAGCGAGCTCGTGGCGAAGGCCCTCGGGATCGACGAACGCGAGGCGGCCGCCGTCGTGCGAGAGGACGTGGTTGTCGAGCCGCTTCTGCCAGAAGTCGAGCGCATCCTCCGAGGCGACGCGCCACTCCACCGTGTGAACCATCCCGGCGCCCGCGCGTCCCTGCCGCGCGCCCGGATACTCGAAGAACGTGATGTCTGCGCCGGGGTCGCCGCGCTCGTCCCCGTAGAAGAGGTGGTAGACCGTCGGATCGTCCTGGTTGACCGACTTCTTGACGAGCCGGAGGCCGAGGACGCCTGCGTAGAACTCGACGTTCCGCGGTGCATCGGCGGTGATCGCCGTGACGTGATGGACGCCTTCGAGCTTCATGTCGGTCTCAACCTACCGCCTCCGGCTCGTATTCCCGCGGCGTTGGGTAGGAACCCCGGATGCCGCGGGTCTCGTTCACGCATCTCGATCGGATGTTCTGGCCGGAGGAAGGGCTGCGGAAACGGCAGCTCGTCGACTACTACCACGCGGTTGCGCCCGTCGTGCTGCCGCACATGCGCGACCGGCCGTTCACGATCAAGCGCCACTACACGGTCCCGCGCGGCCCGTTCGAGTGGATCAAGGACGCGCCGCCGGTGAATCAGGACGTGTAGCAGCCGGCGAAATCGAGGCCGCGCGGCGAACTCGTCCGCTACCCGCTCGTCAACAGCGAGGCGGCGCTGCTCTGGATGGTCGAGTACGGCGCCGTCGACCTGCACGTCTGGACTTCGCGGTGCGACCGCCCCGAGCGGCCGGACTTCGTGCTCTTCGACCTCGACCCGGCCGGCGGCGCGAGCCCGGCCGAGGCCGCACGTGCCGCGCTGCTGGTCCGCGAGGAGCTCGACACGCTCGGGCTCGACAGCCTCGTCCGCACGACCGGAGGATCTGGTCTCCACGTGCTCGTG